>JABFSM010000009.1 GCA_013140635.1 Gemmatimonadales bacterium
CTACTATCGCATCACCGCGCTCGGCCGGCGGCCAGCAGGCGGTCGAGGCGGCTGAGCTCCGCGGTGAGCACCCGCCGGCCGAGCGCGGTGATGCGATAGTAGACCCGGCGCGGGTCGGCCGGTTCGCCACCCGCCGGCGCGGCCGCTTCGGCCAGGAGCCCATCCTCGAGGAGGCCGTGCAGGACCCGGTAGAGCGCGCCGGGATGGAGCCGGACGGTTCCTTCCGAGCGCTCATCGACCGCCTGGACGATGGCGTAGCCGTGCCGCTCCCCATCGAGGAGCACATGCAGGATGAGCAAGACGGCGGGGCGGAGCGGGAGGTAGGTCTCGGGTGCGCGATCGGACATCGAAGAACCGCCACGACGTTCGGGGAACAAGTCAGTGCATCATGTCTATATACATGATACACTGAGTTGCCCGTCTGTCAATCGGCGCTGGCCCACCCCGCGGTCATGCGAGCATCAGGCTGCAGCAGGTCACGCCGCCTTCCGCTTTGGCAAGCTCCGAGGCTGGAACTTGCCGAACCGGAATCCCCGCCACGGCCAGCCGGGAGCGAGTGGCCGGGAACTCGGCGGCGTGGATCACCATCTCTCCCACCCGGAGCGCGTTGCCCGCGGCAGGCTCGGCCAACGCCACGGGAACCACCCGGAACGAGGAGAAGTCCGCCACCGAAATCCACTTGGGGTTGGCCAGTAGAATAGACGGCGCTACCTCGGTGACGGCGGACTTGAGATGCAGGCACCCATGCACCGCGACCGGACAGACGCGGTATCCAGCGTCCTCGACCAACGCCGCGAGCTCAGCCCGGCCCGCCGCGTCGGTGCGCGGAGTGATGCCGACGTAGAGGGTCCGTCCAAGGCGGAGTACGTCCCCGCCGTCGAGCGTGCCCGGCCCTTTCATCACCCGGACCTCGCGGTACTTGCCGAGCGCCTCGGCGACGGAAGCGGTCTCTCCCCGGCGCGACTCGGCGCCGGGGCGCGTGACCACGGCAAGTTCATCGAGTACCACGGCGGTGTCTTCGACAAAGACGGCGTCGGGATGGTCGGGGAGCGGGGGAAGCCACTCGATCCGACAACCGAGGACCTCCAACGCCGCGATGTACCGGGCATGCTGGCGCTTGGCCTCCTCGAAATCGATCGGCGCACGCGCCAGATGGGTGAGCTCGCAGCGCGAAACGCTCGGGCTGACTTCACGGACCAGGGCCGTGGCGCCGGCGTGGCTCACCTGATTTCGGCCGCCCCCACGGTCTTGAGCCGAGCGTTCATGGCATCGAGCTTGGTCGTGCGCAGGGTCCGCCAGGTCGTAAGCAGCATCCGCGCGGCGGCGTCCTTCTCCTCGACGGCCGCGGTGAGCTGCGACGTGGGTTCGGCGTCCACATCCTGCAGCGCGCCATACAGAGAGGAGAGCTGTCCGGCAGTCCCGGTGAGAGAGGGTGCACCGGCACCCCCGCCGAACCCACCCCCGGTTCCCTCGAGCGCCTGCGCCTCACGATCGAATGCATCCAGCGCTTCGACCGCCGCCGCCGAGGCACCGTTGCGTGCCGCCCGCACCTTGCCGCGGAGTTGGCGGAGCGTGTCGCGCGCGTCGACGACCTGGGCCAGCGTCTCCACGATTCGCCGGGAGGTCCGAAGCTGGGCGGCAAGCGCCGGCGCCGGGAGCTTCACGCGGGGGTCCATCCGCACGGTGAGCGGCTGCCGGTAGCTGGTGCCGTTGGCGGTGAGAATGACGGTGTAAGTGCCGGGGGTGACCCACGGGCCCACCGGGTCCTTGACGGTATTCCGGTAGATGGCCGCGATCGGGTAGCCGAAGTTCATCCCCTTGGGGTCGGGGTAGCGAAGGTCCCAGACGAAGCGGTACATCCCCGCCCCCGCCGAGAGGATCTGGGGCGGGCGAATCCAGTAATCGGGAATGTTGCGCCCCTCGATCGGTTTCTCGGGGGGGTCGGCGCTCGAAAAGCGCCGGACCAAGGCACCGGCCCGATCGCGAATCTCCAGCGTTATGGGCTCGGCCGTCGCCCCCCCGATCCAATAGTTGATGACCGCCCCGTCGGGTGGGTTGTCGGCCACCGGTTCGTCGGGTGGAAGAGGCGTATCGGTGTTCATGTTCCAGCGAACCCGCGTGGCGAGAGCCGGCTTGAAAAGCGCCGCCGGCAACGCCGCCGTCCCGGCGGTGATCTGCCGAAGCGGTGTGATGTCGTCGAGAATCCAGAATCCGCGGCCATGGGTCCCGGCGAGGAGGTCGTCATCCTTGATGACCACGTCACGAATGGATGTGATGGGCATGTTCTGCCGGAGCGACTGCCAATTCTCGCCGTCATCAAAGGAGACCCAGACCTGCCGTTCGCCGGCCGCGAAGAGGAGCCCGCGCCGCTTCGGATCTTCGCGCACCGCGTTCACCGTTGCGCCGTCGGGAATCCCGGTGGTGATGCGCTTCCACGATTTCCCGCCGTCCCGGGTCCGGTAGATGTACGGCCGGAGATCGTCGAGGCGGAGGGTGTTGATCGCCGCGTAGGCGGTGAGCGAGTCGAAGTGCGACGCGTCCATCACCGACACCTTGCTCCAGGGGGTGAGCTCGGGGGGCGTCACGTTTTTCCAAGTGCGGCCGGAATTCATAGTGACATGAATAAGACCGTCGTCGGAACCGGCCCAGATGACATTGGCGGTCCGATAGCTCGGCGCCACGGTGTAGACCACCCCGGGGTGCCGGGCCCGCGCGTTGCGCTCCGAGGCGTATTTGCCGACGTTGGCCGGTACGACAGAATCGGTGCGCGTCAGGTCGGGGGAGATCTTGGTCCAGTGCTTACCCCCGTCCAGGGTGGTCCAGACGGTGTTCGTGGCAAAGAAGAGCAGCCGCGGATTGACGGGAGAGAAGAGGACCGGCGCTGTTCGAAGCACGCGATAGTCGGCGTCGCGGAAAACCCTGGGGGCGACGTTCTGCACCTGGCCGGTCCGCCGGTCGTACCGGGAAACCTTTCCGCCGTAGACGATGTCGGGATCGAGCGGATCGGGCGCGACGAAGCCGTACTCCTCCACACCGACCGGATGCCAGTCACGGAAGGTGATGGCGCCGTCGTTGCCGCGACTCGATACGCAAGCCGATCCGCTCTCCTGCTGGCCGCCGCAGACTCGATAGGGAAAGGCGTTGTCGGCGCTCACGTGATAGAACTGAGCCGTCGGCTGGTTGTACCAGGTGCTCCAGGTTTCCCCGCCGTTCGCCGTCACGATGGCACCCTGATCGGCGGCGAAGAGCATGATCTTCGGATTGAGTGGGTTGATCCAGATCCGGTGGTAGTCGTCGCCGCCGGGGGCGCCGCGGAAGGCGGTCCACGTCCTTCCACCGTCGGTCGACTTCCAGCTCACCACACTCGCGGTAAAGACCACATCGGGATTGGTCGGGTCGACCTTGACCTCCGCGAAGTCGTCGGGGCGCCCCGCAATGCGTTGGTCCTCGCTCACCCGGCGCCAGCTCTCGCCGGCATCGTCGGAGCGATAGACGAATCCGCCGCCGCGCTGGGCCACCGTCGCGTACATCCGATTCGGATCGCTTGGCGCCACGGTGATGCCGATGCGGCCCAGGCCGTCGGCAAAGGTGGGGAGCCCGGCGGTGAGCTGCCGCCAGGTTCCACCGCCATCGATGGACTTGAAGAGGCCGCTGCCGGGGCCGCTGAACACGCCGTTTTCCCAGGGGGCTTGGCGCGCTTCCCAGAGGACGGCATAGACGATGTCGGGGTTCTTCGGGTCGAGTACCACATCGACGGCGCCGGTGTTTTCGTCCTTGAAGAGGATCTTGTCGAAGGTCCGCCCTCCGTCGCTCGACCGGAAGAGCCCCCGCTCGGCGTTAGGTCCATAGGGGTGGCCCAGGACCGCGACGAAGAGCCGGTCGGGGTTCCGCGGATCGACGGCGATCTGGGGAATCTGCTGGCCGTCCCGGAGGCCGAGGTGGGTCCAGGTCTTACCGGCGTCGGCGGAACGGTACATCCCGTCGCCGGTCGAGAGATCGGGCCGCTGCAAGCCCTCGCCGGAGCCGACGTAAACGATGTCGGGATTGGACGGGGCCACGGCGATCGCCCCGATCGAGCCGGTGGGCTGATCGTCGAAGATCGGTTTCCAGGTGGTCCCGAAGTCGGTGGTTTTCCAGACTCCGCCATTGGTGGCACCGACGTAGAACACGTTGGGCTGGGTGGCGATGCCTGCGGCGGCCTTGGTGCGGCCCCCCCGGAAGGGGCCGATCATTCGCCAGCGGAGCTCGGCGTAGGTTCTCGGGTCGATCCGCTGCGCGACGAGGTCGGACACCGCGGCGAGCGAGATCAGGGCGAGACCGGCGATTTGAGAGCGGCGCACGAAGAATCCTCGGAGGGTGAAGGAAGACCCTCCGAAGCTACAGCGAGCGGGTGTAACTTGCCTGCCAATGCCCAAGGTTCCGGCGGCCTTCCGGCCCGCGCTCGCGCTGGCCGGCGCCTTCCTTCTATTGGCGGTACTCGAGGAGCTGTCCTTCCTCGAGGGCGTTGACGCGCGCGGCATCCTCGCGGTGGCGGAATGGCGGTCGGCCGCGCTGACCTCGCTGATGCGCGCCATCTCCTGGTTCGGGGACGGCAACGCGATGGCGCCGCTGGCCTTTCTGCTGACGGGGTGGATTGCCCGGGCGCGGGGCCGGCGCGCGGCGCTCGGGTACTTTCTCTCCGCCCTGACCGGCTGGGCCCTCTACGGGGTGCTCAAGGCGGTCTTCGCTCGGCCTCGTCCTTCGGTGGTCCCTCGCCTCGACGGCGCGGGGTGGTGGTCCTTTCCTTCCGGCCATGCGATGAGCTCGGCGATCATTTTCGGGCTCGCGGTGATCCTGCTGACCGATACGACCGCGTACCCGCGACGGGTGGTGTGGATTCGAGGCGTGGTCTTCGCCTTCATTCTGGCCGTCGCGTTCTCGCGCGTCTACCTCGGCGTTCATTATCCGAGCGACGTGGTGGCGGGGGTTCTTGCCGGGGCGGGGTGGACGAGCGCGACTCGCGCGCTCATGGACCGTCAAGCTCCTCAGTCTCCCCCTCCCTCGGGTAGGCCGTAAGCGGCGGCACCACCGACACTACCGCTCCGCCTCCGGCATTGGCGGGCGCGCTCGGCGGTCGGGGGGTCGTTCTTTCGCTGTGGGGCATCGCCCCGCGACTTGAGCGCTGGACTCTACGGGAGGAAGCGGTCGCGCTCCGCCGGGGTGGGGAGCCGGCAGGAGTCGAGAGATCCAAACCAGCGCTTCCGCCGGCGCGCAATGAAGTCATAGACCGCGTCGCGAATCGGCCGAGGCACTACGCGCAGGATCGGCGCCAGGCGCCAGACTCCGCCGAGCATCGCGACGATCGCGAGCACCGCGTCGGATCCGGTGCGAAATCGTTTCGGGTCTTCGAAGACGATCGTCACAGGCTCCTTGGCCCATTCGAAGCGGTCGCTCAGCCGGGTGCGGGCCGTTTCTCCCTGAAGTGCGGCGAACCGGAGCTTGCGCTTGCGGTCTCGCGCTGCGGCGAAGCGCGCAAAGCGGTCGCAGAGGCCGCAGAGGCCGTCGAAATACACGATGTGCGGCGTCACCTAAGTCCCTTGGGCTTGACGCCCGAAAGATAGGGCGCCGGCGTGACGAGCATCTAGTTGCCCGTGCTCGACGGGGGAACGAGGCCTTTGATGCGAAGATAGGTGACTAGGTTGCCGTAGTGCTCGTTGTCATGAGCGACGTTGTAGTTCAGCACCCACAGCTTGCTCCCTTTGGTCCCGAAGAGCGTTGTCTCCCCCATAGCGTCCCGCTCCGATATCCCGTAAGCGGCATCGCAGTAAGCGAAGGCCCCTTTCAGGGCGCGCACCATCTCCGATTTGGAAGTGATCTTCTCGAAGTCAATGGTCCGTGGGCTCTTCGCGCCGACCGCCGCCGCGCAAAAATCGTAGTTCTCATTGGCCAGATGGCCGAGGATCTCGCCGTAACTTCTCACCGTGGCCACCGGTTTGAACGCGAGGTCGGTCTCGGCGATCATTTCCGCCGATTTGATCAAGAACCCTCTCACCTCGTCGTAGAGGGGTTTGACCGCGGCGATGCCGACGGCCGGCCGGGCGCTTTGGCGGTCGGCCTGCGCGAATGCGGCGGCGGGGGTCAGCAGGGCGAAGAGAAGGACGGCGTTGCGTCGGTTCATGGGGAGGCTCCGGAGCTGGGTCTTACCGCGCGCGCATTGTGCGCTCGAAGAAGACGGTGTCCATCTGGTCACCGGTTGGGTATCGGGAGATTTCCACGAAGCCGAGCTCCCGATACAGCTGCTGGGCGGCGGTCATCTCGCTTAGCGTGCCGAGGCGGAGCGTTTCATAACCCATTTGGCGCGCATCGGCCAGGAGCCGCTCCATGAGCGCCCGGGCCACGCCGTTGCGCCGCACCGTCGCCAAAACGAACATTCGCTTCACTTCGCCGATGGCACCCTCGAGGGCGCGGAGGGCGACGCATCCGGCCGGGATCCCCTCGAACCGCGCAAGGTACAGCCGCCCGCGGGGTGGGGTGTACGGACCGGGGAGTTGCTCGGCGTCGGAGCGAACTCCCTCGGATCCCGGGTGCTCACGCAAAGCGGCCGCGTGCGCGAGAACGAGAAAGCGCACCGCTTCGATGTCTTCCGGAGTCAGGGCGGTGAGGACTTCGATCATTGGGGTCCGAGCGAAGGCTCCGGCCCCCGTAGCGGCACCGGGAGGTCGTTCCTGAAGAATAGCTCGAAATCAGCGGCGCGGCTGGATCAGGGGCTGGTACGGGACGGGTGGATGGCGGCGGTCAACCGGCCGCTCCGGGCCGAGGGGAGCAGGGCACCGTTGGCGTCGGGGTCCGCCCAATCGATGGCTTGGGCTCTCGGAAAGGCGGCGATAGTGAGGGCGGCGAGCCGGAGGCTATCGACAATGGCGTAACGGAGGGTGAGTTCGGCCTCGCACGACCCCCCGGGGGCCAGGTGGCCGAGGTGCTTCATGGTGACCCCGGAGGAGGTGATGTCCCCGCTGTCGGTGAGGGCGGCGGTGACGTTGCGGGCCGGTTCGCTCGCATCGTTGTGGACGTAGACCCGCACGCAGGTGCGCTCGCCCGGCCCGACGATCGGGGGATGGACCAACCTGACCGTTATTCCTGAATGGTGCCGGCTGTACCGGACCGCCGGCTTGCCGCCGTTCGCGCCGTTCAAGCTTTTCATAACCATCCGCGCCGCCGGGTCGGAGTCGATCACGCAGGAAACGCTGTGGTAGAGTGGTTGTCTGGGGCGGGGCGGGGTAGCTCTACAACCAATGATAGTTGAAGACCTATAAGTACTTATAGGTCTTCAACCGGGCGGCAGACGACGGCCCTTGCCCCGTAGGAGGCAGGTCCACATCGTTGCCATGCCGTGGTGCGCAGTTCGAACCTTTCCCCTTTTTCATGTGAGGACCGCATGGCGAATCTTCCCCCCTCCAAGGATCATCGCATTTCTCTGCCGGAGGCCGCCGAATTGACCCGGCGCTATCGCGATGGGACGATTAGGGGTGGCATGCTGTGGCGGAAAGACCTGGATGCGTTGCTGGCGCAACCAGGGTGTGCCGGGCTCCGGATCTATCTTGGACGGCACGCCGATGGACGGGACACTTTTGTCCTGACCGGGGTCAACGCAGAGGGGCACAATATGGAAGAGGGTGTGCTGCTCGAGGATCTATTTCCCTGCCCGCCGTATTGTGACGGCGGCCTCTTGAGCTCGTAGGCCAATGAAGGACATACCGCTCGTCGTTCCCTTGTCGCTCCTCGTCGAGGTGCTGGTGGTACTGGCGGCCGTGCGATACCGATCGGCGCTTCCGCCTGCCCGCCGCTGGCTCATCGCGATGGCCGCCATGTGGGTCGCGGCGGATATCTTCAATTTCATTCAGGGACGCCGGCGTCAGAACAACTTGAGCACGACCTACGTGATTGCGGTTCCAGAGTTTGCCGTGGTCATGATGGCGCTTGCCGCTTGGCAGACGAGTCGTGTCTGGGCGAAGGTGTTGCGCGGATCGATCCCTGTATTTGCGGTCATCTTTGTGCTGCTCTTGGTATTCGTCGAGCGCACCGACAACTTCAGTCTGGTCACGGGGCCGGTCAAGGCGCTCCTTCTTCTCACCGCAGCCGCGCTGACCCTTCTGGCGCGGGTCCGCGAAGAGGAAGGCGATCTGCTCCGGCGCGACTGGTTTTGGCTCGGCACGAGTCTCGCGCTCTATTACGCTTGTGCGGCGCTGATTCACCCGATCGCTCGGGTGCTTCGTGATGCCGATCTCACGCTCCTTTTGAGCGCCTACACGATCAAGGCGTATGTTCAATTCTTCGCCCTCGTCGGAATGGTCGTCGGCATCTGGTTGCGGATCGAGCCGGATGCCGCGCGTTCTGGTCCGGTGAAGGAAATCCCATCCGCCTAGGCCGGTATCCTACGTGTCTAATGACGCTGGCGCTCTCGTCTACATCTTTGCCATCGCGGCGGTGGGCGCTCTCGTCCTCGTATTAGCTCTTGCCGGTGTGTCGGTCATCTCGCAACGAAAGATCGTCAACATGCACCGCGCCCATGCGCAAAAGCTCCTGCAGGCCCAGGAGGACGAGCGCGCGTGGGTGGCGCGCGAGGTGCACGACGACGCCGTACAACGGGTTGCCTTCATCACGCAGCAGTACGATGCGATCCGCGTCGCCATTCCCGAGCTCGCGGCGTCGCATGGCGGCGAGCTCGATGCCGTTGCCCAGGATGTCAAGGATCTCGGCGTGTTCCTCCGGAGCGTGGCGCACCGCCTGCACCCGTCGGCCCTCGATCATGGCGGGCTCGAAGTGGCGGTTCGCAGTCTGGCGGGTGAAATCACCCGCAACTCCAGCGTCGCGGTCGAGGTGGCGGCTTCTCCCATCGGCAATGCGCTGGCGCCCGCGTCGGCGCTGGCACTGTATCGCATCGCGCAAGAGGCGCTTCGCAATGTGGTGAACCACTCCGGAGCCGCGCGGGCGAAGATCGAGCTCAGCCGGTCGCCGACCGCCGTCACCCTCGTCGTCTCGGACGAGGGCAAGGGGTTCGAGAGCAGGACTCGGCGGGCATCCGACGGCATCGGCCTCGTCGGCATGCAAGAGCGGGCGACGCTGGCGGGCGGGACGGTGTCGGTGACGTCACGGCCTGGCCAAGGGACCAGGGTGGAAGCGACGCTTCCCGCCACGCCAGCACCAACCCAATGACCGGCAAGTCGCGCCCCTCCCGCCGGCCGAAGCTCTTTTTGGTGGACGACCACCAAATGATGCTGGCCGGTCTACAATCCTCGCTGCAAAAGCACTTTCAGATCGTCGGCACCGCCACCAGCGGCGCCGAAGTCGTCGAGGCGTGCCGAGCGTCGCGTCCAGACGCGGTACTCCTCGACCTGAGCCTCCCCGACCGGAGCGGTCTCGAAGTCGTCGCCGATCTCCGGGCGGCGCTGCCCGACGTGAAGGTGATCGTCGTCACGATGCATGCCGACCGAGTCATGGCCGATGCCTCGCTCGACTCCGGGGCCCACGGCTTCGTGCCGAAAGACGCGGGGATTCCGGAACTCGAACGGGCGCTCAAGCAGGTGCTTGCCGGCGAGCGGTTCGTGTCGGATCTCGTGCCGAAACATTGGGCGGCCCGCGCGCCGGCGGCGGATGCCGGCTTCGCGCTCGAGCGGCTCACGCCGCGGCAGCGGCAGATTCTTCACCTGATTGGCGAGGGGAAGACCACACAGCAGATCGCCGAGGAGCTCAAAGTCACCACCTTCGCGGTCACATTTCACCGCACCAAGATCCGGCAGTCGCTCGGCGTGGACTCGGAATTCGCGCTGGTTCGTTATGCGGTGCTGGTTCGGATGAGCCAGCAAGGGGCGGGGTAGTGGCGCCTGCGCCGGTGCGCTGGGGAGTGCTCGGGACGGCCGGCATTGCGATGCGAAGCGTCATCCCCGCCCTGCAGCGGAGCGGGTTCACGCCGGTGGTGGCGATCGCCTCTCGCGACCGCCACAGCGCCCTGGCCGCCGCCAACACCCTCGGTATTCCGCGCGCCCACGGGTCGTACGACGCACTCCTTGCCGACGCCGAGATCGACGCCGTCTACATTCCGCTGCCCAACCATCTTCATGTTCCATGGAGTATCAGAGCCGCCGAAGCGGGGAAACATGTCCTCTGCGAAAAACCGATCGCGCTGAACGCCGATGAGGCGCGGCAGCTCCGTCAGGTTCGTGACCGTACCGGGGTCCTGGTCGGCGAAGCCTTCATGGTCCGGGCGCATCCGCGGTGGCAACGGGTGCACGAACTCGTCCGATCGGGCCGGGTCGGCGATCTCAGGCTCATTGTGGGTCATTTCAGCTATCCACCGCGCCTAACGAGCGACATCCGAGCCAAGCCGGAGTGGGGCGGCGGCGCGCTGCTCGACATCGGATGCTACCCGCTGGCCATCGCTCGGTGGCTCTTCGGTGCGGAGCCGGCCCGGGTGATTGCGCAGATCGAGCGAGATCCGGTCCTCGGCGTCGACCGGCTCGCCTCCGGACTGCTCGATTTTCCAGGCGGCCAAGGGAGCTTCACCTGCTCGGGGGCAGTCGCGCTCCACCAGAGTGTCCAGATCTACGGGACTCGCGGGCGCATCGAGGTGCCCATTCCCTTCAACCCGCCGGCCGACCGATCATCGCGGATCCTCATCGACGACGGGCGGGACTTGGCTGGCGGCGGCGTCGAGACGATCGAGATTCCCGCGGCAAACCAGTACCAGTTGCAGGGCGAGCAATTCTCCCGCGCGATTCGCGGGGAGGGAGAGGTGCCGGTGACCCTCGAGGACGCCATCGGCAACATGACGGTCCTCGATGCCCTCTTTCGGTCGGCAGAATCGGGACGGTGGGAGGTGCCCTAAGGCACAACCTTGAGAATGCGCCCGTTGGGGCTATCGGTGAGCAGATAGAGGAACCCATCGGGTCCCTGCTGGACATCCCTGATCCGCTCCCGAAGATCACCGAAGTAGCGCTCCTCCTTGACCACCACGCCGTTCCCGAGCTCGAGGCGGACCAGTCCGCCCGGGGTCATCGACCCGATGAGCACGCTTCCCTTCCAGCCGGGGTACCGGTTGCCGGTGTACCAAGCCATGCCCGAAGCGGCAATGACGGGATCCCAGTAATAGACCGGCTGTTCCATTCCCTCTTTTACCGTTCCCTCACCGATGCGGCGTCCCGAGTAGTCGATGCCGTACGTGATGACCGGCCACCCATAGTTCTTCCCCGCCTCCGGGTGGTTGAACTCGTCGCCACCCCGCGCCCCATGCTCGGCGGTCCAGAGTTGCCCCGTTTCCGGATGGAGCGCCGCCCCCTGCACGTTCCGATGCCCGTACGACCAGATCTCCGGCTGAGCATTCGGTCGTCCCTTGAAGGGATTGTCCGCCGGAATGGTGCCGTCGGGGTTGATGCGCATAACCTTTCCCATGCCCGCCGTCAGCGACTGGGCGCTGTCGCGGTAATCCATTCGGTCGCCCTGCGTGATGAACAGAGTGCCATCCCTTCCGAAAACGAGGCGCGACCCGAAATGCCCGGAGCCGGCCAGCTTGGGCCGTTGGCGATAGATGACGGTCACGTCGTCGAGCCGCCCGTCGCCAAGCCGCCCGCGCGCCACCGCCGTTCCCGCCGTGCCGCCCTCGCCCGGTTCCGCGTAGGAGAGGTAGATCAGCCGGTTCTCCGCAAAGCGCGGGTCGAGCGCCACGTCGAGCAGGCCTCCCTGGCCCTTCGCATACACCGCGGGAACGCCACCTAACGGCTCCGACAGGGTGCCGTCGGCGCCGACCAGGCGGAGGCGGCCGGGGCGCTCCGTGACCAGCATGCGGCCGTCCGGTAGGAAGGCCAGCCCCCAGGGGTGTTCGAGCCCCCGGGCGACGGTCTCCTCCCGGACACCGCCCGCGGTCGACGGAGGAGTGGGAGACCGTTGCGCGGGACCGCTGCGCGGGCCGCAGGCAAGGCCGCCGATCGTGAGCAGCACGGCCCAACGTCGCATTCGCATGAGAGACTCCTTGTGGATCATGGTCTTGCCGCTTTCGGCACGAGCCGGCCGGCGCGGCGAATGATCTTCGCTTCCGGGCCATCCGCAAGGCGCCGGTACCAGAAGCGGGCCCCGTGGTTCCAGTCCCAATCGGTCAGGAGCCGGTAAAGCGCGTCGGCCTCCCGCACCGCAGGCGCAAGGCCGGGTGTATTCGCGCCCGCCCGCTCGAGCGCCCGCGCATAGAGGGTGAGCGCGAGGTACGGCTCCGTCGACTCGAGGAGATGGCGGCGAATCCGCTCCGGCTCGTCGGCGAGAAGACCCGTGGCGCGAGCCCGCGGCGGGGCCCCGGCCGTATCGGGCGGCGGCAATCGGGCCTCCACCGAGCGATACCAGTCCACGTCCCGCGGGTAGAGCACCCGTCCACGCTGGCCTCGAAGATACCTGGCCGAAGCCACCAGCCCAGCGAAAGTCGTGTCTCGCGCCAGCCGCGCCACGGTCGTCCAGCGCGCGGCCCGCCCCGGATCGAATTTGGCGACGAGGGCAGCTCCACCGGCCCAGTCGCCACGAGCACTGAAGCCTGCCGCGCGGGCGAGCACCGCTTCGCGGCGAATCCAATCGGGTCCGCGGGTCTCGAGCCGCCCCCGCGCCGAGTCGGGCGCGAGCACCCGTACGAGGTAGAGCGCCGCCGCGCTGTCCAATCCCGGTGTGAGGACGGCGTCGGTCCAGCGGCCATCCTCCAGCGCAAACCGTGCTCGGAGCGGAGCGAGGCCCGGGATACTCGCAGGCACGGCGGGAAGGTGACCGCGCGCTTCCGCCGTCCGGCCCGCGCCCATGAGGGCCATAACGCGCATGGCTCCCCAGAACGGCGTCGGCGCGGCACCGTCTTCGGGAAAACAGGGCGGAAGAGACTCCTGCCGGGACGCGGCAGACTGAGCGAGGCGCTCGGCCAGGGAGTAGAGCATCCGCTCCTCGAGATCGACGGCCCACGTTGCGGGCCGTCCCGCTTCGGCGTCGCGCCACATGGCGCACCAGCCCGAGCTCTCGGCGGGAACATCCGTCAACGCAACCCTGAGCGGGTCGTCGACCGCGGGATGATTCGCCGCCGTGGAGTCGCCGCCCCGAAAGAAGCGCATCTCCCAGACCGTTCTTGCATAACGTCGATCGGGGTAGAAGCCGAGCAGGAGTTGCCAGGCTGGAGAGGTATCGCCGGAGAGACGATAGAGCCGGAGCCGGGAGAACTTGACCAGATCGAGGAGCGGCGAGGCCGGGAAATCGGCGAGCCACCGGTCATGCGCCGCGTGGAGCCGGCCCCAGAGCTCGGGTGTGGCGGCCTTCCGGATTTCGTCTCCCCACCCGTTCGGGATTTCCCGCTTCATTTGCTCCTGGAGCGCCACGTATCGGAGCGACGGAGCGCGGGGGGAGGTCGGCGCCGAATCGGCGTAGGCCGCGAGAGTGGCGCGGCTCATCGTCCTGATCCGGGCCCCTTCCCGCAAAGGGCGCGGGTATAACGCCGGATCGGAGGGTGCGGTCTCGCTGGGTACGGTCTCGCTCCAGAATGAGCTGAGCGCTTCACTCGGCGTGCCGTCGAGCGTCGGCCGAAGTTCCAGAAACTCGATGGCTCGCCGGAACTCGCCCTGATAGACGTCGGCCAGAGGCGGGGGCATGTCGATAACCCCTTCGGCCACGACCCTGGCTTCCCGTTCGGCCGCCGCGAGGTCTCCGCGCGCCAGCGCGCTTCGAAAGCTCTCGAGGGAAACCGACGGCAGGCCACGAAGAATGCTGTCCCGCCGCCCCGGCCATGATTCGCTCATCGCTTTCGGCAGCCAATCGGTGTCACGATGCTCGACCAATCGCCAGAGAACCTCCGTCGCCAACGGCCGCGCATGGCGGAGCGGATAGAGGAAGGTCGCCTCCGGGGGTCGCGACGGGCCATAGTAGTAGTCGACGCCGAGGACCTGGGTCAGCATCGCATCGTACGAGGCGAACGGCGTGCCGATGGGGTAGAAGGGTGGACCACCGCATGGATAGAGTGCCCCAGATGCGGCGCCGAAGAGGAGGGTGAGGCAGAACACACGACGAGCGCTCATCTCTTGCCTTCCAGGGGGCGTGTGTACGGCTGTCCAGCCGGAAAGACCCAGAGCCCGCGAAATCCTTGCCAACTCCGGAACCGGCCAACCGCGTCGAACCAAAGGAGATGACCGGTGGATCTCCCGTCAGGTAATCGCCGTTCGAATGCGCCGAGTCCGATGCGGAACGGGAGCCCCTGTCGAGCCGTCAGCGTTTCCAACTCCGACAGCGCCTCGGTGCCGGCCCGGTTGCCGGTATCGAAGAGCTGTACGATCTGGCCCGCCACGACTCCCCGTAGCCGCCGACCGAAGTCCGGATCGCGCTGATGGGCAACGAGGCTGGTGATCCAGAGTTCGCGGCCGGCAAGTGCCGATTCCCGAAGGTGGCGTAATACCGACGCCCACCGGGGCAGAAGGCGCATTGGGCAGTCATAGTCGAGCTGGATCTCGGCGACATGGATGCCTGTGGCATCGACATGTCGGAGGAGCGCGGCCAGCCGACGATCGAATTGACGGGCAGCGTCGGCATCGGACCTTCCAGCCCACCATGGGTGCGTCGCCGCATCGATCCGGACCACCGCGGCAATTGGACCGGCTCCACCTGTCGACGGCGGAAGGGCAAGGGTCTGTTGGAGCGAGTCGCCAGTCGGTCCGGGCCGTATCGTCGCCACCCACACCCCTCCCAGCACCGAGTCACCGGCCTCCCTCTCGGC
The DNA here is from genome assembly GCA_013140635.1 of Gemmatimonadales bacterium. Classification (GTDB taxonomy): domain Bacteria; phylum Gemmatimonadota; class Gemmatimonadetes; order Gemmatimonadales; family GWC2-71-9; genus JABFSM01. Next base: position 14,750 of record JABFSM010000009.1, read on the forward strand.
AAAGAGGCTCGAATCGGCAGCCGACCAGATCCACTGCCCGTCACGATGCGAGGCTCCGATCGAGGGCGTTTCAAGCCGGCAGGCCGTGAGCTGAATCACGATCGCGACGATGGCGCCCGCGAGCCTGAAGCGCAGGACTTCGGGAATTGTCACGAGCGGATCACCCGGAGGGAGTGATGAAATCAAGCCACTTGGGGATGAAAACGGGCCGGGTCCGATAACGAGTCATCCGTGGGCTGAGAGCGAGGTCATTCGTCACCCGTTCGTGGCATCGACGAAGCGAACAATCCAAGACTTCTGGGGAGGAAGCGATGAAACGCACCAACCACTGTGTCACCCTGCTCGCACTGATGGCTATTCCAACGATCGCGTCGGCGCAAGGAAAGCCCGCCGGCTTCGGTCTCAAGGTGGGCGCGGTCTTTGCCAACGTGTCCAATAGCGGCGTCTTGCCCAACGACATGGGAAGCCGCACCGGATTCTCCGCCGGCCTGGCCCTCGGGATTCCAGGCGGCGTCGTAGGATTCGGCGCGGAAGCGCTTTATGTCCAGCACGGCCTCAAGAGCAGTGCATCCGCCAACTCGCTCAAGATCGACTACGTGAGCATCCCAGTCTACCTGCGGCTCGGCATTCCAACGCCTGGCGTGCAGCCGTATGCCTATGCCGGTCCACAGGTCTCGTTCGAGCTTCGATGCAAGATCGGAAGCAGCGACTGCCCCGATAACACCTTCGGCGGCGGTGAGCGCAAGAAAACTACGTACGCCGGTGTTATCGGCGCGGGGCTTAGGCTCGGCGGTAAGGCGGGGCTCACGATCGAAGGTCGATACGTCTACGGCCTGACCGATCTCAAGTACGGAACGGTCACCAGTTCCGACAGCTACAAGAACCGAGACCTCATGATCTTGGCGGGAGTGAGTTTCTAGGCTACGCTCGGGAGGAGTTTGCATGGGCGCCGGATGCCGGCGCCCATGCCTCCTCGTTCAATGCCAGCTAAACCCCAGCCCAAACTGCGCCATGTTGGCGCTCCCGCCGTCAAAGCTGCCGCCCATCATATTGAAATAGGGAGTGAGTGAGAAGTTGCGGCCGACCCGCGCGTCATACCCGATGCCGAGGATGATCCCGGCGCCGGTGGTGCTGCCGTCGCCGAACGGGCCGGCGTCGAGTCTGATGGTAGCGATACCAGCTCCGCCCTTGAGATAGAGGCCCCCCCGCGCCGACGGATAGAAGTACACAACACCACTGGCGTGGCTGTAGGAAAGTGTGACCCCGCTCTCTTTCTTCGTCCATCCGTTGAATTCGCCTCCGATGAGGAGTCGCTGGCTGACCGTCCCACCGAGCTTGAAGTAGGCGCTGCCCGCGCCGGCTCGGTCGTCACAGTCCTCGCAGCCGAGCGATCCATATCCCAGACCGAATCCGATCCAGAAGCCGTTGCGAGTCTGGGGACGGCTCTCGGACTGGGCCTGAGCCGTCGTGGAAGCGAATACCGCAGCAGCCAGCATGGGGACAATCAAGTAACGTGCGCGCACAAGTTACCCCTTGTGAATGTGGACACCTCCGGAAAAGGTAATGCCCTTTCTGGGTAGCAGACCACATTGCAGCGGCCGACCGGACCAGCAGATGGCGCGGTTTCAGGTCTGGAGCCGCCGCGCTAGAATGGACGTATGACATATCGCCACCGAGCCGTTGTCGGCCTCCTCTTGTTGCTCCTGGCTCATCGCCAGGAGCTTGCCGCGCAGGCCTCCCGCGGGGCCCTGGCGCGCGAGACGTTCGCGATTGCCGACGTCTCCCTCATCTCAATGGCGGTGGACACCGTACTCTCGGATGCAACGGTCCTGGTCCGTGACGGACGGATTGTCGCCACGGGCCCATCGCGATCGGTGCGCATTCCGCGCGGCGCACGGCGGATAGACGGCCGGGGGAAGTATTTGGTTCCCGGTTTCGCGGATATGCATGCGCACCTCTATTCCGACGACGAGGTGCCCGACTCGGTGGCACCTTACGAACTTGGGGTGATGCTCGCCAACGGCATTACCATAACCCGTCTCATGATGGGCACTCCCGAGCAGCTCGCTCTCAGGAAGGAGGTCGAGAGCGGTCGAGTGCTGGGGCCGCAACTCTGGCTTGCGAGTCCCGAATTTGCGGGGAGGCGCTATGGCGGCGCCGCCTTCAAGGGTTACGCCGTTAGTACGCCAGAGGAGGCGCGCGCGGCAGTGCGCGAGGTCAAGGCGGCGGGGTACGATTTTCTCAAGCTGACCCTCTTCGTGACCCGCCCCGCCTACGACGCTCTGGTCGACGAGGCGAGGCAGGCCGGCATCAAAATCGTGGGGCATGTCCCGCCGGAAGTTGGGGTGCCGCATGCCCTCGCTTCGGGGCAACAGATCGAGCACCTCGACAACTACCTCGAGCAGGTGCTTGCCGACTCCGCTCCAATGAGAGTCTCGGTATCGGATCGCGGCGTCTTTCAGCCCAGCAACTGGCTGAGCCTCGACTTCGTCGACGATGCGAAAGTGGCCCGGATTGCCGGACTCACGGCGCGATCGGGTGCTTTTACGAGCCCGACACTCACGATCTTCAAGAACGCTTTCGCGATCGGTCAGAGCGAGGAGGCGGTGCGCGCCCGTCCCGACTGGAAGGTCATGGCCCCGGGGATTCGTGCGGCCTATCTGGCGGCGAACACGCGATACTGGGCAAACCCGCCCTCGGAAGCGCGGCGCAACCGGTGGGTGGAAGTGCGGAACCGCCTGACGAAGTTGATCGCGGACTCCGGCGGCAAGATCATGGCGGGATCGGACGCGCCGGAGTGGCTCTTCACTTATGGGTGGACGCTGCACCGCGAGCTCGAGAGCCTGGTGTCGGCGGGCCTGACACCATTCCAGGCGCTCCGGGCCGCCACCCGCACTCCGGCGGAGTTCCTCGGCGCCTCCGCCGAATGGGGGACGATCGAGACCGGGAAGCGCGCCGACCTGGTGCTGCTCTCGGGGAATCCGCTTCAGGATATTCGCAACACCTTACGCATCGAGGGTGTGTCGATCGGGGGCCGCTGGCTCGATCGGGCTCGGCTGGATGAGATGATTCGGGTGGGGGGGGAACTCGTAAGCCGCTGACTGGCCTGAGGATTGCACCAACTGCGCCCCGATGAACGAGTTACCGTCCGACCTTCGCCTGTCCGAAGTCCTCGCCGCTCTCTCCTGCGCCCTCGACCTCACCGAGGGCCAGGCACTCGGCCATGCCGCCCGAACGTGCCTTATCGGAATGCGCCTGGCCGAGGAGCTGGCTCTTTCCGCCGCGGACCGCTCCGCGCTCTTCTACGCCCTGCTTCTCAAAGACGCGGGATGCTCGAGTAACGCCGCACGGCTCTCCTCGCTTTTCCAGGCCGACGATCAGAACGTCAAGCAAGCCCACAAGCTGATCGACTGGACCAATACCGGCGAGGCGCTCCGGTTTGCGCTGACCCACACGGCGCCTGACGCATCTCCCCTCAAACGATTGACGGGCATCGTTTCCATTGGGCTCAACGCAGACGAGGTCGGGCGAGAAATGACCGCGACTCGATGCGAGCGCGGGGCCGATATTGCCCGAATGCTCGGCTTTCCTGATCTGACGGCGCTGGCCATTTGGAACTTGGACGAGCATTGGGACGGCAGCGGCCATCCGATAGGGCTCCGGGGAGAGGAGATCCCGCTCGTCGGCCGGATTACCTGTCTGGCGCAGACCGCCGCCGTCTTTGCGCATGGGCTCGGCGTTCCCGCGGCATATGCGGTGGCGCGGAAGCGGAGCGGTGCCTGGTTCGACCCGGAGCTGGTGCGGGCGCTGGCAAGCTTCCGTGACGATGCAGCCTTCTGGACGCAGGTCGTTTCGGAAGAGGTGCGCGCCCATCTCAAGCCGCACGAACCCGAGGATCGCGTGCTCCTTGCCGACGAGGCCAAACTCGACGCCGTGGCCCATGCCTTTGCTAGGATCGTGGACGCGAAATCGCCCTTCACCTTCCGCCATTCGGAGCGGGTGGCCGCGATTGCCGCGCGGATCGGGCGCGAACTCGGCCTGCCCGAGCCGGAGGTGGTCGACCTGCGGCGCGCCGGACTGCTCCATGATATCGGCAAACTCGGCGTGTCCAATCGGATCCTCGACAAGAACGGCCCACTCGACGACCCCGAGTGGAGCGAGATGCGAAAACATCCCCGCTTTACCCACGAGATTCTGCTTCGGGTGGCGAGGTTTCGGGAGTTGGCGGAGGTCGCCGCTTCCCATCACGAGCGGCTGGATGGGCGGGGCTACCATCGCGGGCTCGGCGCGGACCGCTTATCGCTACCGAGCCGGGCGCTGGCCGTGGCCGACGTGGTCGAGGCGCTCTCCGCCGAGCGGCCTTATCGGGGGTCGATGCCGTGGGGTGAAGTCGTGGGCATTCTCGAGACGAAGCGAGGGACGGCGCTTGACCCCGAGTGCCTGACGATCGTGATGGAGTGCGGTGAAGCGGTGCTCGAGCCGCGCTAGGCGGCTGCTCGTGCGGCCTCGACGAAGCTCCGGAAGAGCGCGCGCTCCCGATCGTCGGTCTGATCGAGCGACTCCGGGTGCCACTGCACGCCGACCAAGAAATGCTCGGTGCCCGACTCCACCGCTTCAATGAGGCCATCGGGTGCGCGCGCGGACACGCATAGGCCCGGCGCCAGCTCCTTGACCGCCTGATGGTGCATGCTGTTGACCGACGCCTTCTCGGAACGGAAGGCGGCTTCCAGCCGAGAACCGGGGACGACTTCCACCTCATGGGCGAGGAAGTCGCGTGCATAGCCGGCGGTGGGGAAGTAATCGTGTTTGATAGCGGCGGGAATCTCGGCTTCGATGTCCTGGTACAGCGTGCCGCCCATCGCTACGTTGAGCACCTGGTGCCCGCGGCAGAGGCCCAAGATCGGCTTCTTGTCGGCGATCGCCCATCTGGCCAAGTCGAGTTCGACCGCGTCACGCGAGGGGTCGATGCTGCCGAGCTTCGGGTGGTGGGGCTCGCCGTAGGTATCGGGGTCCATGTCGACGCCCCCGGCAAGGAGCACGCCGTCGAGCCGATCGTACATGGCACGCAAGGTGCCGCGGTCGCGGTCGAAGAGTGGAATCATGACCGGCACCGCCCCCGCGGCCGCCGCCGCGATGTAGTAGCGGGAGTTCATGACCCACGAGTGGGGCAGCCCTTCCGGGATCCCATCGATCGACTGCAGGGTCTGAGCGGGAATTCCGATCAGCGGACGACTCACGGAATCACTCCTTCGGCCGTTTCACGAATCAATTGGTCTACGACCGCCTTCAGGTCTCCGGTCCGGTCGAACGTGGCGAGCTGCCGGTCGGCGCTGGTGCCCTCGTCGAGAATGCGGAAGGCGTACTCCACTTCCTTCCGGCTTCCGAGTTCATCGAGAACGTCGTCCAGGAACCACTCGAGCATTTCCCGAATGAGCTGCCGGGCCGGTTCTTCCCGCTGCTTCCCGAAGTCGACCAGTTTGCCGTCGAGGCCGTAGCGCAGCGCGCGCCACTTGTTCTCCTCGATGAAGGCCACCGGGTAGAGCCGGAAGGAGAGATTGTCGAATCGGAGCTTCCAGAGCTTGGCGATGATCGCCTGGAAGATCGCCCCGATACAGACCGCCTCCTCGACCCTCGTGCATACGTCGCAGATCCGAAACTCGAGGGTGGGGTAGCTCCAGCTGGGCCGCACATCCCACCAGATCTTCGACGCGTTGGGGATCGACTTCGTCTCCACCATCACGTTCACGACATTCTCGAACTCTCCCCAAGACGACAGCGACCGCGGAATGCCGGTGCGAGGGAAGGAGCGAAAGACGACGCTTCGGTACGACTTGAGCCCCGTTCGCCGGCCCATCCAGAACGGTGAACTGGTGGACAGTGCGAGCACGTGAGGAAGCAGGTAGCGTGCCACATTCATCGCGTCGATCAGAAACTCGCGGTCTTCGATGCCGATGTGGACATGGGTACCGAAGATGAGAAGCGCTTGAGCGAGGTCCTGCAAGTCCTCGCGGACGCCTATGTATCGGTCGAGCGGGGTAATCTCCTGGTCCATCCACGACGAGAAGGGGTGGCTCCCCGCGGCGGCCACCTTGAGCCCCTTCTTGTCGGCGAGATCCATCACCAGTCGCCGAAGCCGGATGAGTTCGGATCGGACCTCCGCCGGGGTGCGGCAAACCTTGGTGCCGACCTCGACCATGGATTGGTGGAGCTCCGGCTTGACCTCGCCCAGCACGAGCGAATCCTCCTTGAGGATCTCCGTGATGTACGACGTCAGCTCGCGCGAAACGGGATCGATGATCTGATACTCTTCTTCGATGCCGATGGTGAGGCTAGGGGGTTTCATTGGGTTCCTTTGTTCGCTACTTGCTATTCGCTGCTCGCTATACGCTGCTCGCTATACGCTAGCTACCTTCTGGCGAATAGCGAATAGCGAATAGCGAATAGCGAATAGCGAATAGCGAATAGCGAATAGCGAATAGCGAATAGCGAATAGCGAATAGCGAATAGCCCTCAGCGCCGCTCCACGACAAACGTCGGCACCGTACTCCCGCCCCCCGCCGTGACGTTAACCAGCGTCGCGGTCGACACCCGCGTGAGGCAGCCATCCACGTAGCTCCCACCGAAGACGAAGGGCGCCGTATCGACGATGCGGTCGGCGAATTGCAGCGCGCCGTCGGCCCAACTCGGGAAGGGCTCGGACGGGAGCCCGATCCGCTGTTGCACAATGAACGGCGCTCCCAACGCCTTCTTGACCGCCGCGGACCAGGCCGCGGCATCGACTTCCCAGCCTAGCACGATGCCCGCGCCGCCGTAATCGTCGTTGGGCTTCAAGACGAGTTGCTCGCGATGCTCCGCCATCCAGGGCAGGAGGTCGATCGTCCGGCCGGCGAACGTGGTTGTGCGCTCTTCGACCACCCGGGTCCACGGCACATGCTCGTCGATGATGCGCCGCTCCGTGGCGTCGAAAAGCCGAGTATTCCGCTCATCCGACAACACCGCGAGCGAGGCCTTCTTGTGGAGAATCTTGCATCGAAATGGATTGACCATGCACACGGCGCCGGTTCGGACCGCGCGGACGATGGGATGCTCGAGGCCGCCCTCCTCGATCAGTTCGTGGATCAGCACCCGCTTGTAGATGAGATCGATCGGGCGCCCCGCGGCGACGAGCCGTCCATTGCTCAGCTCGCAGTCGCGCACGTCGGCGATCACGCACTCGAGCCCCAGGTCGTGGAAATACCGCTGGTAGAGCACGAACTCGCTATAGGTCGGGACCTCTTTCCAGTCGAGGATTCCGATCACCGGGCGCTCCCGCCGGCCGGACCACTCGGCGTACGCGCCAAGGAGCGCGTGCAGGACATTCGGTACCGCGGGGAGGGGGCGTAGGGTGTGGCTCGTGAGAAAGGGCCGCGCCGCGGGGATGGCCAGAAAGAGCTCCGTCAGCGCGTCGTTATACGCCGACCCCGCCGGCGTTTCGGCATTGTACTCGGTGAACCGGAGGCGGCCGCCATCGGGATCGAAGAAGGCGTCGAGTCGAGAGACCGGGGAGGCCGGGATCCGCGGGCTTTCGAGCGCGAGGGTGCGTTCCCAGTCGAGGAGCCCGAACTGCGCGAGCACCGCGGGGTCGGCGAGCGCCACGGCGAGCGCCTTGTCGAACGCGCGCAGGAGCACAGCGCTCCGTTCGCGGAGCAACTGGTATTGCTCCGGTGTGAGGAACCTCGGCCGGAGCACCGTGCAGAGGGGCCGGTCTCCGAAGAACAGCCCGCGTCGCCGGAGCTCGGCGGTGAGCCACGCCGCCGATTCCTCCGCGAGCGTGGGCGACAGCGAATCGTGCCACGCTGCGATCGCCTCGCTCACGCTAGGCGCCCTTGACTGGCCGGGCGCCGGCGGCCGGCGCCCGCTTTCGTCCGCCGAGAAAGCTCTCCCACGAGGGAGCTGGTGCCGTGGGCGGGGCTTTCGCCAGGCGGATCGCCATATCGGCCATGTGGGTAACGACCCACTCGAAGTGTCCCGGCGTGAGGGAATAGACATCCATGTCCGGCGCGGGATTCATGAAATCGATGGCGTAGGGAATCCCGTCGCGGATGGCCCATTCGATCGAGTTCATGTCGTAGCCGAGCGCCCGGACCAGCGTCTTGGAGTCGTCGATCACCCGCTGCATCAAGGTGGGCGGGAGGAAATCGAGCTCCTGATGGTACTTCCGTTCCTTCGGATCGTACTTGATAGGCCGGATATCGTCTTGTCCAAGGCAGATGCAGCGGACGAAGTCGTCCCACTTGATGAACTCCTGCACGATCATCGTGAGGAGTCCGGAGTGGTCGTAGTTGTGGAGTAATTCTTCGAGGGTGTTGCAGACGTACACTTCTTTCCATCCGCCGCCGTGCGCGTCCTTGAGGATGCAGGGGAGGCCAACGTAGTCCACCACCTCCTGCCATCCGAGCGGAAAACGGAGGTTGCGGAGCGACTCGCCATGCACGATTCCTGGGATGTACTCCTTGTTCGGGAGCACGACGGTCTTCGGGCTGGCGAGGCCGAGCGATGTGGCGAGGGTGGCACCGAAGAACTTGTCGTCCGCGCTCCACATGAACGGATTGTTGACGACCGTCGTTCCCCGGAGCACGGCGTGTTTGAGAAAGGCCCGGTAGAAGGGGACCTCGTGGGAAATCCGATCGATGATGACCCGATGCTCCGGGGGGTCGTCCATCCTCGGCGCGCCGAGCTTTACGTACTCGGCGGTCACCCCCTCGTTCCGTCGGTTGACCTCCTCGATGAACGCGGGAGGGAAGGACCATTCGCGGCCGACGATGAGGCCGATTTTGGCTGCCATGCGTGGAGCTCCTTGTTGGAGGGAGGAGGGAAGCGGGAGGAGGGAAGCGTGGAACGGCTCTCGCAACCCTCCTCCCTTCTCCCGCTTCCCTACTCCCTAGTCATGTCCCCCGATGTACATCCTGATCATCTTCTCCCAATACGGCCAATCGTGTGCCCACCCGTCCCATTCCCGCAGGGCGTTGCCGATACCCTGGTTCCAGAGGATCCCGGAGAACTCCACGTTGTTCAGGTAGGAAGGATCGTCCTTCCCGATCGCGAGGATGATGTCCTGCCGACGGAACGAGGCGAGCCGCGCGGGATCGTGCTCGTGCCGCATGAAATCGAAGGGGTTACAGCCGTACACGTTGAGATCGGAATACCCTTCGGTCATCGACTTCACGTCGTACATCCCGGAGAGGCCGATGATGCGGTGGACCCGCTCCGGGTGGCGAAAGCCGAACGTCGCGGCATGATAGGCGCCGAAGCTCGCCCCGGCCGCGATTACGAAGGGGTGCGGGTTGAGCCGCTCGGTAAGCGGCAAGACCTCGGTGAGCAGGTACTGATCGTATTGAAGATGGCGCCAGGCCCGCGCGCCGGGATGGATGCTCTTGTTGTACCAACTCTCGTCGTGGACATGGTCCACGCAGAACATTTGGAGCCACCCCTGATCTAGATGGTCGGCGAGCAGGTCGGGCATGTGACGGTCGCGCCATTCGTAGGCGCTTCCTAACGTCGTTGGGAAGACCAGCATCCGAGCCCCGGCGTGCCCGAATACCTCGACCGGCATTTCGCGGCCGAGGGCGGGGCTCATCCAGCTGTGATGCTCGTGGTGCATGGAGTGCTTTCCGGGGAGGAGGGAAGAGGGAAGGGGGAAGAGGTTGCCCCTCTTCCCTCTTCCCTCCTCACTCTTCCCTCCCCAAGAGAAAAGGCAACGCCGCCCGAAACCGCCGGCCCCACGCCGCCTCGTCGTGGTCCGCGCCCGCCTCTTCCAGATACGAGAGGTTCCGCCCCGCCGCTTGCCCGCCCGCGAGCAGGATCTCCCGGAGCGTCCGGACGTCCATCACCGCTTCTTCCCCTTCATCGGCGCCGACGTCGAGATGGATCCGTCCGACCGAGAGGGGGGCCATTCCGCGCGCGAAGTCGAGCATGGCGCCGTCGGCAAACCAGAGCGCGGGACTGAATACGCCCGCCGCGCCGAAGTAGTCGGCGTACCGATAGAGTCCGTATAGGCTGATCAGACCGCCGAGCGACGAGCCGGCGATGACGGTATGGGCGCGGTCCGGCCGAGTCCGGAATGAACCGTCCACCAGAGGTTTGACCGTCTCGACGAGGAAGGCGAGGTATCGATCCCCCCCGCCTCCGCCGTTGATTATATCGCGAAAAGGACTGTACTCATAGCGCCGCCGCCGCCCCGAATTGGGGATCCCGACGACGATCGCTCGTACATCGTCCCGAGCCAGCGATTCCAAAGTCGAGACGAGACCCCAGTCACCGGCAAAGCTCGCGGCCGGGTCGAAGAGGTTCTGGCCATCCTGCATATAGACGACAGGGTAGCCGGCACCTTCCGCTTGGTAGGACGGAGGGAGGGCCACGGTAATGTCCCGGTAGTTCCGAAGTTGCGGGCTCAGGACGTCGGGCAACCGCCAAAGGGCGACCTGGCCCGGCGCACCCGCTCCCTCGAGGGGGTAGGGTTGCCACTCGATCATCGAGAGAAGTCAGATTGCATGTTTCGAAATGGAACCTCGCTGACTGATGCGTCCCGCCTCTTCGTCCCGCCTCCAGGACAACGTATGCGTTCGGCCACCCGATGCACCATCCTCGGGCCGATTTCGACCGGGGATCGGCAGCATTCAAGTGCGGCAAGCAGTTTGGGATTGGGGTCGGGCGGTATTCGGG
>JABFSM010000161.1 GCA_013140635.1 Gemmatimonadales bacterium
GCGGCGCCCAGACTCCTCGAAGAATGGCTGGTGGCGGGATGACCGGCTCCACCGCCTGGTTTCGGGCCGAGTGCGCCGGCGCCCCTCCGGTGCTCGCGGCGCGCGCGGCGAGTTTCCTGGCCGGCGAGCCCGAGGGGACCGACGCCGAAGTGGCGCTCGAACGAGCCGCCGCGCGGGCGCTCGGCGCCACCCTGGCCGTCCCTAACGATCGCGCCGCCGCGATCGACCTCCTGGCCGCCGACGCGCTGATCACCTTGGCGCTCAAGGCGCGTGCCGCCTCCGATCCCGCCCGCCTGGGCGAGTTCGCGGCCTCGCTCCGGCAAGCGGGGGGCCGGATCCGGTGATCGACCTCCATTCCCACCTCCTGCCGGGAGTCGACGACGGCTCGCGCACCGTCGAACAGTCGGTAGAGGTGCTGGTCAAGATGGTGGCCTCGGGGGTGACGGCAGTCTGCCTGACGCCGCACCATACCGTGAGCCGAGTGGCGCGAGGCGTTCCGGCGGCGCACGACGCGGCGTACGCGGCGCTCACCGCGGCGGCTCCGCAGGGTATCGTGCTGCACCGCGGCGTCGAGCTCATGCTCGACCGGCCGGTAACCCCGGCGGTAAAGGAGGAGCCGGGCCTGACGCTGGCCGGCACCCGCTACATCCTGGTCGAGTTCTCCCGCCTGGTGGCGGCGCAGGCGGCGGCCAACGCGCTGCACCAGGTGGTGCAACTCGGGCTGATTCCGGTGCTCGCCCATCCGGAGCGTTACAAGTCGTGCACCCCCGCGGTGGTGGCCCATTGGAAATCGATCGGCGCCCTCATGCAGCTCGATGCCACCACCCTGCTCGGCGGGCGGGGGCGAGCCCAGCGGGCGCGCGAACTCCTGGCGCACGGGCTCGGCGACATTATGGCCGGCGACAATCATGGCGACGACCGGCTGATCTCCCTCGCGCATCACTATCTCAGTGAGGCGGGGGGATCGTTCCAGGCCGATCTGCTGGCGGCAAAGAACCCCGCCGCGATCCTCGAAGGAGGCGAGCTCGAGCCGGTGCCGCCGCTCGTTCTCAAGGCCGGCTTCCTCACCAAATTGAAGCGGCTCCTGGAAGAGCTGGGAGAAGAGGAATGAAGATCGCCGATCGGATCCGGACCGGCCTTGCCGATCTCGCCCGTACCGCCACCGCCACCGCCGAGCTGGCGCCGGAGACGGCGGCAATGGCGGAGCGTTACATCGATACGCTGCGGCGCGGCGGAACCCTCTTCTTTGCCGGCAACGGCGGGAGCGCCGCCGACGCGCAGCACCTGGCCACCGAGTACGTCGTCCGGTTCCGCGCCTCACGGCGCCCATTCGCCGCCGTGGCGCTCACCACCGACACCTCGCTCCTCACCGCCGCGGGCAACGACCTCGGCTTCGAGCAGGTCTTCGCGCGGCAGGTCGAGGCGTTATGCCGACCGGGAGATCTCCTCATCCTGCACAGCACCAGCGGGGTGAGCCCGAACCTGGTGGCGGCGGCGGCGGCCGCACGCGCCAAGGCGGTGTCGGTCGTGGCCTTTCTGGGCAAGGACGGTGGCGCGCTGCGCGATCTGGTCGACCAGGCGCTGGTCGTCCCGTCGTCCGACACGAGCCGGATTCAGGAACTCCATCTCGCGTTGGAGCACCTGATCGTCGAAGCGGTGGAAGGGGAGCTCGCCTCATGATCGACCTCACCGGACAGCGGGTTCTCATCACCGGGGGGTCCCGGGGAATTGGCCGGGCCGCGGCGCTCCTCTTTGCGCGGGCCGGGGCCGACGTCGGGGTCACCTATCACCGCCGTAAGGCAGACGCCGACGAGGTCGTCGCCGAGATTCGGCGGATGGGGCGCCGGGCGTTCTGCGCCGGGGGAGACCTCTCGGACGGCGGTGTGGTCGAGCGGATCTTCCGCGAGTGCAAGGCGGCGTTCGGCGGGCTCGATTGCTTCGTCGCGAATGCCGGGATCTGGCCGGTCGAGGCGGTGCCGCTCGGCCAGATGAGCGACGAGCGGTGGCGCTCCACGATGCGGCAAAACCTCGACGCCGTCTTCCTCACCACCCGCGCCGCGCTCGGCCTGATGGGGCCGGGGGGACGCATCGTGCTGGTGGCGAGCACCGCGGGCCAGCGGGGCGAGGCGTTCCACGCCGACTACGCCGCCACCAAGGGCGCGCTCATTTCGATGACCAAGTCGCTGGCGGTCGAGTGCGCCCCGGACATTACGGTCAATTGCGTGGCGCCGGGATGGGTCGATACCGAAATGAGCGCCGAACCATACGCCGGCGGCGGCAAGGAGCGGATCGCCGAAACCATTCCGCTCAAGCGGGTGCCGCCCCCCGAGGATATCGCCGGCCCGATTCTCTTTCTCTGCAGCCCCCTCGCCCGGCATATCACCGGCGAAATCCTCAACGTCAACGGCGGCAGCGTCCTCTGCGGCTGACGTGATCTACTTCATCGCCACGGGCGGCACCATCGCGATGCGCCGGAGCGCCGCGGCCGGGGGCAATGTGCCCGCGCTCAGCGGGAAGGAGCTCCTGGAGCTGGCGGGAGACCTTCCGGGAATGGAGCAGGTCGAGATCGACGAGTGGGAGCGGCTTCCCGGCGTCCACCGCGATCAGGCCGCTCTCTGGGCCATGCGGAACCGGGTGCGCGACGTGGTCTCGCGGCCCGATCCGCCGGCGGGCATCGTCATCACCCACGGCACCGATACCCTCGAAGAGACGTCGTACCTCCTGGCCCGCACGGTGGAGCCCGAGGTGCCGGTGGTGGTGACCGGCGCGATGCACACCTCGAGCGATGCCGATTGGGACGGCCCCCGCAATCTTCGAGACGCCTTTCTCGTGGCCGCGCATCCCGAAAGCAGGGGGCGGGGAACGATGGTGGTCTTCGCGGGGCGGATTCTCGATGGGCTCTATGCCACGAAGCTGGATAGCTCGTCGGTGGATGCGTTTGGGGAGGTCGGGAAGTCGGTTGGGGTCGGTAGGTCGGTAGGTCGGGAGGTCGGTAAGTCGGTAGAGGTCGGTAGGTCGGTAGGGTGTGTCGTGGGGGATCGGGTCATCTTTCACGAGCCGCCAGCTCCGCGTCCTGTCACGCTCTTCCCTCAGAATCTCTCCGCTGAGGTGCCTATCGTTCCCTTCGTCCTCGGCGACCGGGGGCAACTCCTCGCGGCGGCGTTCGACTATGCCGACGGAGTGGTGATCGAGGGCTTCGGCCGCGGCAACTGCCCCCCCGGCGTCCTCCCCGCCGTGCAAAAGTGGCTGGCCGCTGGGCGCCCGGTGGTCCTCTCGACCCGCTGCCCCTTCGGCGAAGTGGGGGGCGAATACGCCTTCGACGGTGGCGGAGGACAGCTTCTTCGGATGGGGGTGATCCCGGCCGGAGCGCGCAACAGCTCTCTGGCGCGGATGGAACTGGTGATCTCCCTGGGCGCCGAGGTGCCGTATGGCACTGCCTAGGCTGGAGCTGCCGGCGGAGGTGATCGAGATCGCCGCCACACTCGAAGGGGCGGGGTTCGAGGCGTGGTGCGTGGGAGGCGCCTTACGGGACCGCATCCTCCGCGCCGGACCGGGCGTCGACGTCGACCTGGCCACCTCCGCCACACCGGAGCAGGTCCAGCAGATCTTCAAGCGCACCGTGCCGGTCGGGATCAAGTTCGGCACCGTCGGCGTGCTCGACCGCAATCGGGTGCTGCACGAGGTAACCACCTTCCGGAAAGATGTCTCGACCGACGGCCGCCACGCCGTGGTGGAGTACGGCGTCTCGATCGAAGAGGATTTGGCGCGGCGGGACTTTACCGTGAACGCACTGGCCTATCACCCGACCCGGCACGAGTGGAGGGATCCGTTCGGCGGAGAGCGGGATCTTGCCGACCGGATCATTCGCGCGGTGGGGAACCCGCCGGAGCGATTCGCCGAGGACTACCTCCGCATTCTCCGGATGATCCGGTTTGCGCTTCGGCTCGGCTTCGACATCGACCCCGCCACCTGGGCCGCGGCGGTGGCCGCGGCGCCGGGCCTCGACCGGCTCTCGGCCGAGCGGGTCCGCGACGAGTGGTACAAGAGCCTCCGGACGACGCACGTGCCCGAACGGCTGGTCGAGCTCTGGTGGTCGTCCGGCGCGGCGGCGGTCTGGATGCCGGAGCTGCGCCGGTCGGTGCAGCTCACCCCCGGGGCCGGGATGGACCTGCCGCACGTCGAGGTGGCGATGACCGCCTGCTTGGCCGAACGGCCGGGCAGCGTTATGCGTCGCCTCAAGGCCTCGAACGCGGAAATCACGCTGGGGGACAAAATCGAGCGTGGCCCCAGGGCCCCGGCGGCAAACGACCCCGTTTCGGCGCGGCGATGGCTCGCCGAAGTTGGCGATGCGGCGCAGGCGCTTGTCGCGATCGCGGTGTTTACCGTCCAGCCGGCGCCGGACTGGATCATGACCGTGGCCGGCGTCTGGCAACGGAAGGAAGCGACTTCCCGCGCCCAGCTCGCCGTTACCGGAACCGATCTCGAGGCGGCCGGCATTCCCAAAGGCCCCGAACTCGGGCGCATCCTCGGCCGGCTCCTCGACGCCGTCATCGAAGACCCCTCGAAGAACAGCCGCGAGACGCTCCTCTCCCTGGTGCGCTCATGGCAATGAACCCCATCCTGATGGGCTTAGGCGCCGCGCTTGGCAACCTAGTCGGCGCAGCAGCGGTGGTCCGTCAGGAACGCCGCAGCCTTCGCTTCATCGAAACCTGCCTAGCGTTCGGCGCGGGGTTCATGCTGGCGCTGGTGCTGGTCGGCGTTTTGCCGGAGGTGTTCGGCGCCGGCTCGGCGCTGCCGCTGGCGGGAATGATGGTGCTCGTCGGGTACGTGGTGGTGCATGTGGCGCAACATGTCCTCACCCCCCACTTCCACTTCGGGGAAGAAACCCACAAAGTCAGCGCGAATGCGGGGTACAGCGCGCTCGTTGGGCTCTCGCTGCACGCCTTCTTCGACGGCGTCGCCATTGCCGGCGGCTTTCTCGTCTCGGAAAAGCTCGGTGCGCTCTTCTTCCTCGCGGTCTTGCTCCACAAACTGCCGGAAGGGGTGACGATCGCAAGCCTGATGCTCGCCTCGGGAGCGGGGCGGCGGCGCGCCCTCGGCGCCGGCATGGTGCTCGCCGTCGCGACAGTGGCCGGCGTGCTCCTCACCGAGTTGCTGGCACCGCTCGCCACCTACGGACTGGCGCTTGCGGCAGGTGTCACCCTCTACGTGGCGGCCTCGAACCTCGTCCCCCAGTTCCAGGCGAGCAAAGGCTTTCGGATGACCGCCGCCTTCCTAGGCGGCATCTTTGCGCTCCTCCTGCTCGGCGCGTTCAGTCTCGGCGCAAGCTGACCCGATGGCCATGGACGACGCGCCCGAGCTCTTCTCCACCGCGGCCCCCCTCGCGGCCCGGATGCGGCCCCGCACCCTGGGGGAGTTTGCCGGGCAGAGCCATCTCCTTGCGCCGGGGCGGGCGCTCGGCGATGCGCTCCGCCGAGGAGATCTGGGCAGCTCCATTCTCTGGGGGCCGCCAGGCACCGGGAAGACCTCGCTCGCCCACCTGATTGCCGCCCACACCGGCCGCGCCTTCATCGCGTTCAGCGCCGTCACCGAAGGGGTGCAGCGGGTACGGGAGATCATCAAGGAGGCGGAGGAGCGGCGGCGGCTGGGGAGAGGGACGATTCTCTTCTGTGATGAGATCCACCGCTTCAACCGGGCACAGCAGGACGCCTTCCTGCCTCACGTCGAGCGCGGCACCGTCACCTTGATCGGCGCCACCACCGAGAATCCGAGCTTCAGCCTCAACGCGGCGCTGCTATCGCGCTGCCAAGTGTTCGTGCTGCAGCCGCTGGCC
>JABFSM010000228.1 GCA_013140635.1 Gemmatimonadales bacterium
CGCCGAAAGCCTCTTCATCGCCGGCCCGCGCGCGCGCCACCAGCTCGCTCATGACCGGGGGGGCGGCCAGGGCGAGCCGGGCGGCACCTTCGAGACGGCCACCGTCGGCGGCAAGTGTAAGACCAGGCACAACAGTGGGATGCCGGCCGAAGGGCAAGGGTTTGATCAGGCCGTCGTGGCGGCTTTCCGCTCCCGGAAGAAGAGGTAGAAGAAGGCGGCCGCCCCGAGTCCAACGAACGAGACGACCCGCCAGAGCGCGGCGTAATCCACCACCCCGCCGGTCTGGGCGTAGGTGTCGGCCAGCCATCCCGACAGGAGCCCGCCGAGGACGGGACCCCCGCCCAAGATGATGATCCCGAAGACCGTTTGGGCGGAGTGGCGCACATCGGTCGGGGCGACCCGGTCGACGTAGATATAGGCGCCGGCAAAGAAGCAGGCGTAGCAGATCCCATGGAGCGCCTGACTGGCCACCAGCACCGGCACGGGAAGGGTTGGGATGCTCCAGATCAGATAGCGAATGAAGTACGCGAACGCGCCGATGGCGATCACTCTTCGGAAGCCGAGCCGGGCCAGCATCATGCCGAGCAGGGCCATAACGGCAATTTCGCTGAACTGGCCGATCGTCATGGCGGGGCCGATCTGGCTGTCGCCGAGCCCCAAGTGCACTAGAAAGGACGGCGTCTGCAGGAAATACACCTGGTGGATGATGCTGATCGGCAGGGCGGCGACGACGAGCACGGCAAAGGAGGGATCGGTCAGAAGCCGGAAGGCCTTCTTGAAGGCGAGCTTCTCGACCGCGTCCTTCTTGGGCGGCGTGTGCGGCAGCGTCAGGCAGAACAACGCATAGCCCCAGGAGATGATCGCGGAGAAGCGGAGCGAATCGGCGAGCCGCGCGGTGACGTTCGGGAGCTCCGGGCCGACCAGGAAGGGGGGCATACCCTGGAGGTGGAGATCCTGTTGCAGGTAGATCATCGGGAAGATCCAGCTCGCGGCAATCCACCCGATCGTGCCCCAGACCCGCACCTTCGGAAAGTCGTGGTCGCGGTCGTTCAGATTGGCGAAGGCCATCGAGTTCGAGAGGGCCAGCGTCGGCATGTACACAATGCTGTAGAGGATCGAGAGCCAGAGCCAAGCTTGGAAGCTGGTCTGCGACGCCGTCATCCACTTGAGGACCCCGCCGATGGCCAGCAGCGCCGCGAGGAAGCGCTCCGTGCTGAAGTGGCGGTCGGCGAGCTGGCCCGCGATGAAGGGCGAGCAGATGGCGCCGATCGAGCCGGCGAGGCCCAAGATGGTTCCCATCTGGGTGCCGGTAAAGCCGAGGCCGCCGTCGGCCGGGCTGGCCGTGAGGTAGCGCGCCGCGAGCGGGAGCCAGGCGCCCCAGACGGCGTATTGGAGAAACATCATCAGCGAGAGACGGCCGACGTTCGGTTTCATCGGGGCTCCGGGGGAAGGCGTGGAGGCGAACGACGAAGATACCGCGTTCCTAGAGCGCTGGACGAACTGCTATCCGGGTAAGAGGGTGCCGGTAGAATTGGATCGGCTCATGGCCGAGCCCGCGCCGCCACCATCGCCACCGGCTCCCCTTTGTTCATGGCAGGCGTGCCGACGACGTACATCACCTCGCCATCGAAGCCGGCGCGCACCTCGGCGACCTTGGCGCCGACGAAGTCGGTCACCGTGCCGATCAAAGTTCCACGCGCCACGGTGTGACCCCGCTCGACCGCCGGATGCCAGACGCCGGTCTCCGGACTGGTCAGCACCTCGTACGGCCCCAGCCACACCGGCGCCTCGACCATCTCGACCGGGCCCGGCAGCATCTTGAGAAACCGCATCACGCGAAACGCCCCGATGACGTTGAGCTCGACCATCACCGGATCGGGAACGCCGAGATAGCCGGTCTCGGTCGTCAGGGCCGGCTTGCCCCGAATATGGGCGGTGTTCTGCGTGTACGTCGAACGCTCCCGGTCGCGGGTGCGCGTGGTGTCGATAACGATGTGATCGGCCCCCCAGGCGCGGGCCATCTCGCGCGCCACCGAGTCGACGCGTGCGTCGAGGCCAAGCTTGTTCCAGTAGGTGTAGGGCCGGAGCGACTCGTTGCCGTCGCCGGCGTGCATGTCGATCAGGTAATCGGCCCGCTCGATGATCTCGGTGGTGATCCGGTGCGCGATCCGCTCGGAGACCGTTCCCGATGGGTTTCCCGGATAGACCCGGTTCAAGTTCTTGCCGTCCACCGGGCTGTAGTAGATGGTGCGCCCCAAGAACGAAGGCAGGTTGGCGACGTGGACGATCAGAAGCGTCCCCCGAAGCTGGGTAGGATCCACGGAGGCGCGCACTTGCTGAAGTGCCACGATCGGAGCGACCTCCGAGCCGTGAGTCCCGCCGATCAGCGCCAGCGTCGGCCCCGGCTCCCGGCCCCGAATGATCGAAATCGGAATGCGAGTGGCGGCATCCGACCCCGCCGGCACCTCGAGGTACCCGGACGCCGCCTCTCCGGGGCGGGCGGTGATTCCCGCGATGGTGAGAGGGGGGTGCTGGGCAAAGGCCGGAGCAGCCCCGAAGAGCAGAAGAGCCAGGCGTTTCATGGGACCTCCCGGGGACCGGGTCCCCGCCGGTGGTTCGCGCTAGAACGACGTGCGCAGCCCGAAGGACATCGTGCGGCCCGGCAGAACCGTGATATTGTCCGGCTCTCCCGTTTGGCGGTTGAGCAGGTTGTCGGCGGAAAGCGTCACCTCGAACCGCCGCCGCAGTTGAAAGGCGCCGCTCGCCTTGAGGTGGGTGACCCCGGGGTATTCGCGCCAGAAGGCACGAAGATTCCGGCCGACAAAATCCCGCGGCGGCCGGTTCGGGCCCGCAAAGGCATGCGCCAGCGCCACCCGGTCGTAGTTGATCCAGTCCATTGCCCGATAGGCGGTGAGCGCGCCGAGCCACCCCCTTCCGGCGTACGACGCGGTCACGCCGACGGTGCTCGACGGCACTTCGAGCATCCGATCCCCCGGCATCAGCTCCCCGGAGTAATTGGCCGCCACCCGCCGCACCCGGCTATCGACCCGGCTCCAGGACACGGCCAGCGCCACCGGGCCCCGGCGCACGCCGGCCTGCGCCTCCCACCCCCGGTTCCGGATCTCGCCCACGTTCTGGAGCTGGAACCGGAGCGGCCGTGCGTTAGGCCCCGGTGCGCCCGCCGTATCGCCGAGCACCGTTACCCGCTGAATCAGGCCCGACGCGACCTGATCGAAGCGGGTCACCTGCAGGCTCAGCACATTGCCGACCGCGAGATCGACGCCACCCTCGAGGCCCGACTGTTCTTCCGGCGCGAGCGACGGCGCCATGCCGCCGGGCCGGGCCCCTTCCCACAGGGTCTCCCGCACCGGGGTCTCGGGCCAGCGGATTCCCTTGCCATAGGCGCCGCGCAGCTTGAAAGAGACGCCGTCAAGTTCGCGGGCCCAGGCAACGCCGACCATCGGAAGGGTGGCGAACCGCCCGACGCCGGCGCTCCCCTCGTCACGCTCGACCCGCACACCGCCCACCAGGAAGAGTTGCTCGCGCCACGCGGCGTTCACCTGCGCCGTGAGTCCGGTGTTCCCCCGCCAGCGCACCACGTCGGCTCCCGCCAAGGGAGGCCGCGGGGGAGGGGGCGGACCACCCGGTTTGCGGGGCGGCACCTGATCCTCCGCGGCGCGTTCCCGCAAGAAGGACTGTTCGGCCGATAGGGTGAGATCCGCCGCCTCTCGGGTCCCGGTCTTGAGCCGGAGCACGCTGCTTGCCCGCAGGGTGGCCCGGGCCGCCGACCCGCGCGCGTCGTTCAAGGCGACCGCCGCGGCCGACGGAATCGGGCTCCGGTCGTCCGGTACGCCATCGAGCGCATATCCGTCCAGTCCCGCGACGAGGGTGTGTTGCCACCGATCGCCGGGAAAGAACTTCGCCGTCATACCCAGGGTGTACTCCGACATCGACTGGGTCCCCGCGATGGGCATCATGCCGCCGGGCGGAACCACGGTGCTCAAGAGCGGGCTCCGCGCCGTGCCCGTCCTGAGCCCAAAGAACCGGGCCGTGCCGGTGAGGATACTCTTGGCACCGACCCGTTTTCCTACACCCACGACGGACAGGTGCCGCGAGTAGGCGCTCGGTACATACGCGCCGAGCGCGCCGGCGGCCACCGTCAGGCCCACGGATCGAGTGTTCGAGCCGGCGCGGAGGGAGAACCCGTAATCCTGTTGCACCGCGCCGCCGGCCGAGTAGGCGCTCGAAGCGAGGCCGAGGCCGGCGCTCATCTTTGCGCGGGGGCCGTCCTCCGCCGCATCGTGCCGGGACACGATGTTGGTGACGCCGCTGATGGCGTCGGCGCCGTAGAGCGCGGCACCCTGGGGGCCGCGAATGACCTCGATCCGCTCGATCGATTCGGGCATGAGCCGGGTCAGAAGGAGCGGATTGGCCACCTGAATGCCGTCGATATAGACCTTGGGGTAACTCATGCCGAAGGAGCTGGCGCCGCGAATGCTTCCGTACTTGGCGAGCACGCTCACCGGCGATTGCTCCCACATCCAAAGTCCCGGCACCGCCGAGTTGAGAGCCTGCGACATGGTCACCGTCAATCGCCCGGCCAGATCGCGCCCGTCGAGAATGTCGAGGGCGATCGGCAACGCCCGTTGGGTCGCGCCGTCGGCGCGCCCCGTCACCACGATGCGGTCGAGGATCACCGGAGGCCGTTCGGCGAGCTTGGCGTCCGCCGGCGCCGGCGCGAGCACGATGTGGTCCGCGCCGACGGCCACGAATCGGATCGCGCTGCCGGCGAAGAGCGCGGCGAGCGCTCCACCGACCGTCGTGCCGTCGAAAGCCAGGCAGAGCCGCCGGTCGAGCGGCAGGGCCTCCGCGCTATAGGAGAGCCGCACCCGGGCGCTCGCCGCGATACGGTCCAGGGCGTCGCGAAGCGAGATCTCCCGCGAGTGGAATGACACGAGGCGAAGCAGCGGCGATCCGGAGGCGTCCGTTCCGGCCGCCGCGGAATCGGAGGCGGCGGTGCAAGTGAGCGAAGCGCCAACCGGCGCCGGCCTTCCGAGGAAGACCAGCGCCGGCAGGAGGAGCAGCGCTCCGCCCGGCACTCTCACGGGGGGCCCGAGCCGCCCTTTCGGAGCCGGACCACCGCCGTGTCGCCTCGGCGCTCGATCGAGGCACCGAGGGCCAGGCCGATCACTTTGAGTACCTGGTCGGGCGGCTCGCCGGCAAACGACGCCCGCACATGTCGCGAGGCCAGCCCGGAATCGGCGAGGACAAGTTCGATCCCGTACCAGCGCCGAAGGTCGTCCTTCACCTGCGCGAGCGTCGCATCGTCAAAGACGAGCCGCTTCCGGGTCCACGCCGTCTGTTCGTCGGTCCGGATGCCGCGCCGCACGTTCACCGGCTCCTGCCGCCCCAGCCGCGCCATGTCCCCCGCCCCGAGGGTGGCGGTGCGCGGCGCGGCGCCGATGGTGTCGCGGAGGAGGACGCTCCCGGAGATCACCACCACCTTCACACCCTCTTCGTCGCTCCGCACGGTGAAGGTCGTCCCGATGTCTCGCACCAGGGCGGCCCCGGCGTGTACCGTGAACGGACGCGATTCGTCGTGCGGCACTTCGAAGAGCGCTTCGCCCTCGAGCGTGACATCTCGAGTCTGGCGGCCGTAGCCCAGGTCGATCGTGAGCCGGCTCCGAGGACCGAGAATGGCGTAACCACCACCGGGGAGGGGCACAGAGTCGATCGCGCCGGGAGCGGTGGCATAGGCCCTGGGAATGAGCGGGTCGGATGGGATCGACGTGCCGGAACGAACCGCCTGCCAAAGCAGCGATCCAC
>JABFSM010000115.1 GCA_013140635.1 Gemmatimonadales bacterium
CCGGGACATGTACAAACTGTGGGCCCGGGGCGCTGGGTTGTGGTTCTGGTTGTGGCGGGGGCGGTGTGGGCCGCCCTCATGGTTGGGGAGTACAGTACGCCCCAGTGGCTCGCGCTTCGTTCCAAAGAGCGGACCGAGCGGGAACGGCTGGTGGCGTTGCGCGCCGAGGTGGATAGCCTGGCGCGGGTCAAAAAGCTGGTCGAGACCGATCCTGCCATGCAGGAGCGGGTGGCGCGGGAGCAGTACGGAATGCTACGGAAGGGCGAGGTGGAGTTTACGCTGGTGCGGCCGGACAGGTAGTCATTGCGACAGTCATTGCGAGCGTAGCGAAGCAATCTCGCGCAGCGAAGCCGAGGTTGCGAGACCCGGAGGGTCGAAGCAAACCCAGTTCCGGGTGACAGCGGCGGCCAACGGCGCTATTTTTGCCGGCTCTGGCAGGGTAGCTCAGCTGGTTAGAGCACGGCACTCATAATGCCGGGGTCGCGGGTTCGAGTCCCGCCCCTGCTATTGCGAAAGAAGGTGACCTCCAGTGAGTTCTTCAATGCCCTTTCAGGCCTTGAGGGGTTCGCTCTTGTGAATCCTGCTTTGGGCCGAGTCTGTCTCAAGGATCGCTGGCCGGTCGTCTAGCCAGTGCGTTCTTAATGACACCTGCACTAGTTCCCAGGCTGAATTCCTCAGTCAATTCGGCTGGCTTGACATAGAATTGTGACCCCCGCGAAGGGTTCATTCTTGTAGCCTTTTTGCCGGCTACCGCGTAATGTTGTGCCTTTTCGTTGTGGGGAGGCGGGTCTAGGTTACCGTTGGAAACGCGGTGCGGCATTCAAGTTGTGGCATCTCTCTAACCGAGCAGTCAATGACGATTGAGACCAGTTTTGATGTGGAGTTTATTTCTCGCCAAGCTCTGCGTGAAAAGCAGATCCAACAGAACTATCGGCCGGTCATCGCGGTTCACAAGTGGTTTGCACGGCGACCGGGATCGTTGTTTAGGGGGCTAATTCTTTCCGAATTCGTCGAAGGGACGCTTTCCGAGACGTTTTATAACGGCCATGATCTAGGGCACTTGAAGATTGCCGACCCTTTCATGGGGGGGGGAACCCCTCTCATGGAAGCCAACAGGCTAGGCTGCGATGTAGTTGGGGCAGACATCAATCCAATGAGCTACTGGATTGTCCAGAGGGAGATTGAGCACCTAGAAGTCACGGCGTACCGCAGCGAAGCGCAGAGGTTGGTTGGCGCTCTCGAGGATCGAATTGGGCATTTATACAGGACCAAGTGCGGAGTTTGCGGGTCCGACGAAGCTCACGCAAAGTACTTCCTGTGGGTGACGATCCAACAGTGTGTCTATTGTTTTGAGGACATCTCCCTCTTCCCAGGTTATCTGATCGCTGAAGCCGTCAGGCACCCTGCGAATGTGATTGTTTGCAGTTCGTGCGGGGATCTCTGTGAAACAGCGTCCGTTGACGACCCGGGAAAGTGTCCAGCCTGCCATAGCCTCCTCTCCGTCGCTGGCCCGGCATCACGCAATCGGTGTCCGTGCCCTCACTGTGGTGAGGTCAATCGCTTCCCTTCGCCCGAAACTGGTCCTCCTCGCATGCGCATGTTTGCCATGGAATACCATTGTCAATCATGCAAACCCTCACAGGAAGGTAGGTTCTTTAAGCGGCCAGATGAGAGGGATTTGGCCACATTTGTATCGGTTGAACAGGCACTCGCGGATATGCCGCATAGCTTCATACCTGATGACGACATTCCCCCTGGCGACGAGACCAATAGGTTGCTTCGCTGGGGCTATCGAAAGTATCGAGATACTTTCAATGCTCGACAACTCTTGGGACTAGAATTGAGCTGTGAAGCAATAAGAGCGATTACAGACGAGAGGATTCAAGTAGCACTCGCCACAAACCTCTCGGATCTGGTTCGATACCAGAATCTGCTGTGCCGTTACGACACGATGGCCTTGAAGTCGCTGGATGTCTTCTCAGTGCACGGTTTTCCAGCGGGGCTCGTCCGCTGTGAGTCCAACCTTCTTGGAATTGCAGGAGGAA
Organism: Gemmatimonadales bacterium; assembly: GCA_013140635.1. GTDB lineage: Bacteria > Gemmatimonadota > Gemmatimonadetes > Gemmatimonadales > GWC2-71-9 > JABFSM01. Next base: position 2,046 of record JABFSM010000115.1, read on the forward strand.
AGACGGGGAATATCGGCAGTGGAGGTTGGCTAAACATCATCGAGAAATACTCGAAGGCAAAAGAGTATTGTGACAGGCCATTCGAAGTGGTTCACGATCATAAGACGAAACGCCGGGTCTACATCCCAGGTGAATGGATTGGGGATGCCAAGCCAGATGTTGCGGATCAGCGTCAGGTGCAACTGCATTGTGGCAGCGGGGCGGATATTCCGCTAGCTGACAACTCTCTTGACGGGGTCTTCACCGATCCGCCGTACTTTGGCAGCGTTCAGTATGCGGAGTTGATGGACTATTGCTACGTCTGGCTTCGCAGATTGATGGGATCGAAAGTGCCGGGCTTCCAGTCGCCTAGTACGAGGAACGCAGAAGAATTGACTGGCAACGATACCCTGGCGAGGGGACTTCAGCACTTTGCTGAAGGGCTGGCAGCTGTCTTCACCAATGTGGCAAAGGCACTGAAAGCAGGCGCGCCATTGGCGTTCACCTATCACCACAATCAGCAGGAGGCTTACTTCCCTGTCATTATGGCGATTCTGGACGCAGGCCTAGTCTGTTCGGCGTCGCTACCGTGTCCGGCAGAGATGGGTGCCTCTATTCATATTAGCGGGACAGGGTCTTCGGTTGTTGACACGATCTTTGTTTGCCGGTCCACTGGTCGAGTTCCGAGAGCTTGGATTGCTCCGACGTCGATCCACCTCGCTGAACTTGTGAGCGAAGATATAGCGCAGCTCACGGCCGCCGGGCTCAAAGTGTCGCGTGGGGACGAGAGGTGTCTTTCATATGGGCACCTTTCTCGACAAATCGTCTGGAACCTTAGGGATGGATGGGACGTGTCATTGCCAACTCGTGACAAGCTCGACCGAATCGCGAAGAGCACGGCCGAAATCGGCGGGGGTGATGCAGTACTTCAGCATCTGCGAGGGGAGGCAGGTATACCTTTGTACGCTCAAAGTGACTTCTTCCGTGAATCGGATGCATCCCTTAAGACCTATGCCGATGCCATTCCCTTTTGAAGTGCCTTTTGAGGCGGTTCTAGCTGATCTGGATGGTTTCACCGAGCAGGTATTTAGCGCTCTTGCTTCTGACTTCCTGATCATGCCAAAAGGGGCAGGATTCGTCGAGTTTCCAACCTTCGAAGAGGGGTATGAGCTTCTCAAGCGGGGCACTCACGGCTTCGAGGTTTGGGAGCCGAATGCCGTTCTCGCGGTCGTTGAGGCAGCGCCGATTGCCCTCATAGTACTCCGGGCAATACTCGGCTTCACTCCGCCGGAGTGGGCTTACGAAGGCGGCATCCGGACAGGTGTGGAACTTTCGCAGGGCTACGTCCGCACTCTCGACCGGCGAGTGAGGATAGAGCCCACCCGACCACTGAACCTCAAACCCATCTCCCGCGATAGGCTCCGGGCGCTCGTTGTCGCCGCATGTTCCTTGCTCGTCGGGGGTGCACCTGCGGTTCCTCCTGGGAAACTTCATCGGCTCGACAAGGTGGACACGAAGCTGGGCGTTGAGAGTCTGAAGACCATGGCAACGCTTGGCGTGGCGTACTCGATGCTCTTGTATGAGAGATACCTCGGGCGACCATTCGCCGGGCATCGCGATTCGGTGAGCGAATTGGTGGGTGGTGGGCTCGAAACTGCAATCGAAAAAGCACTGTTAGATGCAGGAGTCAGCAACCGCAAGACCGCACGAGCCGACAAGATTACTGGGTTTGATCAAGCACCGGATTTTGTCGTACCGAGCGAGGCCAACCCTCGCGTTGTCATCGAAGCAAAGATTGCGGAGGATGACGGAACGGCAAGGGACAAGGTTACTCGGGTCCAACACCTGGCGTCCCTTAGTATCGAGGGGAGGTCTCCGAATGATCCTCGATTCGAAGTGATTGCTTGCATCGGCGGACGTGGCTTCAGGGTGAGACGTGAAGACATGAAGAAGCTTCTTCTGGCAACCAGGGGGAAGGTATTCACGATTCAGAGCCTCGATCAACTTGTGGACAATACGTCGATTTCCGGATATCGAACGAGGACTCTGGCTCGACGCCCCATTGCAGTTGAGAAGCTCGAGTAGGAGGAGTTCACAGCTAGTCAGCGGAGAGTGTCACACCAGCCTCGCGCAGGTGTAGCCATGACTTCCCGTCAAAGAAGACCCCTTCAGGAACCAATTACGGCCTTCTCCGCATCTGTGGCTTGACCCGCGGCTTCTGCGCCTTCGTCATGTCAGCGTTAGGTTTCGCGAGTTCCGCTTTGGTGCGCTCCGCCTTCTTCCGCGCCAGGATCGCCTGGAAACCGGCGGCGTTCGGATCGACGGCGGGCGGCGTGGCCGGGGGTTTGTGCTTGGACATGCCGAAGGATGTTGGACGCCGAATTGCCCGTCAAGTGCCGGCGGTTCGGAGCCGCCCTAGCCCCTCACCCCGCCAGCTTGTTGGCCGCATTGAGCGCCGCCACCTTGTAGCACTCCGCCAGCGTCGGATAGTTGAAGACCGTCTGCAGGAAGTAATCGAGCCCGGCACCCAGCCCGTACACCGTCTGCCCGATGTGTAGCAGCTCCGTGGCCCCGGTCCCGATGATGTGTACCCCCAACAGCCGCCGGTCTTCCCGATGGAAGAGCATTTTGAAGAAGCCGCTCTCATCTCCCAGGATCTGGCCCCGGGCAATCTCCCGGTACCGGGCCACCCCGACCTCGTACGGCACCTTCCGCTCGGTCAGCTCCCGCTCCGTCTCCCCCACCATGGAAATTTCCGGAATAGCGTAGATCCCGATGGGGAAATGCTGCGCCATCTTGCCGGCGGGGTGGCCGAGGGCATGGCAGGCGGCAAGCCGTCCCTGTTCGCTCGAGGTGGCCGCGAGGCTCGGGTACCCGATCACATCGCCGACCGCAAAGATGTTGGGCACGAGGGTCCGGAACTCCGCGTCGACATCGAGCCGCCCCCGGACATCGGCGTCGAGCCCGGCGGCCGCCAGATTCAGCGAGGCGGTGGCCCCGATCCGACCCGCCGAAAAGAGCGCCATATCGGAGACGATCCGCTTGCCCGAATCGAGGTGGATCACCGCGCGCTTGGCCGACCCCTCCGCGATCTCCAGCCGGTCGACCGTTTCGCCGGGGCGGAAGATGACGTGGCGCTTCCGAAGCTGGTGGATCAGCTCGTCGACGATTTCCTCATCGAGGAACTCGAGGGGCCGCCGCCGCTTTTCGACCAGGGTGACTTCGACGCCGAGCGCGGCGAACATCGAGGCGTATTCGACCCCGATGACGCCGGCGCCGATCACCGTCATAGTGCGGGGAAGCCGGCCGAGCCGGACGATATCGTCGCTGGTGAGAATCACGTCGCCGTCGGCGGTCACCCCCGGCGCCGGGGCCGGCACCGTACCGACCGCGACGATCACATTCCGGGCGGTGAGCTCCCGCCACCCCGCATCGGTTTCCACCAGTACGGTGTGCGGGTCCTTGAAGGAGGCGGCCCCGCCGACCACCTCCACCCCGTTGCGCCGAAGCTGCTGGCCGATGACCGATCCCTCCTGCCCGATCACCTGCGCCACCCTGGAGAGGAGCTCCTCCGCCGTGGGGCGCGCCTCGGCGCGGGACGGCCGGCGGTCGAAGGGGTTGGAGGACCAGAGAACCGCCTCGCGGAAGGTCTTGCTCGGGATGGTGCCCGTTTCGAGGCAGGTGCCGCCGAGGGAGCGGCGCCGTTCGACGAGCGCCACCCGATGGCCGAGCTTGGCGCCCTGAACGGCCGCGCGCTGGCCGGCTGGGCCG
>JABFSM010000088.1 GCA_013140635.1 Gemmatimonadales bacterium
TCCGGCGGCTGGCCAGCCGGCAGCAGCAGGAAAACGAGCGGATGCAGCGGATGGCCGATGCCCTTCGCGACCGGCTCGGCCAACAGAGCGGCGGCGGGGGCGGCGGCGGTCAGCAACGGAGCCTGGCCCAAGAAGCGGAGGAGGAGGCCCGGCGCCTCGAACGGCTGGCCCGGGAGCGCAATTCGCCGGAGCTCGCCGACGCCGCTCGGCAAATGCAGGACGCCGCCGAAGCGATGCGCAAGGCGGCAAGCAGCGGGCAGAGCGGGTCGCAGCAGGGCAGCGCCGCGCTCGACAAGCTCAAGAACGCCACCCGCGGGCTCGAGAATGCGCGGGCCAGCGAATTGAGCGAAGGGGTCAAGAACCTCAAGCGGCAGGCGGACGAGCTGGGACAGAAACAGGAGGAAATCACCAAGGACGTCGGCGCGCTGGCGGGCGCGCAGGGGGCCGACCGCGAAGAGAAGCTCAGGCGGTTAGGCGAACGGAAGGACGGGCTCGCCTCGGATGTCCAGCGCCTCGAAGCCGACGCCGAAAGGCTTTCTCGGGAAGCGCGGCGCGACCAACCCGGCGCCGCCGGCAAGCTGGGCCAGACCGCCGAAGCGATTCGGAACACCCGGCTCCGCGACAAGATCGCCTTTTCGAAGAGCGTCATTCGGGGCGGCTCGAACGAATACGCCAAGAGCTTCGAAGGGCAGATCGGCGAGAACATCAAGGATGTGGGCGACAAGCTCGGCGAAGCCGCCGGCGCGCTCACTGAATCTTCCGAAGGCAAGCGCGATCAGGCGCTCGAACGCGCCCGCGAATTGGTGCGCGGACTGGAATCGCTCCGCGGCCGGATCGAGGACCGCCAAGAGGGAGCGCAGCCGGGCGGCCAGCAGGGGCAACAGCAGCGGGGTCAGCAGCAAGGACAAGAAGGACAACAGGGTCAACAGGGCCAAGCCGGACAGCAGCAGGGACAGGGCCAGCAAGGGCAACAGGGTCAGAGCGGTCAGCAAGGACAGAGCGGCCAGCAGGGGCAACAAGGTCAGCAAGGCGGTCAGGGGCAGGGCCAGCAGGGTGGACAACCGGGCCAGGGCCGTCAGGGCGGCGCGCCGAGTGGCAACCCGCAAGGGGGCAATGCATCGGGCCCGCCGGGTGGCGCCAATGCCAGCGGCGGCCGGCTCGACCCGAACGACACGCGCCAGTTCTCTCGCGAATTCGGCATGCAGCGTGAAGCCGCCGAAGCGCTGCGCCGCGAACTGGCCCAGCAGGGTGTTCCGCCGGAAGAGCTCGATCGTATCGTGAGCGACCTGCGCCGGCTCGAGTCGGGCCGTCCCTTCGGCGATCCGAAGAATCTTGCCGACCTCCAGGCCGCCGTGATCGAAGGGCTCAAGACCTGGGAATTCAAGTTGTGGCGCCGGCTCGGCCAGTCGGACGAGAATCGCCCCGCACTGGGTGCACCGGCCCAAGCGCCCGCCGAATACCGCGCGCTGGTGGAGGAGTATTACCGCTCGCTGGCTAAGCCGAAGAAGAATCCGCGCTGAAACCGACTCGATCCGACGCGAGCGCCACGCCTACGGCGTGGCGCCGCGCCCGATCGCCCCCCAGATCAACGGCTGCGTGGCCATCGTCTGGCCGCGGTACTGCGGCCGGAAGCCGTAGAGCACCGCCCGGCCCTTTCCCACCGCCACTTCGACGAGGGCCGCTTTCCCGTTGAGCTTGTCGCCCCCCAGTAGCCAGCCGGAGAGGAGCGGGTCGCCGGCGGCTTGGTAGCGGGCCACGACCGTAACGCGCGCGGGATCGGTGGCTTCGAAGGTGGGGCTATCCTCGAACCAGACCGCCGGTACCGGGGCGGAGAATCCGGCGGCGATCGGGTGGGCGCGATCGACCTCGACGCCTAACAGCGATCCCGGCGCATAGAAGTCGCTCTGCCGCACCCCCGCCAGCACGTTCCGGACCGGAAGCCCAAGCGCTTCGATGGCGTACTCGCTGGCCTCGTTGAAGAAGAGGATCGTCCCCCCGCTCTCCGCGAACTCCCGCAACCCCTTGGCCCCGTCGGCGCCCAGGCCGCCCCGGCGCGAGTCGGGATAGCTGTTGCCGAGCCCGCGAGTCAATTGCCCGACGCTCTGATCCGGCACGATGATCACGTCGAACTTCGCGTTGAGCCCGCCGGCGCGGATGTCGCGGTCGACGACCGATTGATAACCGATCTTGTTGACGTCGAGCATCCAGCGGGTCCACCCCTCATCCATCGACGCGGAGTAGCTGCGATAGAGGCCGATTCGCTTTCCCGCTCTTTCGCTGAGGCCCGGCACCCGGTAGGCCGGTTCCGCCACGGCGGCGATCGGATTGCCGGCCGCCGGCATCGGACCGGTTACGGCGGCGATCTCGACGCCGAACAGCAGCGGCAGAGTATGCGCGGTAACGTCGTACGGCGCCTTGGGGGGACCGCCGGGATACTCTCGGAGGTTCGGGTAACGCTGCCGTTCGAGCAGCGCATTGGCGTAGCTCCCGAACATCTGTCGCGTCGGCACCAGATAGCTTCCCGCCGGATACTCCTTGCCGCCGGCCGTCGCCGGCCCGTCGCTCTCCCGGATTTCCACCTGACCGTGCTGCAGCGTCCAAAGCAGGCGGGCCAGCGCCTGCGCATCGGGCTGGGCCTTCGGAATCAGGTACGCCGCCGGCACGTCGGTACCGGGCCGCCAAGGATGATGCTCGGCGAGCGCCCGGTCACCTAACGCGGCATAGCTGGTGAGCCAGGCGCGCCGGTCGCGGGCGGCCTCGGCAAGCAAAGCCCAGCTGGCGCTGGTCTGATAGTCCACGATGTTGCCGACGGTCCAGGTGCCGCCGGGCCAGAGCGCCGGAAAATTCCAGCTGGTGACCCGCGCGTCATAGCCCCGGGCGGTGCCGAGGGCGCTGAACGGCACCTCGAGCGGAGTGGCCAGCCGAGCGCTGGCCGTTTCGGTGAGGATGCGGACGCCCCGGTGATTGAACGAGTATTGCCGGGCCGGGCTCCATTGGTCGTAGGAGGCGTTGGTCGCGACGCCGGTCTTTCCCTCGCCCAGCATCCGCCACGACATCGCCATACCTAACGACGTTGCGCCGGCGGTGAGGATCGGATCGATATTCGGCTCCACCGGATCCATGTACGGCGGAATGAAGATCCGGCCTCCGTTCGGCCCCTGCTGGTGGATGTCGTTGACGATCTGCGGGGTCCACGGCGTATACAGGGAATCGATGGTGTACCGGGTTTCCACCTGGGTGAAGGCGTACCAGTCGCGGTTATTGTCGTGGCCGGTGTAGTGGTGGTAGAGCGCCGGCGGGCCGTTGCCCTCGCTCGGCGTGCCGACGGTTGCCCGGTACCAATCCCCCACGATGTCGACCCCGTCGGGGTTGAGCGACGGTACCAACATCACGATCGTATTCGCCAGGATCTCCCGCGCCTCGGCGGTTTCGCCCCGCGCCAGCCGGTCCGCCAGCACCAGTGGGGTGAGGAACCCGCCGACCTCGGTCGAGTGAATGCTCGAGGTGATGAGGATGACGTTCTTCCCGTCGGCGATAAGGCGGGGCAGCTCGTTCGGCGTCCGCAGCCTCGGGTCGGCCAGCTTTCGCTGAATCGTGCGGTAACGTTCCGGGTTGACCAGCGTCGCGGAATCGGCGATGAAGGCCACCAGGAAGGGACGGCCGAGGGTGGTCTTGCCGAGGGTCCGCACCGACACCCGCGGGCTGGCCCGGTCGAGCGCGGTGAAGTAGTCGGTCACCTGCTTCCAGGTTGGGAGCTTCCGGTCGGCGCCGGGCTCGAAGCCCAACACCGAGGCGGGGGTCGGAAGGGGGCGTCGTTGGGCGGCCAGGGCAGGTGCCAGCAACAAGGCCAGGAGCAGGCCGGAATAGAATCGGAAATCGATGCGCCATTGGTGCGTCATGTCAGCCCTTCTCCTGTCGAGAATCGCGAAGTACTCTCCCCGGATGCCAATACGTCGATCTGTGCCGCTCGCCATCGTTGCGGCCCTCGGTTTCTTTGCCCGGGGCGCCCCCGCCCAGCGCCCCCAGCTTTCGGCCAACGCGCGCCAATACGTGAGCGTCGATAGCACCATCGTAGCGTTGACCCATGTTCGGGTCATCGACGGGACCGGAGCCCCCGCGCGCGAAGACCAGACCCTCATTATCCGCGACGGCATCATAGCCGATCTGGGCAACGCGGCCGCGGTACAGGTGCCGGTCGGCGCTCTGGTGCTCGACCTCTCCGGAAAGTCGGTCATTCCCGGGTTGGTGATGCTGCACGAGCATCTCTACTACCCGACCGGCCCTGGCGTATACGGCAACCTGGTCGAGAGCTTCACCCGGCTCTATCTGGCCGGCGGCGTCACCTCGATGCGCACCGCCGGAAATATGAACGGATACGGCGAACTGGGCATCGCGCGCGCTATCGACCGTGGCGAAAGGGCGGGCCCGTGGATTGACGCCACGGCACCCTACGTCGAAAAACCTGGACTCCCCTTGGGCCAAGTCTACACGCTCAAGGATGCCGCCGATGCCCGCCGCCTGGTGAATTTTTGGGCTGATGCCGGGGCCACATCGTTCAAAGCCTACATGCACATCGCGCGTGCTGATTTGGTCGCGGCGGTTGAGGAGGCACATCGCCGAGGGCTCAAGGTCACCGGGCATCTCTGTTCCGTCACCTACCGCGAAGCGGCCGCCATTGGCATAGACAATCTGGAACATGGGTTCTTCGCCAGCACCGACTTCGTGGCCGACAAGAAGCCGGATCTTTGTCCAGGCGCGGGAGCGGGGCAAGCAGCCATTGCCGCGCTCGACCCGGCGGGGCCGGAAGTGGGTGCATTGATCGAGGATCTCATCAAGCATCGCGTGGCGCTGACCTCGACCCTCACCGTATTCGAGACCATCACCCCCGGCCGGCCGCTGCCCCCTGGTCTGGATGTGCTGGAACCGGTGCTCAAGCAGCAGTTCGAGGAGCGCTACGCCGCCACGCAACGCAATACGCGGTCGATCTACCCGAAGCTCTTTGCCGCCGCGCGGGCCATGGAGGTGCGGTTCGCGCGCGCCGGCGGGTTGCTGGTGGCCGGGACCGATCCGACCGCCGGCGGCGGCGTGGTGCCGGGCTACTCCAACCAGCGTCAGGTCGAGCTCCTCGTGGAAAGCGGCTTCACTCCGGTGGAAGCGATTCGGATTGCCACCCTCAACGGCGCCATTTATCTTGGCCGGGCCGCCCGCATCGGATCACTGGCCCGCGAGAAGCAGGCCGATCTGGTCGTGATCGCCGGCGACCCGTCGTCGAAGATCGGCGACATCAGGCGGGTGGAGTTGGTCTTCAAGCAAGGGATCGGATACGACCCCGCGAAGCTCATCGCGTCGGTGAAGGGGAAGGTGGGGTTGTTTTAGCCTGGAGCTGACCCGGTTTGATGGAGCCCGCACCATAAAGTGCAAAACAAGAGTCAGGCAATGACCTACTTGAGGTTGGCGTTGTTCCCCATTGCATTGACGGTTTGCTTCGGATGCAATGAGAATAATCATCAGAGCATAAATAGTTTTGATCAGGCTTTCTCATTCAACGATGGAATGCATAACTGGAGTTCCGACTTTGTTGATTACCCCACTCTGGGCGAGACAAGTCTCTATCGGTTGAATTGGCAGAGAAGTGAGTTGCCCTTAAGAGGGAGCGAAAGAGGGCTTAGAGTACAGTTCAACAACGCAAGCGACGATGTGTTTGCATATCTGTACAGAGAGTTTGGTGGATTACGACCGAGTACAAATTATGACATTACAATCGAGGTGACCATTTACACACCCTTCTCCAGGGGTATTGGCGGAATTGGTGGAAGCCCGGGGGAGTCAAACGCAGTAAAAATTGGAGCCGTAGCTGAGGCACCGGCGAGAGTGGTGGTCTCGGTAGGAAATAGCACATACTGGAGGGTTTCCATAGATAAGGGCAATCAAAGCCAGGGTGGGGAAGACATGGTTGTTGTGGGATCGTTATTCAACGGGAATGAGTCGGATCAATTGGTCTGGACGAGCGTGCCAATGAAGAACGTGTTACCACACAGAGTGCGTTCATCTAACCAAGGCACTATCTGGGCCATTGCGGGGATCGATTCCGGTTTCGAGGGCTTTACAGAGGTGTATTTCGAATCGATTCGAGTCATTGCCCAAGAGGTGCCGTAGGCTGCTAAGTGGGCGAGCCCGGTGCGCAGTTTCCTGATAGCCAAGGCCATTCAGCGAGCCTACACTTGTAGCATGACAACCCGACGACGGAGTGCCGCCCTCTGCCTGATCGCGCACGCCATGGTGCGCATGGCGACGGCCCAGCCCCCCGGGGCGCCGCCCTCGCCCCCGTCGACGATCGACTCACCGACCATGGCGGCGCTGCGAACGAGTGTCGGCCGCGTCGGCACCGGCGCCGCCACCCGAGCATTCTGGGATCGGGCCCGCACCGCGGGGTTGCCTCTCCTGGAGGACGTCCCCGGCGACACGGGGCAGATGCTCGTCACCTTCGCCTATCGCGACACCGCCGGCATCCGCAATGTGTCGGTCTTGGTCTACGGATGGGTGGGGCCCGTCCCGCCGATGGAGCGCGTCCCGGGCACCGATGTCTGGTTTCGGTCGGTTCCGATGCGCAAAGACACCCGGCTGACCTACACCCTCCTCGCCAACGACCCCGCCCTCGAGCCGGGCGCGCCTCCGGCGGCCTTTCCCTCGGGCGGCGGTCCCGACCCGTTCAACCCGGCCATCGATTCGGCATCGTTAGGCAGCCACCGCTCGATCATCCTCGGCCCGCGCGCCATGCCGCAGCCCTGGATAGCGGAACGCCCCGGCGTGCCGCGAGGCGCGCTGCACGAGCACACCTACCGGAGCGCGCTCCTGGGCGCCGAACGGCCCATTCGCGTCTACACGCCGCCGGGCTACGACTCGGCGGCGGCGCGAAGAGCGGGGGGATTGCCCGTCGCCATCTTCTTCGACGGGCAGTTTTATTCGAACTGGATCGTGCCGAGTCATACCACCATCGACAATCTGATCAGCGAGCGCCGCATCCCGCTGATGATCGGCATCTTCGTTGGGCTCGAATCCCGCAGTACTCGGCTCGGCGATCTGATGCCCAACCCGAAATACGCAGATTTCGTCGCGACCGAGCTACTTCCTTGGGTCCGGGAACGATATGCGATCACGAACGATCCTGCCCGGACCGCCGCCATCGGTTCGAGCGCCGGGGGCATTGCGGCGAGCTATCTGGCGTTCCGGCATCCTGGCGTCGTCGGCGCCGTGGGCTCCCAATCGGGATCCTACTGGTGGGCGCCGCCCGCCGATCCGGAGCCGGGCTGGCTTCAACGCCAATATGCCGGCGCGCCCAAGAAGGCCATCCGGTTTTGGATGGACATCGGCCTCTACGAAGCGAGGCAAGGCAACGGCGGATCTCCTTCGATGCTCAACGTAAACCGGCATTTTCGCGACGTGCTGCGCGCCAAGGGGTACGAGGTCGAATACCGCGAATACGCCGCCGGGCACGACTACCTGCATTGGCGCGGCACGGTCGGCGAGGCGCTGCTTCACCTATTCGGACCGCGGCGCTAACGCCCTCCCTCCTCCCTCCTCCCTCTTCCCTCTTCCCTCTTCCCTAGTATCGATAGTGCTCCGCCTTGTACGGCCCCTCCGGCTTTACGCCGAGGTAGTCGGCTTGCTCTTTCGAGAGTTTGGTCAGCTTGACGCCGAGCTTGTCGAGATGGAGCCGAGCCACTTTCTCGTCGAGGTGCTTCGGTAGCACGTAGACCTTCCGCTCGTACTTCGCGTTGTTGGTGTGCAGTTCGATCTGGGCCATCACCTGATTGGTGAAGCTCGCCGACATCACGAAACTCGGATGGCCGGTGGCGCAGCCAAGGTTGAGCAGCCGGCCTTCCGCCAGAATCATCACGCTGTGTCCATCGGGGAACACCCATTCGTCGTATTGCGGCTTGATGTTGATCCGGCGGATGCCGGGAAAGGTCTTGAGTCCGGCCATATCGATTTCGTTGTCGAAGTGGCCGATATTCCCGACGATCGCCTTGTCTTTCATCCGGCGCATGTGGTCGGCCGTGATGATGTCCTTGTTGCCCGTCGCCGTGATGAAGATGTCGGCGGTCGAGACCACATCTTCCATCGTCGTGACTTGGTAGCCCTCCATGGCCGCTTGCAGTGCGCAGATCGGGTCGATTTCGGTGATGACCACGCGAGCGCCCTGCCCCTTGAGCGATTGCGCGCACCCCTTCCCGACGTCGCCGTACCCGCAAATGACCGCGACCTTGCCGGCAAGCATGACGTCCGACGCCCGGAGAATCCCGTCGGTCAACGAGTGCCGGCACCCATAGAGATTGTCGAACTTCGACTTGGTCACCGAGTCGTTGACGTTGATGGCGGGAAAGAGCAGCGTGCCGGCCTGCATCATTTCGTAGAGCCGGTGGACGCCGGTGGTGGTTTCTTCGGAGACACCCCGAAGCCCCGCCGCCACCCGAGTCCACCGGCCGGGGTGCTTCGCCAGTTCCTCCCGCAACAGGCCCAGAATGACGCCGTATTCCTCGCTATCGGCGACCGGATTGAACTGGGGCACCTTGCCCGCCTTTTCGAACTCCGCGCCCTTGTGCACCAGCAAGGTCGCATCGCCCCCGTCGTCGAGGAGGAGGTTCGGCCCGGAGCCGTCCGGCCACATGAGCGCCTGCTCGGTGCACCACCAGTACTCCTCGAGGCTCTCCCCCTTCCAGGCGAAGACCGGGATCCCTCTCGGATCGGCGGCACTCCCCTCCCGGCCGACCGCCACTCCCGCCGCCGCATGGTCCTGCGTCGAAAAAATGTTGCAGGAGACCCAACGCACGTCGGCGCCTAACTCGGCCAGCGTTTCGATCAACACCGCCGTCTGCACCGTCATGTGGAGCGAGCCCATGATCTTGGCCCCGGCCAGCGGCTTCTTGCCTCGGTACTCGCTGCGGAGGGCCATGAGCCCCGGCATCTCGAACTCCGCCAGGCGAATCTCGTTGCGGCCGAACTCCGCCAGCGAGAGATCCTTCACCTTGAACGGCTCTCGACCCGCCTGACGGGCGGCATCGAATGGGTGGGCGACAGCGGTCCTTGTGGTCACGAGTTAGTTCCTTATGTTAGGCGAATAGCGAATAGCGAATAGCGAATAGCGAATAGCGAATAGCGAATAGCGAATAGCGAATAGCTATTCACTCTTCGCCGTGAGCACAAAAAGACCCGGGCCCCGAGCGTTCGTGTCTGCCGGCAGCGCCGTAAGGCGCGCCGCGCAGAATCCTGCTTCGGTGAGCCATCCCTGGATCTGGTCTTCGGCGAATCCCAACCACTGATGCCCCATCTGCTCCCGATACTCGGCGCGGTCGTGGGGGAGCATGTCCACCACGAGGAGTTTGCCGCCGGGCTTGAGTGCGCGCCGAGCCGAGGCCAGGACCCGTGCCGGGTCCGCCGCGTGATGAAGGGTCAGGATGAGCAGCGCGGCGTCGAGCTCGCCTTCGGCCACCGGGAGCGCTTCGAGGGTACCGCTTCGGATGTCGACCGACGGAAGGTCGCGCGTCCGTTGCCGTGCCGCCTTGAGCATCGCGGCCGATTCATCGACCGCAATGACTCGATGCACGAACGGGGCAAGGGTGGCGCTGACCTGGCCGGTGCCGCAGCCGAGGTCGCCGACGGTCCACGACTCATCGAGGAGGGCCAGCAACGCCACCAGCGCGGCGCGATGGCCGAAGAGTTCGCCGCGGAGATGGTCCCACTGGCCGGCCGCCGACGCGAAGAAGCGCTGAGAGGTGACATGCCGCTCGGCCAGAACGCGCTGAAGCCGGTCTCCGTCGCGCAGGGCGGCCGAGGAGCCGGCCACCTCTTCGCGCACCGCCGACCAGAGCCTCCGAGCCGACGGATCGAGATCGCGCGCCGGCATCCGGTACCAATTGCTGGTGCCCTCGCCCCGGGTGATGACGAGGCCCAAGTCGGCCAGGACTTTGAGATGGCGGCTGACGGTGGACTGGGGGAGGCGGAGGACCGCCTGCAACTCACGCACGGTCAGCTCCTGGCGCTCCAGCGCCAGGAGGACCCGGCCCCGAATCGGGTCGGCCAAGCCGCTGAGCCGCCCGAAGATGGCAGGGGCGGTCATTCAATAAATCCGTTCATCCGGATTTAAGGATACAATGTGTTGGCGCCGAGGTCAACACCCCCCATGTGCGTCCAGGGCACCAAGAAAGCGTCCAGTCATAGCACCCCCTAGGGCAATTCCGCCCCGAAAGGAATAGATTTTCCGGCCATGAGAGACTTCGTACCGATGCTTCGGACCGGCGTGGCGTTGAGCGCCCTGGTTCTTCTGACCGCGCAGCAACCGGCGCCGCCCCCAGCGCAGCAGCCCGACACCGCCAAGAAGGCCGCCACCCGGCAGCCCCTCAAGATCGATCCCAAGCTCAAGTTCATCGCGGGGTGCTGGCGTGGCACCTTGGATGGCGGGGAGACCTTCATCGAAGAGAACTGGAGCACGCCGTCGGAAAATCTCTATTTGGCGACGACGCGCTACCTCACCAAGAAGGACCGCGCCACCGGGTTCGAGTTCACTCGGATCGAGGCCACCGACTCCGGCGTGGCCTTCATCGCGTCGAGCAACGGCGAACCGCCCAACACCTATATGTTGAAAACGCTGGTGGACGAGTACGTCCTGTTCGAGAATCCGAAAGCGACCTTCCCCCAGCGGATCATGTACCGGATGTCCTCGGACGGATGGCTCATTCCCCGGAACGAAGGCCAGGGGCCAAGCCTCGAAGTCCGCCTGCAGCGGGTGATGTGTCCCGGCGCCGACGTCAAGCTCAAGCCGTAGCGTGGCGCAAGACGCCAGGCTCGCTCGTTGGCGGGCCGATACCCCCGGGTGCGAGCATGTCAATCACCTGAACAACGCCGGCGCGGCGCTCATGCCGCGCCCGGTCGTCGATGCCATGACCGCGCACCTGGCGCTGGAGGCGCGGATCGGCGGCTACGAGGCGGCCGATGCGGTACGCGGCCAGGTTGACGAGACGTATGGACTGTTCGCCCGGCTCCTTGGTGCCGAGCCCCGGAACATCGCGCTGGTTGCCAACGCCACGACCGGGTTCATTCAGGCGCTCTCCTCCTTCGACTTCGCCCCGGGCGACACGATTCTCACCAGCCGGTGCGATTACACCTCGAATCAGATTCAGTACCTCGCCCTCGCAAAGCGGCAAGGAGTGCGCATCCTTCACGCCGATGATTTGCCGGAGGGAGGGATCGATCCCGATTCGGTTCACCGGCTGCTTCGCGCCAACCGGGTCCGTCTGGTGTCGGTGTCCTGGATCCCGACGAATTCGGGGCTGGTTCAGGATGTGGCGGCGGTGGGAAGAGTGTGCCGGGAAGCGGGGACGCCGTTCCTGATCGACGCCTGTCAGGCGCTCGGCCAGATCGAGATCGACGTCGCGGCGCTGCACTGCGACTACCTCTCCGCCACCGGGCGGAAGTTTCTGCGCGGCCCCCGTGGCACCGGGGTCCTCTACGCTTCGGACCAGGCGCTGGCGCGCGGGGATCACCCGCTGTTCGTCGATATGCGGGGCGCGGTCTGGTCATCACCCGACGCATACGAGCTCGCCCCCACGGCGAAGCGCTACGAAGACTGGGAGTTTCCCTACGCGCTGGTGCTTGGGATGGCCGCCGCCGCCCGCTATGCGCTCACGGTGGGAGTCGGAACGGCGCGCGAACTGGCGTGGGCGCTGGCGGCACGGGCGCGCGACGGCCTCGCGGCGATGCCCGGTGTCCGGGTGCTCGATCGGGGCTGCACGCGGTGCGCCCTCGTCACCTTCGACCGTCCCGGCCGCGACGCGGAGCGGGTCGTCGCGGCGCTCTCGGCCCGGAAAATCAACACCGTGGCGAGCCTCAAGTGGTACAACCAGTACGACTTTGTGGAGAAGCAAGTCGACGCCGCGGTGCGGATGTCACCCCACTACTACAACACCGAGGGTGAGGTAGACGCGTTTCTTGAGGCCGTGCGGGAAGCGCTGGCGGGAGCCTAACTGCCACCGGGCGTCGGCACGCTGTCCGGCTTCGGCACGCTGTCCGGCTTCGGCGGCGGGCGCCGCCCGGTGAGCCCGCGCAGCCGCCGCAGCTGCTCGACCGCCGAATCGACTGTGGCGCGCGAGGTGCCCTCGTAAATCCGGATCATCCGCCGCGCGTTCTGCCGCTCCTCGAGCCAGGCGTTCACCGCCGGCACGACCCGCTGTAGCAACCCCGACACGTCATCCCGTCTGGCCATGAAAGACTCCGACCGTCCGGCTCGCGGATCCCACAGGTCTCGGAGCGAAAGAAAGAAACGGACGCTGTCCTGGTGGAGGTGGAGCGTGCCATGGAGGATGCCGTCGGTCACGAGCTGGCTGGTCCAGCCGCCGGTGACGCCGGTGCGCCGGGCCTCGGCCCGGGCGGCGTCCAGATCGAGCACCCTGACACCCCGCCGCCTTCCGATTGCGGCGAGCAGCGAATCGCCGAGTGCCTTGGTCAGGTGCGCGAGGCCATGATCGGCGGATCGGTCTGCCAGGTCCGACAGGGTGAGGCGATACACTCCCGCATTGTCGATCCGCGTCACACCTCCCGGACCAACGCCCATGCCGGGAACCATGGGGATGGAGCTCGCTGGAGCGCCGGGGGTCGTGGGCGGCGCGGTCACGACACGGTAGCTGTCGGGCCGGAACACGCGGCGGTTGTCGGCGAGCATTCGCATCATCGAATCGGTCACCGACTTCTGCACCGCGGCGCGAATCGAATCGAGTTGGCCCTGGGTAAGCCCGATCGTCGGTTCCGACCGATGCTGGTTGATCCGGCGCGCCACCGAGGCGGCAATCGCTTCGGAGTCGGCGCGGGTGAGGATCGATGCCGGTGGGGCCGCCGCCGGGGGTGCCACCGGCTTCACGGTGTCCGGTGGTGCCGGCGCGAGGGTGGTTTGCATCGTAAAGGCGGGGGCCCCGCCCTTTTCACGGCGTACCAGGAGAGCCGTAGCGGCCGCGGCCACCACGACCAATCCCACCCCAACCGTCAGGGCGCGGCGGTTTGACGGACGAGGGGCCGCCAAACCGGCGGTTATGGTTGCGGCGGGGAGACTCGACGAGGTGATCCGCACCTGGTTCAGGGCCTGCAGCAACTCGTCGGCCGAGCCCCAGCGCGCGGAGGGCTCCTTTTCCAAGCAGCGCATGATGATGGCCGACAGCGCCCCCGGCACGTCGGTTCGCTGAATGTGCGGCGGGGTTGGCCGCTCGGTGAGCTGGCGCGCCAAGGTCTGTTGCGGCGAAGATCCGGCAAAGGGAGATCCCCCCGCCAGGAGCTCGTAGGCCAGGAGGCCCACCGCGTAGAGATCGATCCGGTGATCGGCCGCGGGATCGGCGGCGAGTTGTTCCGGAGCCATATAGGCCGGCGTGCCGACCGCAATGCCCACCGTCGTCGCCGCCGTTCCGGGAAGTGCTTCACTGATGGCCTTGGCCACCCCGAAGTCGGTCACCAGGGCATGATGCCGCTGGAGCAGGATGTTCTCGGGTTTGATATCGCGATGGATCAGCCCGCGCGCATGAGCGTAGGCCAGCGCGTCAACCACATCCTGTAGAATGGCCACGACCCGCGCCGCATCGAGACGGTGCTCCCGCTCCAGGCTCGAGCGCAGCGTCTCCCCCTCCACCAGCGGCATCGTGTAGTAGAGGATGTCCCCCACTTGGCCGGCGGTCAGGAGCGGGACGATGTGGGGATGCTGCAGCCGCGCCGCGAACTGGATCTCGCGCCGAAATCGCTCCCGATTGACCCCGGCGGTGAGTTCGGGAGGCAGTACCTTGATCACCACGCGCCGGCCTAGCGCCCGCTCGGTGGCCACGAAGACGCGGCTCATGCCGCCACCGAGCTCCCGCTCGATCTCGTAGGTCGTATCGAGAGAGGCTCGGAGCTGCTCGAGCAAGGCGGGATCAGGGGTGACTGGCATGTCCTGAAATTTACTACGCGAAAGGACCCCGTGACTGTTCCAATCGGTGCAACCTTCGAGGCCGGCTGATTCACCCATCTCCAACGGCCCGCCGGGCCGGAACCTCGGAGAGGATAGACCCATGATGCGCACGACCTTCGGAACGATGCTGGTGCTGGTGGGCACGGCCGCCGGATTGGAGGCGCAGGCGGCCGGTGCCGGACAGACCGGGCGGCGAGCCCTCTTGCCCCGGGAACGGGAAATCGCGCTTGCACGGAGCGCCGCCCCGCCAAGCGTTTCCGCTGCCGCCCGAGTCCTGGTGCTGACCGACACCGGGTTCGTTGAAGGGGTCCCCGGCACCAACGGGGTGACCTGCCTGGTGAATCGTAGCTGGGTCGAGAGCCTCGAACCGGAGTGTTTCGACCCCGAGGCGAGTGCAACGGTCATGCAGGCGGAGCTCTACCGGACCGAGCAGTACCACAAGGGGCGGCCCAAGGCCGAGATCGACCGGGAAGTGAACGACCGGATGGCCGACGGGCGGTTCCGGCTCCCGAAACGGCTCACGATGACGTATATGATGTCATCGGGCCAGAAGCTCATCTCGGACGACGGCCAGCCGGCCGGGAAGTGGCAGCCACACCTCATGCTCTCGGTGCCGTACATGACGAACGCCGACCTCGGCCTGCCAAACACGCCGGAGATGCGCGCCGCATTCGTGAGCGATCCCGGAAAGCCCACGGCCACGCTGATCATTCCACTACGCGCGTTCATCGACCCGCCTCCCGGCACGATCACGCCGTGAGTGATTCCGCGGAGGAGCTTCGGCTCTTCCGACAAGGCCTCGTCGAAGGAGATGACGAGGCCTGGCGGACGCTCTATCGCCGGCACACGCCGGGGCTGCTCCGGCTCGCCGAACTCCTTGCCGACCGCCCCGACGACGCGGACGACCTAGTCCACGATACCTGGCTCCGCGCGGCACGAGGCGCCGCGCGGTTTGCGGAGCGCTCCCTGGTCCGAACCTGGCTGACCGGCATCCTGCTCAACTGCATTCGGGAATGGCGCCGCGCCTCGGTGCGCGCCGGTTTGGTGGAGCTGCCGGACGACTTGCCGGGACCCGACCCGGAGCCGCCCCACGGAGTCGACCGGCTCGATCTGGAACGGGTCGTGGCCGGCTTACCCCCGGGTTACCGGGAAGTGCTCCTGCTCCACGACGTCGAGGGCTACACCCACGTGGAAATCGCCGACCTGCTGGGCATCGAAGCCGGCACGTCGAAGAGCCAGCTCTCCCGTGCGCGCCGCGCGGTGGTTCGCGCGCTCGGGCCGGAAGAAGGAGGAAAGGATGCCTAACGACAACCTCGGCCGCACCGACGCCCGCTGGCGGGAGGCCCTCGCGCCGCTCCACCGCCCGGGCGACTCCGCCGCGCTCGAGACCCGAGTCCGCGCCTCCTTGGCCGTGCAACGCGGCGGGCGAGCGCGGCTACCCGGACGCCGCGCCTGGCTGGCCATTGCCGCTATTGTGCTCGTGGCCCTGGTGGGCATCTGGGCCCGGGGAGGTTCGCCAACGTCCTCCAGCGTGGCCGGCGGTCAGTACCTCCTTCTGCTGTACGAGGGCGCGCGGTACGACGCCCGCGGCGCGAGCCACGAACAACTGGTGAACGAGTATCGTGTGTGGGCCGGGGGACTGGCCCGCCTCGGGAAGCTGGTTGAAGCGTCCGAAATCGCCCCGGAGGAGCAGCTCCTGAGTGGGTCGGGCGAATCGACCCAGGCACCGGCCGGGGTGATCACCGGCTTTTTCATCATCCGGGCCGCGGACGAGCGGGAGGCGGCGGCGATCGCGGCCACCTGTCCCCATCTCAGCTACGGCGGAGAGGTGGCGGTTCGGCCGCTCCGCGCGGGGTGAGGGCGCAACGCTCCTCCGGACTCCGGTGTCCAAGGTCGAGAACGGTCACCCCCTCTACGGAGCCACGCCCATGCTGTCCCCCAACCCCTTGGCGCGCCGCGTCTTCGGAATCTTGATCCTGGCGCTTGCGGCCACCTCCACCGGAGACGCCCAGCGGCGCTCCACCTTCGCTCGGTCAGATTCCGAGTGTTCCCGCTCCTGGGGCGATCGCGATACCGAGCGGGTCTGTTCCACTCGGGATGTCACGATTCCCGCCACCAGCCTGCTTCGGGTCGACGGCCGGACGAACGGCGGTATCACCGTCACCGGAACGAGCCGGCGCGACGTGCTGATCATCGCCAAAATCCAGACGAGCGCCCGTTCGGAGGCCCGGGCCGAGGAGTTGGCCGAGGAGATCCGCATTCATACCGAGGGCGGAAAGATCTACGCCGAAGGTCCCGATACCCGGAATCGGGAGTCGTGGTCGGTGAGCTTCGAGATCGAGGTGCCGGCCGAGAGCGATCTCGACCTCCGAGCCGGCAACGGCGGGCTTTCGGTTCTCGGGGTCACCGGCACGCTCCGCATGGAGACCCAGAACGGGGGGATCCATCTCGAATCGGTCGGCGGGGATGTCATTGCCGAAACGACCAACGGCGGGGTGCAGGTCGATCTCGACGGCGACCGGTGGCGGGGAAAAGGACTCGAGGCGATCACGGCCAACGGCGGCGTCCGGGTGAATGTGCCGCGCGACTATTCCGCGCATCTCGAAACCGGCACCGTCAACGGGAGCGTCGACATCGACTTTCCCGTTATGGTCCAGGGCCGGATCGGCCGGCGGATCTCCACCGACCTGGGCCGGGGTGGCCCCACCGTTCGGGTGACCACCACGAACGGGACCGTGGCCATCCGGCGGAACCGCTGAGGCCTAGCGGCGGATCAGGTACTGCACTTTGGCGAAGTACTGCGTGTCGGTCCGGGCCCAGCCGGTGGGCCCGTCGAACTTCCGATAGCCGCGGGTCGAGCCGAGGTACACCATCGTGAACGGGTTCGCCCGGTAGGTCAGGAGCGGCTCGACCGAGAGCTCGTCGCCGAACCCGTCATGCTCTACGATGAGGCGCAGAAAGAGCTGCCGATTGAACTGCACCTGGGCGCGCGTTCGGAGAATCGCGCCGCTGAACGCCTCCACCCCGTTCACGTTCAGATCGGAATGCTCGATGGATGGCTCGATCGTGACCCAACTGGCCGGGCGGAGCACCGCCCAGGCCTCGACATCCAGCGCCTTCCCGATGGCGGGCGTGGCGATGTTCCGCGCGATCCGCTCGCCATACTCCGCCCCGACTCCAAAGCGAAACACCTTGCTGAACGCGGTCTCGAATGAAGCGGCCATCCGGTCCATTCCCTCGAAATGCACGTTCCGGAAGAGCTCGTCGTCGGTGGTGAACTCGAACTCAACTTCCGTCTGTCCCTTGAACTCGAAGCCGACGCTCAGCTCGGCGCCCTGGGCTTTTCGCCTTTCGTTGAAATCCCAGTTCCGGAAGAGGTACAGGCCGGTGTCGATCCGCTGGAAAAACCCTTCGTCGGAATAGAAGTTGAGCCCCTGCCACATGGAGGTCCGGCGCTGGTCGTTCCGCGTGACGAAGCCATTGTCGGCCCGGAAAGTCGGGCTGTAGGCGTAGTAGTCGAAATCGAAGTTCCACGTCCTCGCGTTCCGCTCGAAGCTGGTGTATTGGGCATAGCCGGTGAACGACTCGCCGTCGAAGGCCGCCGTGTGCTTGCCGCGGGCAAAGGTCGCGGTTCCGAGCGGAGCGGTGAGTGAAGGGTCGTTCGGTTCCCGGGTACGGCTTCCCACGAGCTGGAACTCGAGTTGGTGGTTCTGTCCGAATGCGATGAGCCCGTCGACTCCCGCCAGCGTTCCCGACCCTCCTTCATCGAGCCGCCGGTCGGTAAGAATCGCTCCCACGTTGGACCGTTGTCCGAAGCTCCGGCGCAAGCGGAGGATGTTCGAGACGCTCTTCCCGCCGGAGGCGGAGAAACTCCGCTCTTCGAAAGGCAGCAGCAGCGGGGAGTGGTCGTCCCGCGCGCCGAGATACGCGAGCGCAGTCCGTCCCTGCCGCTGGATCAACTTGATGGCGGCAAGCGGGTCGTTGATGTTGCGGGTATAGACCGCCGAGATATTGGTGCTGAACAACTCGCCCCCTTCCTGAAAGAAGGGGCGCCGCTCCGGAAAGGAGAGAGCGAAGGTGTTGTTGACGTTCACCTGCCCCGCATCCGATTCGACCTGGCTGAAGTCGGGGTTGAGGGTCCCCTCCGCCGTGAGGCCGGACTTGAAGGAGTACTTGGCGGTGAGGGAGAGGTCCCCATCCACCTTGCCGTTTCGCATCCCAAGGGCGGGAGCGCTCTCGTCGCGGAGCGCGGAGGACTGACCGGCAATCGCGGAAGGAATCAGCTCCAGGGCGCCGCCGGCCCGCACCCCCTCGATGCCCGTTATGGTCCCGAACTGGCACATGAAGCAGGGGTTGTCCCGGCTGATCTGGGTCCAGGAGTGGTTTTCGCGGTTGGTGCGCGGCCGCTTCCGGATGAAGGTGGCGCGCCAGGTCTGGCGGTCTCGGTCGGGAAACCGGAGGCTCGCGAAGGGGATGGCCATCTCCACCACCCACCCGTCGGCCGTCATCTTTCCGAAGGAGCGATAGATCAGGTCGAACCGCTCATCCTCTCCCTGATTGGCGGCCATCCGCAGGTCGCCCTGAATGCCGCGCGGATTCGCGAAGAGCTCGTAGGCCCACGAACCGTCCCCGAAGGTATCGAGCACGATCCCGAAAAAATCGTCCTGAAAGATCTGGTCTCGGTCGGTGAGCGAGGATCGCACCGAGGTCGGGTCATCCTTGGCGATGAACGCGAGATAGAGGTTGCTCGCGTCATAGGTCACCCACACCACACTCTCGACGCTGGGACGCACATTGTCGCGGGGGTCGGTCTCCGTGAAGTTCTCGGCCCGCGCCGCGCGCACCCATCCCGCATCGGCAAGGTCGCCGTCGATCGAAATGGGCCCCGGGGCACGGCGGACCTCGAGCGTCGGCCGGACGTTGGGGACGAACGGGGCCTCGACCGGACTCTGGGCCCGGGCCGGCCTCACCAACAATGATGCAGCGACGAGCAGGGAGCTTCCCAGCAGCGGGTTCAAATCAGTGCCTCGGTTTGGGTGAACCGGAGTATTACGACTGTAGGACTCCAGTTGTTGCAACCATCTCCCAATATCTTGCGTCTTAACCTAAGAACCTTAGGATAGACCGGGAGCCCATGCCGACTACCGACCTAGAACTTGTTCGCGGAACCCTCGACCTCCTCCTTCTCAAGACCTTGAGCTGGGGCCCTATGCACGGTCTCGGCGTCGTTCGGTGGATCGAACAGGTCACCAATCAACGCCTCCAGGTCGAAGAGGGGGCCCTCTATCCGGCGCTCCACCGGCTCGAAGAACGGGGATGGCTCGGATCGGAATGGGGGTACACCGAAAAAGGGCGCCGGGCAAAATACTACGAGCTGACCGCGGAAGGCCGCCGCCAGCTTGGTCATGAAGTCACCAAGTGGTCGCACTATACGGAGGCGGTGCGCCTCGTCCTGACCAGCGAGGGGGCGCGATGAGCGACCGCGATCCGTCCCGGCGGCCCTTTCGGCTGCCGTTGGGCAGCCGAGCCGTACGGGGAGAGGTGACCGAGGAGATGCGGTTCCATTTGGAGGAGCGCATCGAGGAACTCATGGAACAGGGTCACTCTCGAGAGGTCGCCGAACGCGAAGCGAAGGCGCGGTTCGGCAATCTTCCCGCCATCAGCAAAGAGGTCGCCCGGATCGGTCACCGGCGGGCTCGGCGGCACTCCATCGGCGCGACGTTCGAGGCGCTCGGACGCGATCTTCGCTTCGCGGTTCGCGGGCTCGCCAAGAGTCCCGCCTTCACCGTGACGGCGGTGCTCACGCTAGCGCTCGGCATCGGCGCCAATGCGGCGGTCTTCACCGCCGTGAATGGCGTGCTCCTTCGCCCCCTGGATGTTCCGTCGCTTGACCGCCTGGTCGTAATCCAGCAGGACGTCAAAGGGCTCAACATTTCCGGGGCGCAGCTCTCCGCGCCACAGGTGAACGACCTCGCCCTACATACCGACGTCTTCGAGTCGGTCACCGGAGTGGCGGGCGGGAGCTTCAACTTGACTGGCTCGGGCGAACCGCAGCGTCTGACCGGTGCTCGGACGATCGGGGGGTTCTTCGATGTCTTTTCGGTCCAGCCGGCGCTGGGCCGGTTCTATCGGCCCGAGGATTCGGAGAACGGGAACCACCGCGTAGCGGTGCTGAGCCATGGATTCTGGCGGGGCTGGGCCGGCGGCGATTCGTCGGTGATCGGGCGGCCGATCGAGCTGAACGGCCTTCGCTACGAGGTCATCGGGGTGCTGCCTGAGAACTTCAAGTATCGGCGCACCGCCCAGGTCTTCACGCCATTCGAGATGACCGAGCGGTTCCGCCAGAATCGCGGCATCTGGAGCTTCACGGCCGTTGGTCTGCGCCGGTCGGACCTTGCCGAGAGTCGTTTCTCCGCTGGGCTCGGTGCGATCGTGGCGAAATGGCAGGCCGATCCGGCAAGGGCGGCTCCGTCGGAGATGGGCTTTTCGCTGACGAGCCTGCCGTTCGTCTCATTCTGGGCGGGCGAGCTTCGGCCGCTGCTGCGGATTCTTATGGCCGCCGTGGTATTGGTGCTGCTCATCGCCTGCGCCAACGTGGCCAATCTGCAGCTCGTCCGCTCCGTCGCCCGCGAGAAAGAGATTGCGGTCCGCGCCGCCATGGGCGCGGGCAAGTGGCCCATCATGCGGCAGCTCTTTGTGGAAAGCGCCCTCGTGGCGGGGGCGGGAGGGGTCTTCGGACTGATCCTCGGGTCGGTCGCGGTGGGTGCGCTCGCACGGCAGGGCGGCACTTCGCTTCCTGCTTTGCAGAGCCTCACGCTCGGCGGTCCGGTCTTCCTCTTCATCGCGGCCGTCACCGTGCTCTCGGCCATCGCCTTCGGCACCGCACCGGCTTTTCGCGCGGGGCGGATGGGCCTGCAGGGGGTGCTCCGCGACGCGTCGCGTGGCTCCTCGGCGGGCCTCTCGCGGGGACGGGCGCTCCTCGCGAGCGTGGCGGTTCAGGTGGCGCTCTCCGTCATGCTGCTTCTGGGAGCCGGGCTGCTCATCCGAAGCCTGTCCCAGTTGCTGCGCGTCGATCCGGGATTTCAGCCCGACCAGGTGCTCACCTTCCGCGTCTCGCTGCCCGGCACCACATATGCCCAGCCGGCGCAGCGGGCGGTCTTTTTCGATCAGCTCACGGCGCGCCTTGCGGACGTGCCGGGGGTGACGGCGATCGGCGGCATCAGCGATCTCCCCTTCGGCGAAGGGCGCAACAGCAGCCCGTTCACGATCGATGGGAAGCCGGTCGCGCCGGGCGCGGCGGAGCGGCATGCCGATATGCGATTCGTGCAGGCGGACTACTTCCGGGCCATCGGCATTCCGCTCAAGCGCGGGCGGGCCTTTTCGCCCGCGGACCGCGAGGGCGCACCCATCGCGGTGATCATCGACGAGTCGCTGGCCCGGCGGCACTTCGGCGACGAGGATCCGGTCGGACGCACCATCAATCAGGGCCGGCCGGCGCTCGTCGTGGGTGTGGTGGGTGCCGTCAAGCAGGGCGACCTGAGCGAGGCGGACTATCCGACCATCTACTACGCCTACGCCCAAGCGCCCTGGTATCAAGCGCTCTACGTGACGCTTCGCGGTACGGCGGCGCCGGCCGAACTGACGCGGCACGCCAAGGCGGCCGTGTCGGAGCTCGATCCCGCGCTGCCCGTGTTCGACATTCGGCCGATGGCCGCCCGGGTGGAGGACTCGTTGGGCGCCCGCCGCCTAGCGATGCTGGTGCTGACCGGTTTCGCGGCGCTGGCCCTGCTCCTGGCCTTGCTCGGTGTGTACGGCGTGCTGAGTTACACCACCAGCCGCCGCGCCCACGAGCTGGGAATCCGGCTCGCGCTTGGCGCGGTGCCGGGGGATCTGGTGCGCATGGTCTTGGCCGGCGGGCTCGCGGTCACCGGCGCCGGCCTCGCCGCCGGCGTGCTGGGCTTCCTGCTGCTCGCTCGCCTGCTCGAGTCGGTGCTGTACGGCGTTTCGCCCAGGGACCCTGCCACGATCGCGGTGGGAGCGGCGCTCCTGCTGCTAGGTGCGATGGCCGCGATCTACCTGCCGGCCCGGCGCGCCGCACGGGTCGATCCGATCGAGGCGCTCCGCGGTGAGTGACCCGGTGGGGCGATGGTCGCAGCGGCGCCGCGCGTTCCGGCTGCCGTTTTCCCGCGTCCGCGGCGCCGCGGAAGTCGACGAAGAGCTGGCGTGCCACCTTGCCGAGCGGGCCGAACAGTTCATGGCGGAAGGGATGCCGCGCGCCCAGGCAATGGAAGAGGCACTGAGCCGTTTCGGGAATTACGATCGGTATCGTCGCGAGACCACGACTATCCACGAGGTCGCCATGCGAAAGCGCGGTCGATTCGAACTCCTGGCGGCGCTGCGCCGGGAAATGGGTCATTCGGCGCGGGTGCTGCTCAGGACTCCCGCTTTTTCGGTCATCGCCCTCGTGACCCTGGCGCTCGGCATCGGCGCCACCACCGCCATCTTCGCGGTGCTCGACGCCGTCGTGCTTCGGCCGCTTCCCTATCGCGATGCCGGGCGGCTGGTGTCGGTGCTGCACCCGGCGGTGGTGCCGGGGAGCGGCCCGTCGAAGTGGGGGCTCTCGCAGGCGGGATACTTCCATCTCAAGGAAAACAACCGCACCCTGGCCGATGCCGGTGTCTACACGTCGAATACCGCCACGCTTCTTGGGGAAGGCCCCGCCGAGGTGATCCGGGTCGGGCGGGTGACCGCCTCGCTCTTTACCACCCTTCAGGCGCGTCCCGCCCTCGGCCGTCTCCTCCTCGCGGCCGACGACACCCCCGGCGGTCCCGCGACGGCGGTCTTGAGCTACGAGTTCTGGCGCCGCCGCTTCGGCGGCGTACCTAACGTCATCGGCAAATCCCTGACCACCAACTGGGGCGTCTTCGAGATCGTGGGGGTGTCCGAGCCCGGCTTCGTGCTGCCGAAGCCCGGCCCCTTCGCCTCGATGACCGATCTCTCGGGGTTCGGGGTCGATCTCTGGGTGGCGCTGCAGCTCAATCCGGCGGCACGCCCGGTCAATTCGCACCAGTTTGCCGGTGTCGGCCGCTTGCGGGACGGGGCGACGGTCGAGCAGGCGCAGCGCGACCTGCA
The DNA here is from genome assembly GCA_013140635.1 of Gemmatimonadales bacterium. Classification (GTDB taxonomy): domain Bacteria; phylum Gemmatimonadota; class Gemmatimonadetes; order Gemmatimonadales; family GWC2-71-9; genus JABFSM01. Next base: position 23,114 of record JABFSM010000088.1, read on the forward strand.
ATCGCTCACCGACCAGTTTCCGGCGCTCTTCCCGTCCGCCTACTCCGAGGCCTTCGTCCGGGAGTACCACTTCGGCATGGGCGTGGAACCGCTTCGGGACGAAGTGCTGGGAGCCTCGCTTGCGCGGACCCTCTGGGTGCTCTTCGGGGCGGTGGGGCTCGTGCTGCTCATCGCCGGGGCGAATGTCGCCAATCTCTTCCTGGTGCGCGCCGAAGCGCGGCGGCGGGAGACCGCCGTCCGGACCGCCCTGGGCGCCGACGGCGTCCAGATGGCGGCGCACTTCCTCTCGGAAAGCCTGCTTCTCACGCTCATCGCCGGGGCGCTCGGCCTCGGCATCGCGCGGCTCGGGCTTGGCGTTATGCTCGCCCTGGCGCCGGGGGACATCCCGAGGCTTTCGCATGTGAGCCTCGGCTGGATTTCGGTCGCCTTCGCGGCGGCGGTGTCGCTGGCCGCCGGGCTCGTCTTCGGGTCCCTGCCCATGAGCCGGAGCGGGCTCGATATTGCGACCCTGCGCGAAGGATCGCGTGGGCTCACCCCGGCTCGGGGCCGGCAGCGGGTCCGCAGCGCCCTCGTCGTCGGACAGGTGGCGTTGGCGATGGTCCTTCTTGCCGCGGCGGGACTCATGCTCCGGAGCTTCGCCGTGCTCCGGTCGATCGAGCCGGGGCTCGACCCTCGCGGCGTGCTCGTGGTCAAGGCCTCGATCCCGTCCCGCGAATATCCGACGATCGATTCCGCCGTCGCCTTTCACCGGGAAGTGCTGGACCGTCTGGCCGCGCTGCCCGGCGTCACGCAGGTCGGGGCGGCGAACCTGCTGCCGCTCCGGGATTTCGGGGTGGGTTGCGCGGTGGTCTTCCGAGAAGGCGTACCGTACGGCGAACGCGAAGAGCCGCCCTGCGTGTCCACGCCTCGCGCCACGCCTGGCTTCTTCGAGGCGATGAGCATTCGGGTGACGGGGCGCACGCCGACCTGGACCGACGTCGACCAGCATACCGGCGCGGCGGTGATCACCCGCGCGCTCGCGGAGCGGCTTTGGCCGGGAGAAGATCCGGTCGGGAAGGGGATCAACAGCAACGGCCCGGGGCCGGAGTCGCCGTTCTACCGGATCGTGGGCGTGATCGGGGAGCTCCGCGCGCATGGCCTCGACCAGCCGCCCACCGAAGCGATCTTCTACACCGCCGTGACGCTGCAGCCACAAGCGCGCGGCGAGTCGATGAATTCGGTCAACTACGTGCTTCGCACCACGCTCGCGGATCCGACGTCGCTCGTCACTCCCATCCGGAAAATCCTGAACGAGCTCAATCCGAACGTGCCGTTGATCGCGCCGCAGCCGATGGAAGTGGTGGTGGAACGCTCGGTAGCCCGGCGCTCGTTCATCATGACCCTGCTCGGGGTCGCGGGTGGCATGGCGCTTCTGCTCAGCGCCGTCGGCATCTACGGGGTGATTTCCTATCTCGTCACCCAGCGCCGTTCCGAGATCGGCGTGCGGATGGCGCTCGGCGCGCGCGCGTCGCAGGTGTCGTCGCTGGTGGTGTTCCAGTCGCTTCGCCTGGTGGCGCTCGGCGTGGCGCTCGGGACGGTCGGCGCGCTCTTCGGCACCCGGGTGCTGGAGTCGCTCCTCTTCGGCGTCAGCGCCACCGATCCGGCGGTGCTGGCCGCGGTGGCCGGTGTGCTGCTCGCGATCGCCGCGATGGCGAGCTTGGGCCCGGCGTGGCGCGCGGCGAGGGTGCAGCCGGTGGAGGTGTTGCGCGGAGAGTGAGGAGCGAGGAGCGAGGAGCGAGGAGGGAGGAGGGAGGAGGGAAGAGGGA
>JABFSM010000203.1 GCA_013140635.1 Gemmatimonadales bacterium
CCACGACGGCAGCGTGAGCATGCTGGCCCTTGCCCTCTCCCAGTGGCACGACCTGAGCGTGGTAGACCAAGACCGGGTGCACGACCTCCTCAGTCAAACGCGGGTGGCGGACGGCGGGCCGATCGGCCTGGCCGAAGCGCGCCGCCTCGCGCGCCAGGCCGGGGCGCGCACGGTGGTGCTCGGCAATTTCGCCCGGGCGGGCGATTCGCTGCGCCTAACCGCGCGCACCTACGATGTCGCCACCGGCTCGCGGCTCGACGTCGTCGAAGCGTCGGGGCCGTCGGTGGACGACGTCCGCCCCCTCTTCGACGAGCTGGCGGCCCGGCTGCTCGACCTGTCGGGCGCGCCGCGGGGTGGCCGCAGTTCGCTCGCCGCCGTCACCACCGGTTCGCTCGAGGCGTACCGGGCCTATCTCCAGGGGCAACAGCACCTCAACCGCTGGGAGCTGGTGCCGGCACAAGCGGCGTTCCGCCACGCGGTGGGGCTCGACAGCACTTTCAGCTTGGCCTATTTCCGGTTGGCGATGGCCCGCGGCTGGGTCTCGGGCACGGCGGACAGCGTGAGCCGGAACGCGGTGTACCAGGCCTCCCGATTCGCCGAGCGGCTGCCGGCGCGGGAGCGCTCGATGATCGAGGCGTACAGCGCCCTCCTCGATGGGGACACGCCGCGTTCGCAGCGCCTGTATCAGTCGCTCCTGCAGCGCGATTCCGCCGACGCGGAGGCCTGGTACGGGCTGGGCGACGCCTTCTTCCACGACCCCGCCACGGGCGGCACCGCCCTGGGCATGACCGCCTCGCTCCGAGCGTTTCAGCGCGCGCTGGCGCTCGACCCGCGGTACGCGCTGGCGTACGAGCATGTCTCCTATCTGCTCAACCTCGCGGCGAGCCGCCGCGGCAGCGTGGTGCTGGTCGGCGCCGATTCCTTTGCCTTGCGTCTCGGTCCAAAGCGAACGGCCCCGCTCGACAGCTCCAGCCGCGAGGGCGCACTGCGGCGGGCGCGCGCCGATGCCATTCGCACCGCCCGGGCCTGGGTGTCGCACCAACCGACCACCGCGCGGGCCCACCACGCGCTCTTCGAGGCCTATTTCGTCAGCGAGGACTACGCCCGGGCCAGCACGGAAGTCGCTGAATTGCGCCGGCTTCTTCCCGAGTCGGGGCGAAACCTCGCGGCGTACCTCGAGGCACGGGTGCGTCTGGCCCGCGGCGATGCCCGCTCCGCGGCGCAGCTGGTGCGCACGACCACGGCGGGTTTTGCCGGAAAGGCCCCGGCGCTGCCCGACTTCGGGCGGGAGTTCGTGCAGGATGTGCTCGCCGGGGCAAATGCGCTCGCCTATCAGGGAGATTTGGAGGGCGCGGCCGACGTCATCGCGCTAGGCAACGCGCTCCGGCGCGCCACGGCACTCCCCGAGGCGCCGCCCGGCATCTGGGAGCAGGACGAAGTCTGGCAATGGTCGCGCTTGGCCCAGCTCTACAGCGCCGCGGGGGGGCCCTCGCGCGAACTTCGGCGGATTTGGACCGATGTCGCGATCTCGGCGCGGCGGGCGTCAACCGCCGACCGCGCGAGCGTGGCGGGTGCGGGAGCGGCGGCGGCGGTCGGGCTGCTGCTCGGCCCGGAGCCGGACCTCAAGGCGCTCGGTGAACTCGAAGCGCTGACGGGGCGCCCCTCCGCCCCCGAGGTGCGCGCGCTTGCGGCGCTGGCTCGCGGCGACAGCGTCGGCGCCCGCCGCGCACTCTCCGATTCGACCGGGCGGCGGCTCGGCCGCGAAGCGGTGTATCTCGGCTTTGCCTGGAACGACTCGCGCCCGCTCGCGGCGGAGGCCAAGTATCAGCTGGGCGACTTCAAAGGCGCCCTCGAGCTGCTCGAGTCGTTCGATGAATCGCAGTTGGCGCAGCGCGGCTTCGATTCACGGTGGGGCCTGCTCGGGCGGGTGCATCTGCTCCGCGGGCTTGCGTACGAGCGGCTCGGCGAGCCCTCGCGGGCGGCCCACGAGTTCCGCCGTGTGGTGAACGCGTGGCAGGGGGCGGACGAACCGCTGCTGGCTTTCGTCCAGCAGGCGCAGGCAGGGCTCGCGCGGGTACGGGGACTCGGGCCGGGAGCGGACCGGACCTAAGCGATTCGCCCCTCCTCTCAACAGGAATACCGGCGCCGTCTCCCCCCGGGGGGCGAGACGGGCCTCGCCGGGATTGACCGGCACCTCCCGCCGCGTTTCTTTTCACTCTCGTATAGACATTCTATATGAAGCCACGTGAGGAGTCGGTCATGCGCGCATTTCTCGGGATCGCCCTGTTGAGCGGGTGGCTCGTCGACGCCGTCCCGGCCTCCCAGCGCGGGCCGTCGGGGGCGCCATTCCCGTCCGCGCGCGTCGTCGACGACCGGTATATCACGGCGCGGGGGGGCCTCGAGAAGATCCGGGCGGTGCGGACGATGGTCCTGCGCGGCCCCCCGCGACCCAACGGCCGACCGGGACGTTTCATGGCGCGGGCCCGTCCCAATTATTTCCTGGTCGGCGAGCCTGCGCCCACCCGTGACTTCGCGGAGGGATTCGACGGATCGTCGTGGGAGTTCTACAGCAACCCAGGGTTGGTGATCCGCACCACCGGCGAGCCGGCGGCCGCGTCACGCCACACCTCGTATTTCGACGATCCGCTCGTGAGTTCGCTGGAGCCGGGATGGAAAGTCGTCGTAACCGGCAGCGAGCCGATCGGGGAGAGGCCCGCCTGGCGACTGCGGACCACCTTTCCTGACGGGTTTCAGGCCGACTACTTCGTGGACAAAGCCACCTGGCTGGTGATTGCCAACCGCAAAGTGGCCCCGATCCACGCGTTTGGAGAGGCGATCCGCACCGAAACACGAGTCAGCGACTATCGCGACATCAATGGCGCGCTCTTCCCCATGCAATTCAGCGAGTACGTCATCGCCACCGGCAAACCGGTCGACGGCGAGGTGGCACCGGCTTGGGCGAGTGTCGAGGTCAACGTGACGCTGCCGTTGAACTACTTCTCGCCCCCGCCGGAACCCGAGACCGCACTTGCGCGCACTCTCAACGCGATCTACGCCAATCGCATGATCCCCGCCGACGCCATGCGCTGGTACCGTGACCTGCGCACCAACCCGGCGACCTCCGGGCTGGAGGTCGAAAGGGGGGTCGCGGCGGTGGGATACCAATGTCTCAAGAACGGTGCGATAGCCGCGGCGGTGCTGCTCCTGGAGGCGAACCTGCTCGAGTACCCCACGGCAGCGGCGCATTTCGGATTGGGCCGCGCCTATCGGGCGGCGGGGCGCGAACGTGACGCCCTGGCCAAGTTCAAGGAAGCGCTGGCGCTCGATCCCACCTACCAGCAGGCAAAGGATGCGCTGGCCGCTCCGGCCCCGCGCCGCGCCGCGCGGGAAGGGGCGCGCTAGCATCGGAGGGAGCGTGCCTCTAACTTGCGCCCGCGGGTTGGATGCGGTGGTCGCGGGGAGGCGAGAGCCTCTTCGAGGAAAGTCCGAGCTCCAGAGGGTGGACTGCCAGGTAACGCCTGGGCGCCGAGAGGCGACGGAAAGGGCCACAGAAAACAGACCGCCCCGCGCAAGCGGGGTAAGGGTGAAACGGTGGGGTAAGAGCCCACCGCGCCCCTGGTAACAGCGGGCGGCACGGCAACCCCCAGTCGGAGCAAGGCCAAATAGGCGGCGAGGTGTGACCCACACCGACCACACCGGCAACGGTGAGCCGCGGGTAGGCTGCTCGAGGTGGCCGGCGACGGCCATCCCAGACAGATGACCATCTTCCGCGGCAACGCGGGAAACAGAACTCGGCTTACGGTCCGACCCGTGCCCCCGGCGCCCTTCAGGACGCCGGGGGTTCTCCTTTCCGGTGTTAGTTTTCTTCCCTCTCGATTCAGGTGTGGCTATGTCGTCATTTCGTCCGGCGGTCTTCGCCACCTTTGCGCTGGGCGTCTTTGCCATGCCGGCTCCCAAGCGGGCCTCCGTGACCACAAAGTATCGGATCGACGTCAAGGCAGACCAAACGGTGGACCTGTCGGCTTTCGGCGGGGGGTCGCAAGCCACCACGTCGGGCGTGACCGCCTGGGTTGCGGTTACCCTAACGGACAGTGCCGGCGGGAAAGCGGTGCGCGGCATCCTCGATTCGGTGAACTTCACCAGCAGTGCGCCGTCGATCACACAGGCAACGGCGGACAGCGCGAAAGGGGGGACGATCCACGCCTTCCTGGACTCGACGAGGCGGATTCAGAACCCCGTTGCACGGCCAGCCGACAACGTGCTCCTCGACCAGGCGCTCGGCGTCGTGAGCAGCATGTTCCCGCGGGTCAAGTCCGGCGCCAAGCTGGGCGACAAGTGGAGCGATACCACCGACGTCGCGAACACGACGCTCGGGCGGAACCTCAAGACCCATTTCGTCCTCGACTATTCCGTTGACGGACAGGAAACGATTGCGGGCATGGCCGCCCTCAGGCTGTCGGTGACGTCGAAGTCGACGATGACCGGAACGGCGCCGAATTCGCAGGTCGGCACGTTGTCGGTCGAGGGGGCCGGCTCAGGCTCGGGCACCTCGCTGATCGGCGCCGACGGCCGATTCCTCGGCGGGTCGACGACGGTTTCGCTCGATCAGAAGCTCACCCCCGCCAGGTCGCCGGCGGCGATCCCGGTCAAGGTGGTGCAGACGGTCGTCGTGACGCTGATTCCATAGGGCTCGATCGCCTTTGGCGTGGCATCCCGCAAACAAGGCGCCTGAGAAGGGCCGCCGGGGGGGCCTATTACGGGTGCTCCGGCGGCTGGTCGTTTTCAGCGGTCTCCTCCTCGCGGGGTGGCTTTGGTTCGTTTGGCCCCCGCCGGCCTGGTATCGTTGGGCTTGGCCGCGCGAAACGGCGTTCATGTCGATGCGGCGGGCAGAAGACCACGAGGCGGTTGAGCGCGGCAAGAAGAAGGGGCCCGTTTCGGAACGGTCCTATGCGCCGGTGGCGCTCGCCCGGATAGCGCCTGTCATGAAGGCCGCCGTGCTCGTCGGCGAGGATCACCGCTTCTACGAGCACGCCGGCATCGATTATGTCGAATTTCGCCACGCGCTGGGCTATCGTCCCGACGACTTTTTCTGGGGGAACGCCCGGCACCGGGCCGAGCTCTGGCGCGCCCTGCGAGGGGTCTGGAGCCGGCGGCATAAAGTGCGGGGCGCGAGCACGATCACCCAGCAGCTCGCCAAGAATCTCTATCTCTCCTCGTCACGCAATCCGCTCCGGAAAATCAAAGAGGCGCTTCTGGCGTGGCGACTCGAGTACTGGCTCGGGAAAGACCGCATCCTCGAGCTCTACCTCAATGTCGTCGAATTCGGACCGGGGGTCTGGGGCGTCGAGGCCGCAGCGAAGAAGTACTTTGGCAAGTCCGCGAGCCGGCTCTCGCCGGAGGAGGCGGCGGCCCTGGCGGGGACTCTCCCGTTCCCGCGGAGCTCGAACCCCGGCTACCGGCCCGGGCGAATGCGGTGGCGGCAGAGCATGATCTTACGGCGACTTCGGGGGGAAAACGTTGAGATTCCGAAGGAGGCGCCGACCGACTCGGTGCGGCCGGACTCGGTGGCGCCGGACACATTGGCGAGGGAAGAGGGAGGAGGGAAGCGGGAAGAGGGTCCCTAGCGACCCCTCTTCACTACTCCCTCTTCCCGCTTCCCTCCTAGTCGACCAACCGCAACGGCATCACCAGCGTCATGTAACTCGCCGGATCGTCCCAGCCCACCGGCTCACACGTCGCGGCGCGCTCGGGGGCTTTGAAGGTCATGCGCACTTCATCGGTCGGCATGTACTTCAGGATTTCCAGCATGTAGGCGGCGTTGAACCCGATCTCGAGAGAGTCCCCCTCGTAAGCCACCGCCAGCTCCTCCTGCGCCTCGCCCAGATCGGGGGTCTGCACCGAGAGCTTGCATGCGCCATTGGTGAACGCCATCCGAATTCGGTGGGTCTGGTCGCTGGCGACGATGCTCATGCGGCGGAGCGCGGCGGCAAGCGCCGCTTTGTCGGCAGTCAGAGACTTGTCGTTCTCTCGCGGAATCACCTGTTCGTAATTCGGATACGGTCCCTCGATGAGGCGGGTATAGATCTGAGTCGTGGTCGACCGGAATCCAAGGTGGTTGTCGCTCTTGCCGATCTCGATTTCTTCATCACCGCCAAAGAGCCGGCGAATCTGCTCCAGCGCCTTGGGCGGAATGATCAGATCGGCTTGTCCACCGCCGTGGCCGGAGGTCGGAACGTCCATCCTGGCCAAGCGGTGCCCGTTGGTGGCCACCATGCGCATCCGGTCGGCGCGGAGCTCCCAGAGCACGCCATTGAGGATTGGCCGGCTCTCTTCGGTGCTTGCGGCAAACGCGACGTGCTGGATGAGCTTCTGGAGATCCTTGGCCGCGACCTTCCAGCCTCCCTCGAACTTGACGCTGGGAAAGGCGGGGAAGTCATCGCGAGAGAGGCCCAGAAGCTTGAACTTCGACTTGCCGCACTCGATCGTGGCGCGCTGCTCACCGGAGCTCGTCATCCGAATGGCGGCGTTGGGCAGCTCCTTGACGATCTCGACAAGCTTCCGGGCCGGCAGGGTGGTGGCGCCCTCCTGGTCCACCGAGGCGGGGATCGTCGTGCTCACGGAAATATCGAGATCGGTTCCGGAGAGCCGGAGGCCGTCTTTGGACGCCTCGACGAGGATGTTCGCCAGCACGGGGAGGGTCGTCTTGGTGGGCACGCTCGCCGCGACGGCCCCGAGACCCTCGTGGAGCTTTTCCCGTGTGATCGTGAACTTCATCCGTGTGCTCCCCGCATTGCCATAGATAAAGAAAACTACTTAATAGAAATAACTTAGTAGCAGTAGTAGAGGGTATGGATATGTGGACGCATTCCCGAAGTTCCACTCCTACCCCGATGTCCGCCCGATCCGTCGAGTGGGGAATCTGTGGGAGACGGGGAAGTTTTGTTCACTTCACCCGACTTATACCACTTGCTCCACACCACAACATGCGCCGCGGCGATTGCCGTGCGGATTACGGTGCGTACAACTCCTGCCGCGCCGACTCAACCCGTTCGCGGAACTGACGATCGCGCTGCAACTGCCGTGTCACCTTGTCCACACTGTGAATCACCGTCGAGTGGTCGCGCCCGCCGAACGCCTGGCCGATTTCCACGAGCTGCATTTGCAAGACTTCGCGGGCGAGATACATCGCGATCTGCCTCGGCACCGTAAGCGTCTTGATGCGGGCTTTCGAGCGGAGCCCCTCGGGGGTGACGCCCCACCGCCGCGCGACTACATCCTGCACCTTGTCGATCGTAGGATTCTGCCGCGACAGCGAGTTCGAGGACTCCTGCCCCGGACGGATCTTGTCCGCCAGGGCTTCGCGGGCGAGCTCGATGGTGATTTCGCGGTGCCGGAGGGAGGCATAGAGGAGGAGTTTGATGATGCACCCCTCCAGCTCCCGGACATTCGAATGCACGTACTCGGCGATGAAACTCAAGACATCGTCGGGAATCGTCGTTTCGAGGTGGTCCTGCTCCTGTTTCTTCCGGAGAATTGCGATTCGGTGTTCGAGGTCCGGCTGGCCGACATCGGCCACCATGCCCCATTCGAACCGGCTGACCAAGCGGGCTTCGAGCCCCGGCATCTCCTTGGGCGGCCGGTCGGAGGTCAGGACGATCTGCTTCTTGGCTTCGTAGAGCGTATTGAACGTGTGGAAGAACTCTTCCTGGGTGGCCTCCTTGCCTTCCAGAAAGTGCACGTCGTCGACAAGGAAGAGATCCACGTCGTTGCGGTAGCGCCGCCGAAGCTCCGGCATCGTCCGGGAGTGGATGCTCTCGATGACTTCGTTGATGAACTGTTCGGCACCGACGTAGAGGACCCGGATCTGAGGGTTCTTGCGGACCACGATATGCCCGATGGCCTGCATCAGGTGGGTCTTGCCGAGTCCGGTGGCGCCGTAGATGAAGAGCGGGTTGTAGAGCTTCCCAGGGGCCTCAGCGACGGCATGGGCCGCGGCCGCGGCCAGCTCGTTGGACTTGCCAATGACGAAGTTTTCGAAGGTGTAGCGCTCGTTGAGCGGCTGCGCGGCCGGGTTGGTGTTCGCCGCGCCCGCCAAGGAGGCCGGCGTGGGGGCTACGAAGAAGTCCATCTGGGGACGCTGCAACCGCTCTTCGTCGACCCGGAAGACCACGGAGACGGGACGGCCAAGAGCCCGCTCGGCCAGCCGAGTGAAGAGGCTCGCGTTCTTCGCCTCATTCCACTGGACCGCGAATTCGTCGGGTACCCCAAGCACGAGCCGATCATTCTCGAGCGAAACCGCTTTCGCGGGCTCGACCCATGCTTTGAAGTCCTTCTCCGGAACTTCGCGCCGGGCGTCGTCCAGGATGCGGGTCCAAGCCTCTTTGAGCGACAGCTGCATGCCGTGTCGGTCGATTCGGTAGGCGAAGGGATGTTGTTGGGGCAGGCGAAGCTACGGCAGCGTTGTGGAAAAGTCAATCTTGACCGAACAGGGTTGCCGCAACTAGCTTTCCGGGCTCACTTGAGGCTTAGGAATTCGTATGCAGCCGACGTATCGCCCCCGCAACCGTAAGCGTGTCAACCGGCACGGATTCCGTGCGCGGATGGCCGACCGCTGGGGCCGCGAGGTGCTTTCGCGGCGCCGCAAGAAGGGCCGGAAGCGTTTGACCATTTCGCTCCCAACGAAGCACGGGGGACGCTGACGGTAGGAGAGCGCTGGCCGCACGAGCGCCGGCTTACCCTTGCGGCAGACCTGCGCCGGGTGCAGCAGCGGGGACGGCGGCGGCGGCTCGAGCATCTCGATGTGTTGTGGGCGGACAACCAAGCGGGCCAACCAAGGATGGGACTGATCGTTCCGAAGTTCCAGTCCACCGCGGTGGCCCGCAATCGTTTGCGGCGCCGACTTAGAGAACTCTGGCGCCGAGAGCTTCTGGCCGGAGGGACGGTGCGGGAGTGGGACGTGGTGATTCGCGCGCGACGAGAAGCCTACACGGCGTCGTTCGCGGCTCTCCGGAACGATCTTCTCGCATGGCGCGCCGCGCTGGTGTGATGCGGTGCCGCCCGTGCTTCGCTGGCCCCGCCATTTGATCATGCTGCTGATTCGCGGATATCAACGGGTGCTTTCGCCCGCGTTGCCGCCGAGCTGCCGGTTTCGGCCGACCTGCTCGCAATACACCCTCGAAGCGGTGGAACGGTACGGGGTGCTCCGCGGCGGTTGGATGGGGGCCCGGCGCATCGCGCGTTGCCACCCGTTCAATCCCGGCGGCTTCGACCCCGTGCCGTAGACCCCTCGGACTGACTCTTCCCTATGGATCGTCGCGTTCTCACGGCCATCGTTCTGATGCTGGCGGTGGCCATCCTGCCCGCAGTGTTCTCGCGGCCAAAGCCCGGATCGTCGGTCGGGCAGGTGGTCGGACGGTCGGATTCTCCGGTCGTCGCGCCGCCGGCCCCCGGCGTTGGCCAGGCCGTGACGCCGCCTGTTGGCGCGATCTCAGTCCGCCCGTCCGACGATCCGGCCGCCCTCATCGAAGACACCGTCGTCGTCTCCTCTCCGGCATACCGATACGCCTTTTCCACGCGAGGCGGCCGGATGGTCGAGGCGACTATGCAAACCTACCGTTCGATGCGCCGAGAGGATCAGGGAGGGGCCGCCCAATTGCTCTCGCCGGAGAGCGAACTGCTCGGGCTTGCGCTTCTGGTGGGCCGCGACACCATTTCGCTGCGCGATTGGGTCTTCACTCCGACGGCTTCGACCCTCGATGTGGCAGGAGCGCCCGCGGCGCTTGGATTCACCGCCGAACGGGGCGGCGTCAGCGTCGCGCTCACCTACACCTTTCGGCCGGACAGCTACCTCATCGACGTGACCGGCTCGGTTCGCGGTCTCGGCCCCGAGGGGGCGACGCTGCTTGTCAGGATGGGTCCGGGGCTCCGCAACACCGAATCGGATAGCGTCGAACACCTTCGCGAGCTCGGTGTGGTGGTGAAGTCGGATAAGGCGACCCTCACCCGGTACTCCAGCCTCGACTTGCACGAGTCCCGCGCCTTCGACGGGCCGTTCGAGTGGGTGGCGGTCAAGTCGAAATACTTCGTGACGGCTCTCCTCGCCCTGGACACGACGGGGAGCGGGCTGAACGGCCGGATCAGCGGAGTCCACGCCATCGCGACCGACACCGCCCAGAAGACCACGAGCGGCGCCGCGATCAGCGCCGGGCTTCCGGTGCCGGCCACCGGGCAGATCGGCTACCAGCTCTACGCGGGCCCGCTCGAATATCCCCGCCTTCGCGCCATCGGCCACGACTTCGACGACGTCAATCCGTATGGATGGCCCGGCTTCCGCACGATCATCCGGCCGGTGGCGCTCGGCGCACGATCGATGCTCGTCTGGATGCACGATTCGCTGGGACTCGCGTACGGCATGGGTCTGGTCATGTTCGGGATCCTGATCCGCATCCTGCTCTGGCCGCTCAACCAGAAGGCGATGCGCTCCACGATGGCGATGCAGGCCATCCAGCCGCTCATGAAGGAGATCCAGGAACGATACAAGAGCGATCCGCAGAAGCAGCAACAGGAAATGTTCAAGCTATACAAGGAGCACAACGTCAATCCCTTTGGCGGCTGCTGGCCGATGCTCCTTCCCTGGCCGATTCTGCTGGCGTTCTTCTTCGTGTTCCAGAACACGATCGAGCTTCGCGGCGCCTCATTCCTCTGGCTCCCCGATCTGTCGCGGCCCGATCCGCTGTACATCATTCCGGTCCTCATGGCGGCTTCGATGTACGTCCTGAGCAAACTCGGCCAGCTTGGGATGGCGCCGAATCCGCAAATGAAGATGATGCTGTACATGATGCCGGTCATGATGCTGATTCTCTTCGCGAACTTCGCTTCCGGCCTCAACCTGTACTACACGGTCATGAACCTGGCGAGCCTGCCGCAACAATGGATGCTCTCCAAGGAGCGGATGCGGAGAATGCCGCCGACGCCCGCCCCTACCCCGGCGCCCAAGTCCAAGAAATGAGCGCCGGGTGCTTACCGATGTCGTCGCCGCACTCGCCACGCCGCCGGGCCGGTCGGCCCTCGCGGTGGTGCGGCTTTCCGGCGCCGGGGCGATCGAGATCGCCGAACGGATTCTCGATGTAGGGAGGAGGGAAGAGGGAGGAGGGAAGAGGGGGCTCGCGGACGTAGCCGATCGTGTCGCGAGCCTCATGACGTTCGTCGCGCCGGACGGGACGCCAATCGACCAAGGCCTCGTCACCCTGTTCCGCGCCCCCCACAGTTATACCGGCGACGATCTCGTCGAGTTCTCCTGCCATGGCGGCCTCCTAGTGCCGGGACGCCTGCTGGCCGCACTACACGCCGCCGGCGCGCGTCCCGCCGCGCCGGGCGAATTCACCCGGCGCGCGGTTCTCAACGGCAAGCTGGATCTCCTGCAGGCGGAAGCGGTTGGGGACCTGATCGACGCCACCGCGCCGGCCCAGGGCCGCGCCGCGCTGCGGCAGCTCGACGGCGCGCTCTCCCGGCGGCTCCTCACGCTGCGCGAGGAACTGGTGGAGCTGCTCGCCGTGTTGGCCTACGCCATCGATTTTCCCGAGGAAGACGACGGTCCGGTGCCGGTGGAGCGGATCGTCGGCTTGCTCGACCGCGGCGCCGACACGGTGGCCCGGCTGCTCGCCACGGCGCCCACTGGTGAGCGGCCCCGCGCCGGCGCGCTCGTGGTGTTGGCGGGCCGCCCTAACGCCGGCAAGTCGTCTTTGTTCAACGCGCTGCTCGGCGCCGATCGCGCGCTGGTCACGGAGATTCCCGGCACGACGCGAGACGCGATCGAAGCCTCCGCCGACATCGACGGCTGGCCGGTGCGCCTGATCGACACCGCCGGCCTGCGCGAGTCGGACGAGCGGATCGAGCGGATGGGCATCGACATGAGCCGGCGTTATGTGGGCGCGGCCGACTTGGTGCTGCTGTGCGCCGAGGCGGGACGCGAGCTCCTCGCCGACGAAGAGGCACTGGCCCGGGAGTCCCCGACGCTGGTGGTGCGCACCAAGGGCGACCTGGCCGATGCGGACGGGGACGACAAAGGCGTTCGGGTGTCCGCGGTGACCGGCGTTGGGCTCGACCGGCTGCGGCGGGCTATGGCCGAGCGCCTGTTCGCAAGCGGATCGGCGCAGGACGACCTCGAGCCGATGCTGACCCACGAGCGGCACCGAGTTGCGCTCGGCCGCGCCGGCGATTCGCTGGCCGAGGCGAGACCCCACCTAGGAGATGGCGGGGATCCGGTGCTCGCGGCGCATCACCTCGGCCACGCTGTGTCTGCCCTCGACGAATTGATCGGCCTCGTGCACCCCGACGAAGTGCTTGGCAAGGTCTTTTCGAGCTTCTGCGTCGGAAAGTGATCGGAAAACAGACAACGACAACCCCTCCGTAAGATTGTGAGCCGCCGGGGCATTGAGGGTGATGCCCATGGTCTCGCCAAGTCGCGTCCCGCCAGACAGCACCGCCACCTGGAGTGCGGGGATTCGAAGAGGTGTCGTCTCCTTTTGCGATCCCATCCAAGACCCAGAGCCCTCATGCGCGCGCGATGTCAAGGAGGACCCCTTTGCAGGCACGTCATGGATTTGCGGTCGCGGCGCTGATAGCCGCATGGCCGGTCTCTCCCGCCACCGGCGGCCCCCAGGGCCAGGCCGTCTTGACCGGTCTGGTGTACGACAGCACCGGCTTCGGGGCGCTCGGGGGGGTGACGGTGTCGCTGGGCGGGAACGCGGCCCTCACTGACTCGGTGGGCCGGTATCGCCTAACCGGGCTCTCCCTCGGGCGCGTGCAGGTGCGGTTCGAGCACCCCCGGCTGGGCCTGCTGCTGGGCGACGTGGTGGCGGATGTTGAGCTTCGGAGCGACAGCACGGAGTTCAATCTCTTGGTGGGGGCTGCGACGGCGAGCCACGGCACTATGTGCGGGTCGGGCAGCGTGCGGGGGGCGCCGGCGGCAGGGTTCTTCGGCACGGTCTGGCTGGGCGGCACCGACACGGCCCTAACCGGTGCGGAGGTCGCGGCTTCTTGGCCCGATTCAAGCGGACAACGGCGCGCAGTGTTGGTGCGCGCGGACCAACTGGGCGTTTATCGGCTATGTGGCGTTCCCGCCGGGGTGACGGCAGTGGTGGCGGCACGGGGCGGAGGTCGGGAATCGCCGACGCAGGAACTGGTCCTGGAGCCAGACGAGATGATGACCAGGAATTTCATCGTCGGCGGCCCAATCGCGATGGAAACCGGCAGCACGTCGATCGGCGGCCGAGTGCTAGTCCATGGGACCGGCGAGCCGATCCCAAACACCGAGGTGCTGTTGTTGCAGTCGGGCTGGAAGACCGTGACCAGCCCAGATGGCTCGTTCACGTTGACAAAGATGGCAACTGGGAAACAGACGCTGATGGTTCGCCGGATCGGCTTTCGGACGCTCTATCGCGAAATCACCGTGCGGGCGGGCCAAAGCGTGCTGACCAATTACGCGCTGGAGCCGAGCGGGGTCCGGCTCCCGACGGTCGCGGTCAACGCGCCGACCGTCTCCAGCTGGAAACAGGATTTCGACGAACGGAGGGTACGTGGATTCGGCACCTTCTTCGACGAGACCGCCTTGCGCAGGTTCGAAGGACGCACCCTGGACGCTATGATGCGGACGATTGACAATGTGAGGCTCGTTCAAACGGGGTACGGCCGGTACGCCCAGTATTCGGCGTTCAACAAGAGAAATGACGGCCGAAGAGACCACTCTCAATGCCCTTATGCGGTCGTGCTCGACGGGCAAGTCACATATGCCAAGGACGGAGTCGCTGAGCGTGGAAATGATCCGCCCGATCTCCGCACCCTCGTCGACATCGTTTCCCTCAAGGGCATCGAAGTCTACGATGGACCAGCCGAGACTCCTGAAGAATTCGTTCGGTTCGGCTCGAACTGCGGGGTGATCGTACTCTGGACGAAGTCGTCAAAGTAGGCCGAAGCCTATCAACCGATTTACCACTGGACTCGGCAGTGCCCGACCCATTGAGGATGTGATTGTGTGCGCACTTCATGGTTTGGCGATCGCGGCGCTGGCTGCCGTGGCGCTCTCCCCGCCGGTTCGCTTGGCGGCCCAAGGCCCGGCGTTCCTCACCGGGGTTGTGTACGACAGCACCGGCTTCGGGGCGCTCGCGGGCGTGAAAGTATCGCTGGCCGGGAGCACGGCGTCGACTCTCACCGACTCGACGGGCCGCTATCGCCTGGAAGGCCTAACCATTGGGCGCGTGCAGATGCGGTTCGAGCACTCCCGGCTGGGCCTGCTGCTGGGCGACGTGGTGGCGGATGTTGAGCTTCGGAGCGACAGCACGGAGTTCAATCTCTTGGTGGGGGCTGCGACGGCGAGCCACGGCACCATGTGCGGATCGGACAGCGTGCGGGGGGCGCCGGCGGCTGGGTTTTTCGGCACGGTCTGGCTGGGGGGCACCGACACGATCCTGACCGGGGCGGAGGTGGCGGCTTCTTGGTCCGATCCAGCCGGTCAACGGCGCGCAGTGCTGGGGCGCGCAGACCCACAGGGCGTCTATCGGCTATGCGGGGTTCCCGCGGGGGTGAAGGTGTTGGTGGCGGCGCGCGGGGCGGGACGGGAATCGCCGGCGCAACACCTGACGCTGGAGCCCGGTGAGATGGCGACGTGGGATTTCGTCGTGGGGGAGACTGCACCGGCGGAGGCGGGCGGGATCGCGATCAGTGGCCGGGTCTTCGTCAAAGGGACCGACGAGCCGGTCCCAGAGGCAGAAGTGGTGCTGCTGCAATCCGGCCGGAAGGCCACGACCAGCCGGGATGGCTCGTTCACCCTGACGACCACGGAAACCGGGAAGTTGGTGTTGGTCGTACGCCGGATCGGTTTTCGCCCGCTCTATCAGGAAGTCGTGGCGCGCGTCGGCCAAACGACGCGGACCAGTTATGCACTAGAGCCGAGTGGGGCTCGGCTTCCCACGATCAATGTCCACGCACCAGCCGCGCGCACCTGGCAACATGACTTCGACGAACGAAGGGCGCGCGGGTTCGGCACCTTCCTCGACGAGGCGGCGCTGCGCCGGTTCGAAGGGCGCACCCTCGACGGTGTGGTGCGAGTAGCGAACAACGTGACGCTCCGCCAAACGGGGTACGGCCAATACTCGGCCTACAACAGAAGGAACGGCGGCAGGGTGGCCGGCGCCCCGTGTCCCTATTCGATCGTGCTCGACGGGCAGGTCATGTTCGCGAGTGACGGAATCGCTAAGCGAGGGATAGGCCCGCCGCCCGACCTCCGCACCCTCGTCGACATCATGTCCCTCAAGGGAATCGAAATCTACGACGGGCCAGCCCAGACCCCGAAGGAATTCGCCCGGCTCGGCTCGAATTGTGGGGTGATCGTACTCTGGACGAAGTCATCGAAGTAGTGGTTCTCCGGCAACGGCGTCGAAAGGAATCGTCATGCGGACACTTCACGGATTGGCGATCGCGGCATTTGTCGTCGCCGGGCCGGCTTCGACCTTTGGCCCCCAAGCTCAAGGACCGCCTGCCCTGACCGGTCTGGTGTACGACAGCACCGGCTTCGGGGCGCTCGAGGGGGTCAAGGTGTCGCTCATTGGCGGCACCACATCGGCGCGGACCGATTTGGCCGGCCGGTACCGCCTAACTGGACTGACCGCGGGACCGGCCCAGGTCCGCTTCGAGCATCCGCGGCTGGACCTGTTGCTCGGGGAAGTGGTCGGGGAGGTGGAGATCCGAAGCGACAGTACGGCGTTCAACCTGCTGATCGGGAGCGGGCGGGCAAGCCATGGCACGATGTGCGGGGCGGATAGCGTGCGTGGTGCCCCGGCGGCGGGCTTCTTCGGGATGGTCTGGCTGGGGGGTACCGACACGCTTCTCACCGGGGCGGAGGTGGCAGTGACGTGGGCCGAAGGGGGAAAGGCCCAGCGGCGAGGGGTCGTGGCGCGGGCGGACCAATTCGGCGGGTACCGGCTGTGTGGGATTCCGGCCGGCGTCAAAGCGCTGGTGGCGGCCCGCGGGGCGGGGCGGGAGTCGAAAGCGCTGGAGGTGGTCTTGGAGCCGGGCGAGATGGCCACGTGGGACATGGTGGTGGGTGCCCCGGTGGTCGAAGCGGCAGCGACATCCATCAGAGGGCGGGTCACCAACGGGCGGAACGGGGAGCCGGTGCTGGGGGCGGAGGTGGTCTTGCTGCAGTCCGGGAAGAAAGCGACAACCGACCAGAACGGGGCCTTTACGATGACCGGCGTCGAAGCGGGACGCGCGGTCTCGATGGTGCGGCGGATCGGTTTCCGGCCGATCTACCGCGACATCACGATCCAGGCGGGGCAAACGGTGGACGTCGCTTACACGATCGAGCCGAGTGGCGCGCGACTGCCGACCGTGACGGTCAATGCGCCGGCCGAAGCGGACCCGACGCTCCGGGGGTTCGAGGAGCGCCGGGCGCGCGGGATAGGCACCTTCTTCGGTCCGCAGGAACTGCGCCGCGCCGAGGGGCGTTCGCTGGCGACGGTGCTCCGCAAGGCGCCCGGACTCAAGATCGTGAGGGAACGCAGGGGGGGTGAGACGATCGCCGTCAGCAACCGACGGCTGAGCAACGTGCAAACGCTCGAGCCGTACGCACCGATCGTCGGCGCCTTGGCCATCGGGACCCCATTTGCCTTTTGTCCCTATGCCATTGTGCTGGACGGCAAGGCGATCTACAAAGGAACCGGCGAAGGGATGGTCGGCCGAAATTTCGACTCGCGCAGTATCGGAAATCCCTCGACGATTCCACCGGATCTCAACACCTTCATTGGGGTGGCGTCGCTGAAGGCGGTCGAGGTCTATTCAGGGCCGGGAGAGACGCCGGGAGAGTACGCGTCTCTCGGTTCGCAGTGCGGGGTGATCGTGCTCTGGACCAGGTAGTCCCCGCCCGCGCTAGCGCTTGTGGCTCCCGTCGCAAAAGGGACGGGTCTTCGTAAATCCGCAGCCGCACAACTTGATCTGACCGGGAATCTTCGACGGTGGGGGCTCCACCTCGTCGCCGGCATTGTTGAGAATCCGCACGGGGCCTTCGATAATGATCGGGCCGGCGGGTTTGAGCGTAATCGTGACGGGCGGCACGGCAACCGCGGGAGCATCTTCAGACATGCCGTAAATATAGATGTGGAGGGGTCGCTATGCGGTGCGGAAGCCGAGCCGCTCGTCCTCAAGAGACTGGAATTCCGCGGCAGGCGCCCGCAGGGCTCGCGCAATGCCGCGCGCCGCGACCAGCGGCTCGGCCATGCGGTGGCCGAGGTAGTACCCGGAGCGCTCCGGGAGAACCCGGCCGAGGCTCAGGCGGGCCGATGGGCTCATTCCACCCGACAGATACTTGAGGCGAAGCCCAAGCCCGCTCCGGTCGAGATCGTGATGGACGGCACGCCGAAGGAAGGCCTCGAGCTCACGCATCCGCTGGTATTGCCGCCTGGGATAGCCGAAGTAATCGGCGGAATCGAGGCCCGGCACCACGGCCTGGGAGGCATGCACCGCCAGCCCTTCGTTAATGAGCAGTTCTCTGAGGGTGGCTCGGCTCCCGGTAGTCCAATAGTCATAATAGCCGCCGGCCTCGGCAATGAGCCGCCGCATTTCACTGGCGCTATCGGCGGCGGTGTAGCGCACCGCATGCGCCACTTCGTGGGCCACCCAGAGGGGAATGAGCTCGGGGGCAAGGCCCATCCCGTACGTTTCCGGATTCACTCGGCCGGTGAAGTGTTCGACACAAATGAACGCGACGCCGCGTCCCCCCACGACCAGCTCGCCGGCATTTGCCGCGCCCATGCCCACCATCAGCACGCAATCGGTCGGCCGGTCCACGCCGAGCATCTCTTCCGCCCGCTGAAGCGTCTCTTCAACCACCCCGGCAACGTTTACCTGCTCGAGCAGCGCGTAGAGATCGCTCCGATCGGCGCGCAGCGCCGCCGCGATGACTTCGGCCGCGTGGGGGCTGTCGGGATCGAGGACGTAGTTGTTCCAGTATGCGGCCAGAAGGGGACGATGCGACTCGAGGAAGCGGTGGTAGGCCGCTTCGGGATTGGATTGCGCGAGAATGTCGAGGAAATCGGGGAGCAGATTGATGAGCACGCGACAAGATAAGAAGTGTCGCGGCACAATCAAGATGGGTGACGCTTTCGCTTCGAGGCTTCAACGAGAAACCGGCGTTCGTCGACGGTAAGACTGTCGAGTCCGCTGGCGCTGATCTTGTCGAGGACGCGGTCGACCTCTTCAGCAGTGAATTCCGGCTGCGCTTCGGGCCGAGCCATTGCCGGCCGTACGTCGGAGGTGGCGCCGCCTTGCCGCACCGGAATCGGCGCCATGACTGGGCGCCGAGCGACGGCCTTCGGTGTCCGGTCGACGCGGCGGGCGGCCGCAAGGCCTTGCAGCCGGAAAAAGACATATCCGGCGAGCATGCCACCCAGATGCGCCACATGCGCGATCCCATCACTGATCCAAAGCGCGAGCGTCAGGTCGGCCAGGCCCAAGAACAGGACGAGGGTGCGTGCCGAGATCCGAGCCGGGAAAGGGAAGAGGGTGAGCTCGGCGTCGGGCCAGGCAAAGGCAAACGCGAGCGCCACACCGAGCACCGCGCCCGAGGCGCCGATGAAAGGGGGCAGGTCGACCATCGACGAGAGGCCGAGCGCGAGCGCCGCAGCACCAACGCCACAGTACATGTAGTAAAAAATGAACGCCCGACTTCCCATTCGCCGTTCGATCGGCGGGCCGAAGACGAAGAGCGCGAGCATGTTCGCGGCGAAGTGAAGCAGCCCGCCGTGGACGAACATGTAGGTGAGAATCGTCCAGGGCCGGGCGGCGGCGCGGGCCGGTTCGAAGCGGAGGAGGTCGACGAATACCGGGGCGGTGAGCACGGTCTGCAACACCAGCAAGACGACCGCGTTGGCGACCATCAGTTTGCCAACCCAGGGGGTGAGCCCGGGGGTGTCGATGTACGGTTCTCTCTGCTCTTCGCTCATGGCCGCCGGCTCGCCTGACAGATCCGCTCGCACAGTTCCGGAAAGGAAATCCCGACGGCCGCCGCAGATTGGGGCAGCAGGCTCGTCGAGGTCATCCCCGGGAGGGTATTCACCTCTAAACAGACCATTTCTCCTGCCGGTGTCAAGCGAAAATCCACGCGGGAGTATCCACCCAGCTTCAGGGCATTGTGCGCCACCAGCCCAAGTCGGCCACACTCTTGAGCTTGCGCCGCGGTCAAAGAGGCGGGGAAGATCTCCTGGGACATACCCGGAGTGTACTTACACTCGTAGTCGAAGACCTCGTGCTGGGGGATGATCTCCCCCACCGAGAGGGCTCGGCCATCGAGGACCCCCACCGTTAGCTCCCGTCCCGGGACGAACGCTTCCACCATGACTTCGTCGTCGTAGCGACGGGCCAGCAGAACCGCTTCATCGAAGTGGGTTGGTTCCTTGACGACGGTAAGCCCCACCGTGGACCCCTGCTTGGACGGCTTCACCACAGCGGGCCAGCCCAGCTTTCGGCCCACCTCGTCGGCGCTCGCCGGCGCCATGATCCAGTCGGCGGTTGGAATATCCGCGGCGCGGAAGAGGCGCTTGGCCACATCCTTATCCATGGCCAGACCGCTCCCCAGCGCGCCGCTGCCGGTGTAGGGAACTCCCACGACATCGAGGACCGCCTGCAGAGTTCCATCCTCGCCCCGCCCCCCGTGGAGGGCGAGAAAGAGAACATCGGCATCGCGAACCACAGGGAGACTGGAGAGGCCGGAGAGCAGAACACCCCGCTCCAGCGCCACGAGTTCCTCGATTGTCGGCGGCTCGCGGCCGACGACACTGGAGAGAAGCCTCGGCTCGTCGGCGGCCGGGATGTAGCCGCGCGCGGTATCGACGACCGCGACGGTGTGTCCCCGAGTCCGGAGCGCCGCGATGACTTGCACGGCGGACGCGATGGCGACATCGCGCTCGGAGGAGGTGCCGCCGGTGAGTATGGTTATTCGCATGGATAATGAAGAGGGAGGAGGGAAGAGGGAAGAGAACCGCCTCCTCCCTCTTCCCCCTTCACTCTTCCCTCATCGAGTTCCAATCAACTGCTGCAGGAGATCATACCGCGACACGATGCCGATCAAGGCCCCGTCCTTTCGGACCAGCGTTGCCGGATTTTCCCGCGTGAGCATCGGCGCCAAACGGTCGGTGGGAAAGGCGGCGTCGACCACGGGAAAGGGGTCGTCCATCACCTCCCGCACCGGGCGGTCGAGCATGGTGGGCTGGGAAAGCGCCCGGGTCATCAAGGCGCTTTCGGTGAGTCCGCCGACGCACTCCCCGTTCTCGATCACCGGAATCTGGCTGACGCTCCAGGTGCCCATCAGGTTGAGCGCCTGCCGAACCTGCGCCGCCGGGGCGACACTCACCACCGGCGGCGCTCCTTTCGGTCGGCGGGCAAGGAGTTGCTCGACGGTGAGCCTCGGTGCGTCGAGGAGCTGATTCTCCTGCATCCAGTCGTCGTTGAAGACTTTGGAGAGATATCGCTCGCCGGTGTCGCAGAGAATGGTGACGACGCAGGCGTTCGGATCGTTGACTTCCCGCGCGAGCTGGAGCGCGAGGACGAGATTGAGCCCCGTCGAGCCGCCGACCAGAATTCCCTCCTCCCGCGCCAGCCGACGGGCCATTTGCATGGCCTCTCGGTCCGGCACCTGGCGAAATTCGTCGATCTGGTCCCACCAAACGGTGCTCGGCACCTTGTCTCCCCCGATCCCTTCGACTTTGTAGGGCGCCCCTTCACCGAGGGTGTGGGTCTTGTGATAGCCGGTGTAGAGCGAGCCGACGGGATCGCCCGCGACGACCCGGATGGCGGGGTTCTGTTCCTTGAGGTACTTCCCGGCGCCGCTAACCGTCCCGCCGGTACCGGCGCCGGCCACGAAATGGGTGACTTTCCCCTTGGTCTGCTCCCAGATCTCCGGCCCGGTGGTCTGATAGTGGGACTCCGGGTTCACCTGGTTATAGAACTGGTTGGCGAGGACCGCGCCCGGGGTATCGTGCACGATCTGCTTGGCCTTCATGACGTAGTTCTCGGGGTGATCCGGCGGCACCGCGGTCGGGGTGATGACGACCTCCGCCCCGTACGCGCGAAGGAGCCGCACCTTCTCCTGCGACATCTTGTCCGGTAGGGTGAAGATGCAGTGGTATCCTTTGAGGGCGGCCGCGATCGCGAGCCCGACACCGGTGTTGCCGCTGGTTCCCTCCACGACAGTCCCGCCCGGCTTCAGCTCACCCGCCCGCTCGGCCGCCTCGATAATCGCGAGGCCGATTCGGTCCTTGACCGACCCCCCCGGATTGGCGTATTCCGCCTTTCCGTAGACCGGGGTCTTGAGCCCGACCCCGACGCGCGCGAGCCGAATGAGCGGCGTCCACCCGATCGTATCGAGGACGGAGTCGTACGGCTCGCGATGCTGGGGCGAATGGGTCATGGAGTCGTGCCTCCCCGGTCGGGATGGCGAAAATGGACCGGTTGGGTGAAGAGAGTGGCGACGGGAACGCCATTGCGAAGCGCCGGCGCGTAGTGAAGCCGAGGGGCGCCGGCCTGGGCGGCGGAATCGAGCGCGGGGTAGCCGCTCGATTCCTGCACCCGCGTCGAATCAGGAACGACCTTGCCGGTCTCGTCGACGAAGAGCCTGAGAAGCACCGTCCCGCTCACCCGTTGCTGATAGAGCGCCGGTGGATAGGCAACGGGGGATTCGGCGTCGAGTGCCACCGGGGGCTCGTCGCGGCGCACGACCGTTGCCGCCGGGTCGGCCGGCAAGGTCACGGTCCCCTCCGGCGTGGGCCGGCAGCCAATGAGGAGCGGAAGCAGGACGAGGCCCCGTATGCGCATGTCAGAAAGGTACTTCCGTCACTTAGCCGGAAGCACCCCGGCGAGCCAACGCATAGTGTTGAGCAGGAACAGAGGGTTCTGGCCGGCCCGGGGAGCGTTCATTCCCATCGGGCGGCGGACCGCACCCGAGACCTGAGCGGAAAACATGGCCGCCTCTCCAAAGACGGCGACCCGACCCTTCCCGAAAAGCAGCGCGGCGCCTTGCCACATTCCGCCCGCGGGGCGCAGGTCGGTCGAGTCGGCGAACTGCCAAGCCCGATGGGGAAGGAGCAGGACGCTGCCGGCGGCCAGCGTGAGCAGCGCCCGGGAGCCATCGCTGCCCTCGAAGGCCTGACCCGTAAAGCTGCGAATCGAGTCGATCCGTTCGCCGCGATTCCTGCCGCGAGTGATCGGATGATCGGCCAGCGAGCCATCCGACCGCCGAAAAACGAACTCGTCGGCGGCGCAGGTCGCGTCGGTGGCGAAACCGTTGTGCATCCGGATTCCGAACGCCGCGGCGAGCGCCTCGGCGGCGCCTGGGAACGGCATGTGGTCGGCGATCAGCAAGAGCGACCCCCCGGCCCGCACCCACGCGGTGAGGACGCCGATTTCCTCGCCGTTGAATGCGGAGGGAGTGGGCAACACCCAATTGGCGCCGCCGCTGTTCCGCTCCGCCAGCGCGTTGGCAATGACGAGAACACGGGCGCCGGCCAGCGCTTCAGCGGTGATGCGCGCGCGCAGCGGCTCGACCACGAACCCATTCCGGCGGAGCAGTGCGGCAAAGGGAGCATAACGCCCGGCGATCGTGTGGAAATTGAAGTGGGCCTCGTCGAGCAGCACCCGGGGTCCCGCGCCCGGCGCGTAGTCGGGGTCACGGATCGGGGGAGCGAACGCGGTGTCCGCGATCTGGGGGCCGCCCGGCGTCCGCGGCGCCAGTGTGGCCCGGCAATCAACCCGTTTCATGCGGGAGAAGGGGAACCCGTTGCACCCCGTTCGTGGTGTGTCCCGCCGGGCGATGTTGGTCGCTTCGGCCTCGGCCGCGCTCGCCGCCTTGTACGCGCTCATGCAGAAGGCCCACTCGTACG
Source organism: Gemmatimonadales bacterium (assembly GCA_013140635.1). Taxonomy (GTDB): domain Bacteria; phylum Gemmatimonadota; class Gemmatimonadetes; order Gemmatimonadales; family GWC2-71-9; genus JABFSM01. Next base: position 22,926 of record JABFSM010000203.1, read on the forward strand.
GAGGCATTCCCGTCAGCGGCAGCCAGTCGATCCGCGTCCAGAGCCCGGCTTCGCTGGGGTTGTTCGGGTCGTTCTGCGCGATCAGATACTGTCGTTCAGGACGCCACGCGACGATCCGATAGCGCGCCTTCGACCCGTGCTGCCATGCGTCGGGCGTTATGCCGTACTGGCCGCCGTAGTCGTCCTCGAAAGTGCCGAGCACCATGGGGGGAGGTGCCGGAACGGCCCTCTGTGCCTCGGCGGCATTTCCGACGGAGAGCAGGGCAAAGAACGCACCTGTGACGGCGGCGAGTCTCATTCCCCGCCACTCCCCCGCGCCTTGTGCTGCAGCGCGGCCAGTCGGTTGAGCGCCTCGAGCGGCGTCAGCGCGTTGAGATCGAGCTCTCGGAGCTCGGTCATCGTCGGATCGGACGGGAGGCCGCCGAAAAGAGGGAGCTGCCCCGGGTCGGGGTCGGGTGCCGGCCTCCCGGCCACGACACGATGCTCCCGCTCCAGCGTCTTGAGCACCACGGTCGCGCGCGCGACCACCTCTCTTGGCAGCCCCGCCAGCTCGGCGACGTGGATTCCGTAGCTCCGATCGGTGCCGCCCGGCTCCAAGCGGTGCAAGAAGACGACCTTCCCGGCGGTTTCCCGAACCGCGACGTTGAGATTTCGTGCATGCTGCAGCCGCTCGGGGAGTTGCATCAACTCATGATAGTGGGTTGCGAACATCGTCTTGCACCCGACGGTATCGTGGAGAAACTCGGTGACCGCCCACGCGATGGCGACGCCGTCGTAGGTCGAAGTTCCGCGGCCGATTTCATCGAGTAGCACCAGGGAGTTTTCCGTGGCGCCGTGGAGAATGGCGCTCGTCTCGCTCATTTCCACCATGAAGGTGGATTGGCCCCGGGCGAGATTGTCGGAGGCTCCGACCCGGGTAAAAAGTCGGTCGACCACGCCGATCAGGGCAACGTCGCAAGGGACGAAACTCCCCATCTGCGCCAGGATGACGCACAGGCCGATTTGGCGGAGGATGGTGCTCTTGCCGGCCATGTTCGGCCCGGTCACGAGCTGCACCCGTCCCGCGCGATCGAAGGTGACGTCATTCGGCATGAATGCTTCGCGCGGCATCATGCGCTCGATGACGGGATGCCGAGAGGCGGTCAGCGCGATCTCGAATTCCCGATCGACCCGAGGCCGGACGTAGCGGTTGGCCAAGGCGACTTCCGCCAACGCCGTCCACGCATCGAGTTTGGCGAGCACGCGGGCCGTTTCCTGAATCCGACCGATCGCCGAGCCGACTTGGCTTCGCAGGGCCGCGAAGAGCTCCGCCTCCCGCTCGGCGACGCGCTCCTCGGCCCCCAGCACCTTCGATTCGTACTCCTTGAGCTCGGGCGTTACATAACGCTCTGCCGTCGCCAGCGTTTGCCGGCGCTCGTAGTCGGCGGGCACTTTGGCGCTGTGGGCGTTGGTCACCTCGATGTAATACCCGAAAACCTTGTTGTAGCCGATCTTGAGCGAGGGAATGCCGGTCCGGTCGCGCTCCCGCTGCTGAATCGATGCGATGTACTGCTTTCCTCCGTCGCGGAGGGAGCGGCTCTCGTCGAGCACCGCGTCATACCCATCTCGGATGGTGCCGCCATCGGCGAGAGCGGCGGGAGGCCGGTCGGCAAGGCCCGCCGCCAACTCCGCCTTGAGTTCCGGAAGGAGGTCGAGCCGTTCCAACAGATCCGCCAACGCCACGACGCTCTTTCCGCCGCCGGTGAGGGCCACGAGGCCGTCGCGTACGGCGGGGAGCCGCTCGAACGAATCGCGGAGAGCGCCGAGCTCGCGCGGCGTGGCGCGGCCGGCGGCGGCTCGGCCCGCCAGGCGTTCCAGATCCCGCACGCCGTCCAGGGCGTCGCGGACGGCGTGCGGGATCTGGAAC
>JABFSM010000213.1 GCA_013140635.1 Gemmatimonadales bacterium
CCCCCGACGCGGCGGTACGGCTCGCCGGCGCGTGGCTCTCGCTCCTGGCGCGGAGCTGGCGGGTGACGGCCGTCAACGAGGAGCGGTGGCGGACGTTGGTGGCGGAGGGCCGGCCCCACGTCTTTCTCCTCTGGCACGATGCACTGCTCCCCCTCCTCTGGCGGCACCGCGGCCACGGTATCACCATCGTGGTGAGCGAGGCGCAGGACGGCCGTTACCTTGCGGCGTATGCCCGGAAGATCGGGTATGCGGAAGCCAAGGGGTCGAGCACCCGGGGTGGCGTGCGTGCGTTGGTTAGGGCGGTGAAGGCGCTGCGCGATGGGGGGGCGGTCGCTTTCACCCCCGACGGGCCCAGAGGCCCGCGGCGCGAGTTCAAGGGCGGGGTGCTCCACGCCGCCCAGAAGGGCGGGGCGATGGTGCTGCCGCTCCATGCCGGAGCCGACCGCGCCTGGCGGCTTAATTCGTGGGATCGTTTCCTGGTGCCGAAGCCCTTTGCCCGGGTGCGGATCGCCTATGGCGAGCCGTTTCTGGTCGGGCCGGGAGAGGCGGGCCTCGACGCCGCCCAGCGGCGCGCGGTGGCCGAGCTCGAGTACGTGGTCAGCGAGGTGCGATGGGACGACGGGGCGACGGCCACCGGCTGATCCGCTGGCTCTGGACGAGCCGCCGCCCCGACGCGCGCCTTGCCCGCCTGGGCCTGCTGCCGTTTTCCGGCCTCTGGCGCGCCACGGTGGCGGCACGGAATCTGGCCTTCGACCGGGGCTGGATGTCGGTGCGGGAATTGCCGTTGCCGGCGGTGGCGGTGGGCAACCTAACTGTCGGCGGGTCGGGCAAGACCCCGGTGGCGAGCTGGATCGCAGCGCATTATGCCGCCCGCGGGCTGGTGCCCGGCATCCTCCTCCGCGGGTACGGGCGGGATGAGGTGCTGGTGCATCAGCGGCAGGTTCCCTCCGCCCGGGTGGTGGCCGATCCCGACCGGGTGGCCGGGGCGGAACGGGCCCTCGCCCAAGGCGCCGAGGTTCTGGTCCTCGACGACGCCTTCCAGCGGCGCGACGTCTGGCGCGACTACAATGTCGCGGTGGTGAGCGCGGAGACCAGCCGGGCGGTGTCCTGGTCTCTTCCGGCGGGGCCCTGGCGTGAAGGGCTCGACGCGCTGAGGCGGGCCAACGCGCTCCTGATCACCCGGAAGCGCGCCGACGCCGCCTCCGCCCTCGCGTTGGCGCATGCGCTCAGCCCCCGGGTGCACGGGCCGGTGGGGGTGGTGCACCTCGGGGTCAACCGGTATGAGGGGCTCGTCTCGGGACGGCCATTCCAGGCCGGTGGGCTCCAGGGCAAGCGCGTCGTGGCGGCGTCGGCGATCGCCGATCCAGACGCCTTTGTCGCGCAGACCAAGCAGACCGGGGCGCAGGTGCAGGTGGCGAGCTGGCGGGACCACCACGATTTTCGGGACGAGGACGTCGCCTGGCTCGCTAAAGCGGCCCGCAAGGCCGATTTTGTGGTGATGACGGAGAAGGACGCGGTCAAGCTCAGAGACCGATGGCCCGCCAGCGTACCCGAGCCCCTGGTGGCTATTCTGGACCTGACCTGGGAAGAAGGGGAAGCGGCGATCACGGCCGGGCTCGACGCCGTGGTCACTCCGATCGATCGACTCTAAACTTTCACCCGAGATAGCAATGCACACCCAGACGCACCCCGTGGCGAAGGCAGGTATCCGGCCCGACAAGCACACCTTTCTGGTCGGCGAGAATCCGTTCGAGTCGATGATGGCGCGCTTCGACGAGGCGGCCCACCACCTCAATCTCGAGGTGGGGCTGCGCAAGGTGCTCCGTAACCCCGAGAAGCAGATCATCGTATCGATCCCCGTCCTCATGGATAACGGGGAGGTCGAGGTCTTCACCGGCTACCGCGTTCTTTACAACACCGCGCGCGGCCCCGGCAAGGGGGGGATTCGCTTCGACATGCAGGTGACCCAGGACGAAGTGAAGGCGCTGGCCGCGTGGATGACCTGGAAGTGCGCGGTCGTGAATCTTCCCTTCGGCGGCGCCAAGGGCGGGGTCGTTTGTGACCCGTCCAAGATGTCGATGGCCGAGCTCGAGCGGCTGACCCGACGGTACACCTCGGGCATCATCGACACCCTGGGCCCCGACTCCGACGTCCCGGCGCCCGACGTCAACACCAACGAGCGGATGATGGCGTGGATCATGGATACCTACTCCATGCACAAGCGCCACACCGTCACCGCGGTCGTCACCGGCAAGCCGGTGGCCATGGGCGGTTCGCTCGGCCGCCGTGAGGCGACGGGGCGAGGCTGCATGATCGCCACCCGGGAGGCGCTCAAGCTCAAGGGGATGCCGATCGAGGGCACCCGTGTCGTGGTGCAAGGTTTCGGCAACGTCGGCTCGATCAGCGCCGAACTGATGGCGGAGCAGGGGATGAAGATCCTCGCCGTGAGCGACAAGGACGGCGGGATCTACGACCCGAAAGGGCTCGACATCAAGGGAGTCCTGGCCCATGTGAAGGAACACAAGTACCTCAAGTCGTACACCAAGGCCGACCGGGTCACCAACGCCGAGCTGCTGGAGCTCGAGTGCGACGTGCTGGTGCCGGCGGCCCTCGAGAACGTCATCACCGAGGAGAATGCTGGCCGGATCAGGGCCAAGATCATCTGTGAAGGCGCCAATGGCCCAACCAGCGCCGACGCCGATTCGATCCTCAACGACGCCGGGATCCTGGTCATTCCGGACATTCTCGCCAACGCCGGCGGCGTCACCGTGAGCTACTTCGAGTGGGTCCAGGACCGGGGCGGCTACTTCTGGGACGAAGAGACGGTCAACACGCGGCTCGAGAAGATCATGGTGAGCTCGTTCCAGGAGGTCGCGAGCATGGCCCAGCGGAACAATGTCAGCATGCGGATCGCGGCATACATGGTGTCGATCGACCGGGTGGCCACGGTGCATCGGTTGAGAGGGATGTATGCGTAGGAGATTGTTCGCTATGCGCTATGCGCTATTCGCCAAGTGCCGTAGGCGAATAGCGGGTAGCGAATAGCGGAAACCGGACCGCCGCCACCCGTGGAGCTTCTTCTCCTCGCCGTCGGCCGCCTCCGCCCCTACTACCGCGCGGCCTGCGACGACTACCTCAAACGCCTCACCCGTTATGCCACGGTGCGGGAGCATGAGGTCCGGGAATCGGGCCGGGCGGCGACCCCCGCGGTGGGCCGCCGGGAGGAGGCGGAGCGGCTCCGCGACGCCCTTCCGGATCGGGCGGTGGTCGTGGCGCTCCACCGCGGAGGCCAGGCCTGGACCAGCGAAGAGCTGGCGAGGCGGCTCGACCGGTGGCGCGAAGGAGGGCGGCCGGTGGCGGTCGTCATCGGCGGCGCCGGCGGCCTCTCCGACGACTTCCTTGCCGCCGCCGCGATCCGGTGGAGCCTCGGACCGATGACCCTCCCGCACGAGCTGGCGCGGGTGGTCGTGCTGGAGCAATGGTACCGGGCGTGGACCATCCTCCGCGGCGAGCCGTACCACAAGGGGCGCGGTGGCTGATTGGTTCGAGGAGTACTTCGGCGAGGAATACCTCCTCCTCTATCCTCACCGGGATCTCGAGGACGCGGAGCGGCTGGTGCAGCTGCTCGGCGATACGGTTGGGCTCGCCCCCGGGTGGCGAGTGCTCGATGTCGCCTGCGGTTCCGGCCGCCATGCCGCGGCCTTCAAAGCGCGCGGCGGCGCGGTGACCGGCCTCGATCTGTCGAAGCATCTGCTGCAGCGGGCGCACGAATCCCTCGAGTTTCCGGTGATCCGATCGGACGTGCGGTGCATTCCGGTTCGTCCCCGTACCATGGACCTCACGGTGAATCTCTTCACGAGTTTCGGGTATTTCGATTCCGACGCCGCCCACGCCCAGGCCGTGGCCGAAATGGTGGCCACCGTTCGGCACGGCGGTTGGTTCGCGCTCGATTTCCTGAACGCGGTTCAGCTCCCCAAGGAGTTGGTGCCCCATGAAGAGGGGGTGCTCGCCGGGAGCCCGGTTCGGATCGACCGCTGGCTCGATGAGGGCGGGGAGCATGTCTTCAAGAGCATCACCACCTCCGACGGCCGCCGCTTCGTGGAACGGGTGCGCCTCTTTACTTCCGAGGAACTCGCCTTGCTCCTGTCCGCCGCCGGATGCGCGGTCAGCCACCGCTTCGGCGACTACGACGGCGCGCCGCTCGCCGCCGATTCCCCCCGGGTCGTCCTCGCCGGGCAGGTGGCATGAGCCTCCCCATTTTCGACACGCCGCTTGCGGAACCGCCGAGCCTTCCGGCGCCGCGCGCCGCGAGTTGGAACCCCGATCTCGAACCGGCCATCGTTCGGGCGCCAGGCACCGACCCCCTTCTATCCAGACTGCGCCGGCCGGGTGCCCTGGTGGTGACGACGGGGCAGCAGCCGGGCCTCTTTACCGGCCCGTCGTATTCCGTCACCAAGGCGCTCTCGGCGCGCGGGCTGGCCTGCGCCCTGGAGCGTCGCTGGGGCCGTCCCGTCGTGCCGATCTTCTGGGTACCCGGCGATGACCACGATTTCGAGGAAGTGGCGAGCGTCTCCTGGCTCGACGGCGAGGGCTCGCTCCTAACGGCGTCGCTCGCTCCGCATCCGAGCGATGCGCCGCTCACCCCGATGTCTCGGCTTCCGCTTGGCGGAAGCGTGGCCGCGGCCCTCGACGCCTTCGAACGTTCGCTCCCCGCCTCGTACGGCCGCGACGAAGTCGTGGCGCTCCTGCGGCGGCACTACACGCCGGGGGCCACCATCGCCGCCTCCTACGCGAACACCCTCGCGGAGCTGCTGGCCCCCTTCGGTGTGCTCTGCCTCGATTCGACGCATCAGGCGGTCAAGGCGGCGGCGGCCCCGCTCTTCGTCCGGGCGCTCGCCGAAGCGCCGGCGCTCGACCAGCTTCTTGCGGCCAGGTCGGCGGTGCTCGTCGCCGAGGGAAAGGACCCAAGGGTCCCCGTTGGAGATGGCGCGACGCTCGTCTTCCTCGACGGTCCTCTTGGGCGCGACCGCCTGATGTCGGCGGAGCAAGGGTTCGTGACGCGGCGGGGCAGGAGCCCGCTCACACTCGCGGAGCTGGAGCGGATAGCGGCGGCGGAACCGACCCGGCTGTCGGCGAACGTCCTCCTTCGCCCCGTGGTGGAGAGCGCCCTCTTGCCGACGGTGGCATACGTAGCGGGCCCGGCGGAGCTCAAGTACCTGGCGCTCGCGGGGGTAGTCTACGAGAAGCTCGGCGTCAGTCGGCAACAGCCGGTGCCGCGGTGGTCGGGACTCCTCGTGGAGCCGCGGGTTACGCGGCTCTTTGCCAAGTTCGGCGTGTCCGTTGGCGACTTTTTGGCCGAAGGAAACGCGCTCGAAACGGCCATTGCCCGGCGCGCCCTTCCCCCCGGAGTCATGGAGCGTCTCACCGCGCTTCGCGAAGCGATCGACCGCGGCTTCGCCCCGCTGGTGAATGCCGTGGAACCGGCGCAATCGGTGGACACTGCCCGCGCCCGCGCGCTCTTTGCGGTGGAGCGCCTCGAGAAGAAGCTCTTGCAACACGCCCGAAAGCGTGAGGCAACCGAGCTGGCCCAGGTGGCCCGCGCGCGGACCTCGGTCCGGCCCGCCGGCAAACCGCAGGAACGGGTGCTCTCGATGCTTGGCTTCCTTGGCCGCTACGGTCCGGACCTCCTCCCGGCGGTAGCCGGCCATATCGAGGTCTGGTTTGGGCATGCTCTTGAAGCCGGTTCGGCGACCCCCTAGACTCGGTTCATGGGATTCCTGCGGGTCATTCTGCTCGTCGTTCTCATTATCCCGATCTTCGCGATCTTCACCGATTCGCCGCTCGGACGGGCCTTGGCGCGCCGAGTGGCCGGGCGGAATGAGCCTCCTCCCGAACTCGACAACCTGGCCCAGCGGGTCGAGGCCCTCTCGTCCGAGGTGGACGACCTGTCGCGGGCCGTCGACACCCTTCGGGAAGAGAACCAGTTTCTCCAGCGGCTGATCGAGGACGGCGGCGGCCGCCCCCCGCTGCCGCCGCGCTCGTCCCCCTGACCTCACCCGAACCTCCCCGGCGCGGCGCCGCGACCCTCGTCGCCGTGGGAATCCTCGCGAGCCGGCTTGCCGGACTCGTTCGCCAGCGGGTGCTGGCACACTTCCTTGGCCTGTCCGACGCCGCCGACGCCTTTTCGGGCGCCTTCCGAATCCCGAATCTGCTGCAGAATCTCTTCGGGGAAGGTGTCCTCTCCGCGTCGTTCATTCCCGTCTATGCCCGGCTTGAAGCGGAGGGGCGCCACGAGGAGGCCCGGCGAGTCGCTGGGGCGGTGGCGGGGCTTCTCGGCTGCCTGGTGGCCGTCGTGGTCGCCGTTGGCGTCACCGCCTCCCCGTGGCTCGTGCATGTCTTGGTGCCGGGTTTCGAAGGTCCGAAACAGGAACTCGCCGAACGGCTCGTTCGCATCCTCTTCCCGGGCGCCGGCTTTCTCGTACTCTCCGCCTGGTGCCTCGGGATCCTCAACAGCCACCGGCGGTTCTTTCTGTCATACGCCGCACCGGTGGTCTGGAACGCGGCCATCCTCGCCGCGGTGCTCCTGCCCCCCGCCGGCGTCGACCAGGACACGCTGGTCCGTTGGGCGGCGTGGGGCGCGGTGGCCGGAGGGCTGCTCCAGTTCCTGATCCAGGTGCCGACCATCCTCCGGCTCACCGGCGGGGTTCCGCTCGGGCTGGGCCGAGGAGACCCTAACGTCCGCGTGGTGCGGGGGAACTTCTTTTCCGCCCTCTTCGGGCGCGGCGTCGTGCAGATCAGCGCCTTTATCGACGCCATCCTGGCGAGCTTTCTCGGCCGCGGCGCCGTCGCCGCGCTCGGGAACGCGCAAATGCTCTATACGCTGCCGATCAGCCTCTTCGGCATGTCGGTGGCGGCGGCGGAACTCCCGGCGCTCTCGGCCGATGCGGGCGCCGGCACCGATGCCCACCGGGCGATGCGGGAGCGGCTCGAACGCGCTATGCCGAGGGTCGCCTACTTCATCGTGCCGTCGGCGGTGGCGCTGGCGGGGCTCGGACACGTCCTGGCCGGCGCCGTCTTCCAGACCGGCGCCTTCACCGCGTCCGATGCGCGCTACGTCTGGGGGATCCTCGCCGGATCGGCCACCGGCCTGCTGGCCGGCACCCTCGGCCGGCTCTACTCCTCCGCCTGGTACGCGCTCCACGACACCCGGACCCCGCTCAAGTACGCGATCGTCCGGGTGGGCATAACGACGGTCCTGGGTCTCTTGGCCGCGCTGGTGCTGCCCGGCCTGCTCGGCCTCGACGAGAAATGGGGAACGGCCGGACTCACCGCCTCCGCCGGCGTGGCGGGGTGGGTCGAGTTCTTCCTCCTTCGCCGGGGCCTCGACGGCCGCATCGGAGTCACCCGGCTTCCTCCGGGGCTGCTGCCCCGGCTCTGGGGCGCCGCGCTGGCGGGGTGCGCGGCGTCGTGGGGGGTGCTCCTGATCGTCGGAGACAAGGTGGGTCCGGTCCTGACCGCCGCCATGGTTCTCCTGCCTTTCGGGCTCGTCTATCTCGGCGGAACGGTGCTGTTGAACGTGCCGCTCGCCAGGGAGGTTACCCGCCGCTTTCTGGCTCCGAAATGAGCGGCGGCGGCCCTGCTGAACCGCTCCAGCGGAAACTCGATTCACTCCCCGACGGACCCGGCGTTTACCTCTGGAAGGATGGGGCGGGGGAGGCGCTCTATGTCGGCAAGGCGCGAAATCTGCGAAGCCGAGTTCGGAGCTACTTTGCGAGCGATCATGCGGAGAGTCCCAAGAATCAGCTTCTGGTCCGGCTGATCGCCGATGTGGAGACGATCGTGGTCGAGAGCGATACCGAGTCGCTCCTCCTCGAGAACAACCTCATCAAGGAGTACCAGCCCCGGTTCAACGTCCGCCTCAAGGACGACAAGAGCTACCCGTCCATTGCCGTGACCCTCAAGGAACCGTTCCCGCGCCTGCTGGTGACGCGGCGGCGCGACCTGCCGGGCGCCCGCTATTTCGGGCCCTACACCGACGTCGGAGAGATGCGCCGCTCCCTGACGTTGGTGCGCCGGATCTTCACGGTGCGAAGCTGTTCCTGGAACCTTCCCGGCGATCGTCCCGAAAGACCCTGTCTCGACTATCACATCGGCCGCTGCCGCGCGCCCTGCGTCGGCTGGCAAGACGAAGCCTCCTACCGCGCGATGATCGGCGAGGTGATCGACTTTCTCGAAGGAAGGACCGTCGACGTCCGCATGCGGCTTCGGACGATGATGCGCGAGGCAAGCGAACGGGAGGATTTCGAGCGGGCCAAGGATCTCCGGGACACGCTCAAGTGGCTCGATCAGGCCGAGGTGCCCACCACCGTGGAAGTGGTCGGCACCGGCGACGCGGATGTCATCGGCTTTGCGCGCGACGGTGACGACGCGGTCGGAGTGCTCTTCCGGGTGCGGGACGGACGGGTGGTGCATCGCGAGCACCGCTTCCTCGAGAACGTCGAAGGGGAAGGGGACGAGGCGATTCTCGAGGCCTTCCTGGTCCGCTACTACGTGCCGGCCGAAGGGAGGGCCGATCGGGTCGTCCTGCCGTTCGCGCCGGCGGAATACGCCCAAGTCGAGGCGCTGCTTCCCGATACGCTCTGGCTCGTGCCGCAGCGGGGGACGGCGCGGCGTTGGCTCGAACTGGCCGAACGAAATGCGCGCCATTTGCTCGAGAGCCTCCGGCTCGAATCGTTCGAGTCGGACGAAAGGGCGGAGGATCCGGTCTATGCGCTCGGGCGCGACCTCGGACTCTCGGTGGTGCCGCGCCTCCTGGTCTGCGTCGATATTTCCACCAATCAGGGCCGTGACACCGTCGGCTCGCTGATCTGCTTCGAAGGAGGGCGCCCCCGGAAGAGCGAGTACCGTAAGTTCAAGATCAAGGGGGAAGGGCAGCAGGACGACTACGCCGCCATTCATGAAGTGGTCACTCGCTACCTCACGCGCCGGCGCGACGAAGGGAAGCCGCTTCCCGATCTGATGGTCATCGACGGCGGCAAGGGGCAGCTCTCTTCCGCGCTCGATGCCGCGCGGGGGCTGGGGCTCTCGGAGATTCCGATGATCGGCCTAGCCAAGCGGGAAGAGGAGATCTTCTTCCCCGAGCGCGCGGAACCGCTCCGCCTCTCGCGGCGGAGCTCCTCCCTTCGCCTCCTTCAGCGGGCGCGCGACGAAGCGCACCGGTTTGGCGTCACGTACAGCCGCCAGCGGCGGACCGTGCGCACCATTACCTCCGCGCTGCTCGACATTCCCGGCGTCGGTCCGGAGCGGCGCCGGCGGTTGTTGGAGAAGTTCGGAAGCTTGGCCGGAGTGAAAAGCGCCTCCCCGGCGGAGATCGCCTCGGTCGAGGGGTTCTCCGATAAGCTCGCCGCTCGCGTACTGGAGCATCTCACCGCAAAGGGCTGACGAATGGACTGGTATCTGGAATGTTCGCTGGACGGGCGAAGGGTTGACCCGGCGGGGTTGCCGACGGTGTGCGAGTGCGGACAGCCATTGCTGGTGCGATATGAGCGGGAGAGACCATCGCTCGCGATTCGCTCCTCGCTATTGGCTCCTCGCTCCTCGCTATTCGCTATTCGCGGGATGTGGAGATGGCGGCCCTTTCTGCCAATAGCGAACAGCGAGCAGCCAATAGCGTTAGGTGAAGGTGACACCCCCCTTCTCGAAGTCCCCCGCCTTGCCGCCCGAATCGGATTGCCGAGGGCGCTCGTCAAAGATGAAGGCGTGAATCCGACCGGGAGCTTCAAGGCCCGCGGCCTGTCGGCTGCCGTCACCCGCGCCGTCTTCGGCGGCGCCAAGGCGTTCACTCTCCCCACGGCAGGAAACGCCGGCGTGGCGGCCTCTGCGTACGGGGCTCGGGCGGGAGTGCCGGTTCGGGTCTATGCGCCAAAGACGACCCCGGCGCCGATCCTCGCCCAGATCGTTGCGTACGGCGGAGACCTCGTGCTTCTGGACGGGCACATCGGCGATTGCGGGAAGGCCAGCCGGGCCTACGCGGCGGAGAGCGGCGCCTTCGATCTCTCTACCCTCCGGGAACCGTACCGCATCGAAGGGAAGAAGACCTTGGGGCTGGAGATAGCCGAGCAGCTTGGCTGGAGCCTGCCCGATGCGATCATCTACCCGACCGGTGGCGGCACTGGCCTTATCGGGATGTGGAAGGCCTTTCACGAACTGCGCGACGCTGGATGGGTGTCGGGGAATCTCCCCAGGATGTATACGGTGCAAGCCGCTGGGTGCGCTCCGGTGGTCAAGAGCTTCGAGAGTGGAGCCGACCGGTGTGAAGCGTGGGCGGAACCATGGACCATTGCCAGTGGCCTCCGGGTGCCGGGGCCCCTCGGCGACCGCCTGATGCTGCGCGCGCTCCGGGAGAGCGGTGGCGGCGCGGTGGCGGTAACCGACGCGGCGCTGGCGCTCGAGGCCCGCGAAGCAAGCCGCCTCGAGGGGATCGATTTCTCTCCGGAGGGGGGGGCTGCCGTCGCCGCGGCGAAAACCCTCCAACAGCAGGGTGTGCTCACCGCGAAGGAACGTGTCGTCCTTTTCAATACCGGAGCGGGCTGGCTCTATCGGAATCCGGCGGAATTGCCCCCGGGCACTTGAGGAGTGATATTTCAAGTCTATGTCAGGCCTTAGGTTCGCCATTCTCGATCCGGCGGCTGGGATCAGTGGCGACATGCTTCTCGGCGCGCTGATCGATGTCGGCGCGGACCCGGCCTGGCTCTCTGGATTGCCGGGCCGGTTGGGCGTTCCAGAGGTGACGGTCACCGTCGAATCGGTGTCGCGCTGTAGCGTGCAGGCGGCCAAGGTGTATGTCGTCGCGCCGGGAGGGCTCGGAGAAGCTCCCGGCGAACCGCACGGGCACCTGCACCACGGGCAGGGGCATCACCAGGCCCCGCACCGGCACGTCAAGGCATTGATCAAGCTGATCGAGGCGGCGCAGCTCTCGAAGCGCACCAAGGAACTCGCCAGCCAGGCATTCCGGCTTCTTGCCGAAGCGGAAGGGCGGGTGCATGGCTTGGCCCCCGAGAAAGTGGCGCTGCACGAAGTCGGGGCATACGATGCCCTCGTCGATATCGTCGGAGCGATCGAAGGACTTGAGCTCCTCGGCCTCGAAGAGGTCTACAGCCGGCCGGTGGCGGTCGGGTCGGGGTGGGTTCGCGCGGCACATGGGACGCTCCCGGTTCCGGCGCCGGCTACCGCGATCCTCCTCGAAGGGCTGGAGGTGAGCACCGGCGGCCCGGTTACCGGAGAGGCGACGACTCCCACCGGGGCGGCGCTCCTTCGGGTGCTGTCGCGCGGGACGCCGCCCACCGCCTGGCGGGCGGTGCGGTCGGGATGGGGCGCCGGCGACCGAAACCCGGAGGAGTGGCCTAACGCCCTCCGGTTGATCGTGGCGGAACGGGCGGCCGAGGCGGCGCGGGTCGTGGTACTGTCCACCGATCTCGACGACCTGAGCCCGGAATACCTCGAGCCGCTCCGGGAAGCGATGGCGGAGGCCGGCGCACTCGATGTCCAGGTCTGGCCGACGCACATGAAGAAGGGGCGGATCGGGTTCCGGATCGAGGCGATCGTCGCGCCGGAACAGGCCGACGCGGTGGCCGATGCGATCTTTCGTCATAGCACCACCGCCGGCCTTCGCCGCGCGCTGGTCGACCGCCTGACGCTCCCGCGGCGCGAGTGGTCGGTGCCGACCGGGGCCGGCGGTGCGGTGCGGGTCAAGACCCTCGACGGGCCGGGGGGGCCGCGGACCAAGCCCGAGTATGACGACGTTCTGTCGGAGGCGCGTCGCACCGGGCGCCCCGCGCACGATTTGGCAAGAGAGTTTCACGAGCAGGCCGGGCGGCTCACCCGCGCTTCCGCAGGCGAGCCTTCCGTCCGAACCACGGTTCCAAAGGAGTCGGAATGACCACGCGCACCAAGTATGTCGTCCTCTCGATGGCGCTCGCGGCGGCGCCGGTTCTGGCGCAGCAGGGCGGCAATCGCCGGCTCGCCGAGGCGGCACAGCAGGGCAAGTACATGCCGCCGCTCTGCCCGATGAAGGCGATCAATTCCAAGGTCGACAAGGCGATCGACCAGATCAAGAAGTCCTACGACGCCAAGACCCCCGCGGAGCGGGCGGCCGGTCTGGCCCAGGCCAAGGTGGGGCTCCTCGCGGCGATCACGCAGGAGGCCCAGGCCACCACCGGGGCCGCCTGGTACTATCTCGGCCGCATCGCGCTCCTTCAGGGCGATCCGGTGGGCGCCGACTCGGCGTTCACCAAGGCGCAGGAACTGATTCCCGCCTGCGAAATCGACATTACCCAGCACCGGCAGAACAATTGGGCGCTCCTTGCCAACGCAGCGATCGAGTTTCAGCGCAAGGGCGAGTCCGACTCCGCGCTGGCCATCTTTCGCGACGCGAGCACCCTATTCCGTGGGCTGCCCCATGTCTATTCCAACATGGGCGTGGTCTTCGCCAATATCGGCAAAGACGACAGCGCGGCAATGTATTTCAAGAAGTCCCTCGATATTTCAGAGCAGGATACGTCGCTGGTCGAAGACCGGAACGGCGCGGCCATGAACCTCGGCTTGATGTTTCAGCGACTCAACCGCCACGCCGATGCGATCGCCACCTTCCGGAAGTATCTCGGCTGGAAGGCCGATGACACCGAAGCCCAGAAGGCCCTTTCCGCCTCGTTCCGCGCGGCGGGCATGGCGGACAGCGCCGCCGCGATCGATAACGCAATGATCGCCGCCTTCTCCAAGGCCAATCTCGACTCGCTCGACACCCAAGATCTCATGGCGGTCGGTGTCGCGGCCTTCAATGCGTCCCGCTACGACCAGGCCCTCAACGCCTTCGACAAAGCGGTCAAGCGGAATCCGTACAGCCGGGAGGCGCGTTACAACCTGGCCAACACTTATTTCGCGCTCAAGAACAATGAGAAGCTGGTCGAGGAATCGATCAAGATGCTCGACCTCGAGCCGATGAACGAGGATCTTCTCCGGCTCCTCGCCCAAGGCCAGCGTGGTCTCAAACGGGAAGAAGACGTCATCAAGACGGCAGAGCGGCTGGTGGCGCTGCCGTTCACCGTCGACCTGACTGGATTGCAGCTCGGCTCCAATGGGGCCAAGCTGCAGGCCGAGGCGGTGGGGCGGACCCCGCAGGATCCGCAGGGAAAGGCCCTCAAGACCGCGCCGATTACCCTCGTGGTCGATTTCCTGAGCCAGTCCGGGACCGTCGTCGACACGAAGGAAGTCACCGTTCCGGTGCTCGCAAACGGGGCGAAACATGCGATCGTACTGGACGCGACGGGACAGCACATCACTGCGTGGCGGTATCGAATCAAAGCTGGCTGATTGACGCACCAGGCGGGAGTCGCCATTTTCCCGCCACATTGCGGGCGTAATTCAGTTGGTAGAATGCCAGCTTCCCAAGCTGGACGTCGCCGGTTCGAGTCCGGTCGCCCGCTCTAGACAGACCACGATGGCCGGAGCCCTTGAGGGTCCGGCCATCGCCACATCTCACCGCGTGGCTTTGGTGCTCGGCTCCATCACCCTGGTGTAGATCATCGCGTCCAGAACGGTGGGCCAGGCTGCTGGAAGGATGCTGTAGCCGAGTGGACCCGCCAGAATCGGTTGGCGAAGCCATCCGGCGTCCGACAGCTGCCCTCGAAAATCAATCATCGCCAATGCATGCGTGGTCGACGCCCACATTCCCTCCAGGCTCTCCGGCGGGGGAGCGGGAAGTGTTCTCGGCGGCCCCATCCATGATCCGACGGCCCCTTGCGATGCCACAAACCCGATAGCGTACATCTCCTTGCCGAGCACCGGGCCCAGGATGTCTCCCATCGTGCGCAGCCCTTGATAGACCGGAATCCCGATCGTCTCGGTGCTTCGCATGATGTGAAAGGTCGCGGCCCAGACGATGATCTTCTTGTCCGGGTACCGCTCTCTAGCCAGCCAAAGAAGGTTCTCCGCCATTTGCGCGTCACGCGGGTTGCCGGCGGACGGCCTGAACCTCTTGAGATCGAGGTTGAAGGCGAAGGCGGCTTGGGCACGAATGCTTCGAAGATTCTGCTTCCAAAAGGCTGTCTCCCGATCGGCGGGTGGCAGTGCGGCCACACGGGCACCCACAGTATCGAGGACCGTCAAGAGGAGGCGTTGCCGCGCCTCGGCCGGAGGCCCCTGTGAGAAGCCCGCCGGAGTCACCAGCGAGTCGAGCAGCGCGCGCCCATCGGTCCACCCCGGAACTTGGGCGGTATCGATTCCGTGGGCGCCGAGAAAGGACACCAAGTCCCGCACCCAGAATTCGGTCGCGACTCGCCCGGTGATCTGGCTGTCGAACCCCGCCAGCTCGAGCGGGCGATCCGATTTTGCTCGAATACCGAGATAGTCGATGAGCGGCTGGACCTGTTGGCTTCCGGCCCAGATGCCGAAGACGCCGCGGCGCACCGCGGTGAAGGGAGCTTCGCCTTCCCGTAAGAACTCCCATGCTTTCTTCACATCGTACAGCCCGCTTTCGAAGGCAAGCACCTCGAAGCCCAGCTTCTCATGCAGGTACTTGATGATCCGCGTCTTGGTGAGAAAGACGGTCCCGTCGCCATGCGATTGCTCGCCCAGCATGACGACTCGTGCGCCTCCGATCGCCGCGCCTAGCGGGGCAAGATCGGTGTAATCGGTATCGGCGGGGGCAAAGGAGCGGAGCGGAATGGAGTTGTCCTGGAGCCAGCGAACCGCCGCGCTCCGGTCGAGAGGGGGCGGTGCCGAGGTCTGAGCGGCCGCCGCGCCCGGGGCGATCAGGAAGAGGAGGGCGGCGCGCGCGGCGATCGTGCTCGGTCTTCGCATCAGGCTTCCTCGATATGGCGATGGGCGGCAACGAGCATAGCGATGGAGACGACACTTCCCCAGAGCAGCGTGGCGACGATCCATCGCTCGACGCTGGCTCTGCCGTCGGCGCCCAGAAGGTTCGCCCCGGTGGCGGCGCCCATGCCGTAGTAGCCATTTGCCAACGCCCTCGCGCCATCCGCCAGCCATCCGAGGCCCAACGGCCTCGCAAAGACGAGCAGGACGAAAATCGTGGGCACGCAACCGAGGATCCACCGCCAAGGGTGCCTAAGACCCACGATGATCGCCGATGCGAAGAGGTATGAGATGCCGCTCGCGGTGAAGGGCACCGCCCACTCCCAGAGATTGGCGGTGGTCGGTATCGGTCGTCCGGTAATCGCGCCTACGCTCAACGAGAGAGCCAGGATCAGAAGCAAGTATGCGGCGACCGCCACCATCGCCCACACAAGGCCCGCTGCCACCTTGGTCAGCGTATGTCGCATTCGAGGCACCGGCATGGCCCAGTGATAGGCGCGGCGCGCCGGGTCCTCCCCTCGCCAGACGCCGAGCGGGATGAGGAGTGCCAAGACGACGACCGGAAGCCCGGTCGAAGAGCCGAAGGCGATACGGAAGGCGGGCACCGCGCTGCCGACGTCCGCGAACGCGGCCCGAATTCCGAGTGCGAAGAACAGTACCGACACGATGACGAAGCCGATCGCCTCTTTCCGGAGCGCGGTCGCTACAGCCCGGAGTTGTTCGACGGCGACGACGCCCCATGCCGGCGGCCGGTGCAAGGATATGGAGGTCATTCGGCAGACTCCTTGGCGGAGAGCAGCGTGAGGGTCGCCTCGTTGAGGGAGAGGGGAAAGACCTCCGAGATGGTGGAACCCGCCCGCTCCAAAGCGGCGATCACCGTCCTTTCGTCGCCCCAGATGGTCCAATCCACTTCGCGCCCCGGCGCCGAACGCCGGAGGACGGCGCCGTTGAGCGCCGGCGTTTCGCGCTGGGGGCCGATGACGCGCATGCGGTAGCGGCGCAGACCGCGGCGCAGCTCGGAGAGCGCCGTCTGCGCGCGCAGCGTTCCGTCCCTGAGGACGCCGACATGATCGGCGAGAGGCTCCATATCGGTAACGTGATGAGTGGAGACGAGGACGGTCGTTTCGGTCTCGGCGAGATGCTCGGCCAGCGCGCCGAGCGTTTCGTCGCGCATCACCGGATCGAAGCCATCGGTCGGTTCGTCGAGCAGCAGGAGGGGAGGCCGGTGGGCGAGGGCCATCAGGAGGAAGACCCTGCGCGTCTGGCCCTTGGAGAGGGTGCCCAGACGCCGCTCGAGACGGATGTCGAATGTCTTCGCGAGCCGCGCCGCGTACGGGGTATCCCAGCGATCGAAGTATCGAGCGTGGTGCTCCAGGACCCGGCCGACGGTCATCCATCCATACCCCCAGGCCAGGTGCTCGGGGACATAGCCGATGTTTGCCCGTATCACCGCCCCATGATGCGCCGGATCGAGTCCGAAGACTTCGATGGCGCCGTCGGTGGGGCACGCCAAGTCGAGCAGGAGCTTGAGCACGGTGCTCTTGCCGGCACCGTTCGGCCCGACCAGCAGGTAAAAGGCGCCGAGGGGGACCTGCAGGTTCAATCCGCGCAAGGCCGGGTGCTTGCCATACGACTTGTTGAGCTCCCGCGTGGCGGCAGCGCACTCGCCCAGGCGCTCGGCAAGGAGCAGGGGCCCGGTCATCAGGAGGCCTTCCGTTGCCGGCCGGCGGCGCCGCGGATGGCATGGATCAGCTCTTCGGCGTCGAGGCCATTTCGGCGGGCGTCGTGAAGAGCCCGGAGCGCCACGTCCCGCGCGAGACTCCGGCGCTGGGCCGCGAGCCCGCTTGGCGGGCTGGCAAAGGTGCCTTGGCCTCGCCGAACGTGCACCAACCCCTGCCGCTCCAACTCGCGGTACGCCTGGCTGACCGTATTGGGGTTGACCCGAAGGTCGACGGCGAGCTGCCGGACGGAGGGGAGCGGTTCGTTGGGGATGAGGGTGCCGACAACGAGGGCGCGGCGGATCTCGTCGATGATCTGGACGTAGATCGGCCGCGGATCGGAATGATCGACGGTGATGAGCATCGGTCGGTCTCTGCTCCAGTGTAATAGCCAACTAGTACACTAGGGCACAACCGGGCATCCGTCAAGCCGGGTGGGAAACGCTTCACCGCCGGAATCGCGACCGTTCTGCACCTCCTCAATGGCCCGCCCACAAGCACGCAATGGACCTCTTGGGCGGATGTCGACCGGAAGGTCCAGCTTTCGCCACGCTCTTGCCCGGTATCCCTTGGCGCTGGTATTCCCCATTGCGGCGTGCGGTGGTACCATCACGAGAGTTCGGCGGCGAGGACTATGGCCAACCCAGCGCCAGGAGGTGACGAGTGGGGATCGTAACGCGCGGCCTCCCGGCCCTATTGGCACTGTTGGTGGTCGCCGCCTGCGGAGACCGGCCGGTTGGGCCCGATCTCTCGGCACCGGTTGAGTTGCGTCTGGTTTCGCCGGCCGGCGCGGAGGGCGCCGCCCTGGTGGAAATCGAAGGGGCGGGAACCGCCGTCGCTATCGACGCCACCGAAGTCGTGAGCGAGGTGATCGGCGGCCGCACCCGCGTCGTTCTGATTCGAGAGAACCCTGGCGAACTCCGGTTCCGCTTCACGCCGGCCGAAGGGGAGAGGCGCGGAGCCGCCACCGTTATCGACGTTGCCGGGCCCGACAACGCCATTCGCGCAAGCATTCCAGGCTACCGCGTCGAGGCGGTGCAATGAGGGCCGCCGCGCTCCTCGCCGCCGCCATGGGCGGAGTGGCCCTTCCGCCGGCCGTTGCGCCGAGCTCGACCCTTCGGCTTCTCGTTCTGCCGGCGCGCTTTGCCGACTCGCCGCTACCCCCGGTTTCGCGAGAACAACTCCAGCGCGAGTTCTTCGACGGCCCGAGCGCCGCGGGCACGTTGCCGGACTTCTTCGCTGAGGCGTCGGGAGGGCGGCTTGCCCTGAGTGGCGAGGTGGGCAACTGGGTGCAAACCGCCATCCGGAGCACCGACTGGGAGAACCTGGCCCTCGTGAATGAGTTTCTCAACATGCGGATGGAGCAGGCGGCGGCGGCTATTCGCGCAGCCGACCCGGAGGTGGATTTCGGGCTCTACGACAACGACGGGCCCGACGGCCTTCCGAACAGCGGGGACGACGACGGCACCGTGGACGCCGGGGTTGCCCTCCTCTGGGCGGAGCCGCAGTCGACCTGCAACGGAACCCCGCTCCATCCCGAGGCGATTCGATTCGCCAATGCGGCCCGCGAGGAAACGCCCCTGGCGACCGCGGAGCGTACTCCGTCGGGTCAGCCGATCGTGGTGCGCCGTGCGAGTTTCTCGAGCGCGGTGGACTGTAGTGGCCTGCAAGTCGCCGGTATCGCGGTCTTGGCACACGAGCTCGGCCATCAACTCTTCAACCTACCCGACGTCTATTCTCCGCAGTTCGCCCCTCCCTTGCCCAATGGCCAGCCCGATCGAATCAACAATCGCCGCTGGATCCTCGGCTGCTGGGAGATCATGGCAGCGGGGAGCGGATGGGGTTGCGGAAGTGGCGCCGAGTTGCATCAGACGCGCCCAAGCCTCTTTGGGCCTGGTTCGCGGGAGGCCATCGGATGGCTTGTCCCTACTCTGGTGCCGGAGGTCCGGGATCAGGAATTCATCCTCCGGCCTACGGCGCAAGACGGCGGCGTGCTGCGTATTCCAGTTCGGCCGGGAGACCTTCGTGAATACTTCCAAATCGAGTACCGGCAGCGGATCGGCTTCGACGACCGAACTCCAGGCTCCGGCGTGCTCATCTACTCCGTCGACACCACGCGGGCGATAGGGGGTGGATGTTCCGGCACCTGCCGCTCATATCGCGAGCAAATCGTCGAAGCCGACGCGCGGGGCGATCTGCTTCGGACCGGATTGGAGGGAGGCAATCGCGGCGAGGCGAGCGATGCCTTCGCCTCTGGCGGGACCGCCCCAACGCGATTCGCCGCGAACACCACCCCGGCGGCCCGCGCTCGCGACGGTTCGCTCACTACGCTCACGATCCACAACATCAAGGTCGACGAGGGGGCGCGCACCGCAACGATCCGGCTTTCTACGGCCCGCACACCCGCGTTCGTTCGAAACGACGGCGCCAACGCATCGGTCACCGCTCTTGCTGTGATCAACTTCGTGGCGCGAGCGGCCGGCGGCGCCCTTCCGTACGCTTGGACCGCCACCGGCCTGCCGCCCGGGGTGCAGCTCTCGGTGTTTCCTGGAACCGACTCGGCGGCACTGGTCGGTTCCGCCAAAGAGTCGGGGGCCTTTCCCGTGGCGCTCAGGGTGCAGGATGCTCTCGGCGGTCAAGTGGATGCGGCGACATCGTGGCAGGTCGGTGCGCCGGCTATCGCGGCGTCGGCCGCAGTATTGAAGTTGCTCAGGGGAACCGGCTCAACCGATCTCTCTCCCGCGGAGGCGGAGTTTCTCGACCTGATGGGGAACCGAAACGGTCGCTTCGATGTGGGGGATGCCAGGGCCTTGCGGGGCCGGCAGCGTTGAACGCGCAGTGAAGTAGATTTCCCCCCATGCGCACACTCGCCCTTGCCCTTGGCCTCGCCGCTTCGGTACCCCTCGCCGCCCAGACCCCTCCCGCGGCCGACTCGACCAAGTTCGCCACTATCGCCTCCGGGCTCCGGTTCCGCTCGATCGGCCCCGCCCTCACCTCCGGCCGGGTGGCCGATATTGCCGTCCACCCCACCGACAAGCGGATCTGGTACGTTGCCAGCGCGGCGGGGGGAGTCTGGAAGACGGTCAACGCCGGGATTAGCTTCACCCCCGTTTTCGACGGGGAAGGGTCGTTCTCCATCGGCGTCGTCACCATCGACGAGCGGAACCCCAACGTGGTCTGGGTCGGCACCGGAGAGAACAACGCTCAGCGGGTCGTCGCGTATGGAGATGGGGTCTACAAGTCGATCGACGGTGGAAAGAGCTGGAGCAACGTCGGCCTGAAGAGCTCGGAGCACATCGGCCGTATCCTCATCGATCCGCGCAACTCCGACGTGGTCTACGTGGCGGCCCAGGGGCCGCTCTGGAGCAAGGGGGGCGAGCGGGGTGTCTACAAGACCACCGACGGCGGCAAGACCTGGGCGCGCATCCTGAGCGGCGACGACTGGACCGGCGCCAACGACATCCAGCTCGACCCCCGAAACCCCGACGTCCTGATCGCGACACTCTGGCAGCGCCATCGGCGCACCTGCTGCTTCGTGGCCGGCGGACCGGGCTCCGGGGTGCATCGCTCGATCGACGGCGGCAAGAGCTGGAACAAGTCGCAGTCGGGATTCCCGAGCGAAGATCTGGGCCGTATCGGCCTATCGATCTCGCCCGCCAACCCGAGCGTCGTCTATGCCATTGCCGATGCAGCGCAGGGAAGGGGAGGGCTCTTCCGGTCGCGCGATGGTGGGGCCAGTTGGGAGCGGATGAGTGGCTACCAGTCCGGAAGCAACTACTACAACGAAGTCTTCGCCGACCCCAACAATGTCGACCGAGTCTATGCCGCGGATGTGCTCCTCCAGGTGAGCGAAGACGGGGGGCGGACCTTCCGGCGGGTGGGGGAGCTCCTAAAGCATGTCGACAACCACTCGGTCTGGATCGACCCCGACGACACCGACCGCCTGATCGTCGGATCCGACGGCGGCGTATACGAGAGCGTCGACCGCGGGCGCACCTGGCGCTACATGGCCAATCTGCCGATCACGCAGTATTACCGAGTGGCCACCGACGACTCTCGGCCATTCTACCGGGTATTCGGCGGCGCGCAGGACAACTTCTCCATCGGTGGCCCGAGCCGCACCCGCACCAATAACGGTATCCGCAACGCCGACTGGTTCATCACCAGCGGGGGCGACGGCTTCGGCAGCGTCGTCGATCCGACCGACCCGAACATCGTCTACGCCCAGTCGCAATTCGGGGTGCTGAGCCGATTCAACCTCCGCACCGGCGACGTCATGGGCATTCAGCCCGAGGACGCGGCGGGTGGGCCCGGATTCCGTTGGAACTGGGACTCCCCCCTCTTCATCAGCCCCCATTCGCATACCAGGCTCTACTTTGCCGCCAACCGCGTCTTCCGAAGCGACGACCGGGGCGACAGTTGGCGTCCGGTCAGCCCCGACCTCACCCGTCAGCTCGACCGGAACGCGATCAAGGTGATGGACCGGATCTGGGGGGTCGATGCCGTCGCCAAGAACGCCTCGACCACGCTCTACGGAAATATCTTCGCGCTCGCCGAGTCGCCGCTCAAGGAGGGGCTCCTCTTTGCGGGCACCGACGATGGGCGGATCCAGATCAGCGAGAATGGGGGAGAGAGCTGGCGCGCCATCGACCGCTTTCCCGGCGTTCCCGACACGACCTTCGTGTCGCGGGTGGTGCCCTCGCAGCACGATGCCAACACCGTCTACGCCACCTTCAACAACCACCAGCACGGCGATTTCAAGCCGTACGTCCTGAAGAGCACCGACCTGGGGCGCACCTGGACCGGCATTGCCGGCGATCTTCCGGCCCGCGGCTCGGTCTGGGTCATCGCCGAAGATCACGTGGATAAGAACCTGCTCTTCGTCGGAACCGAGTTCGGTGTCTTCGTTTCGCGTGAGGGGGGAAGCCGGTGGGTTCGCCTCAAGACCGGGCTTCCGACCATCCAAGTGCGCGACATCGCCATCCAGAAGCGCGCCAACGACCTCGTCCTTGCCACCTTCGGCCGAGGCTTCTACATCATGGACGACTATTCGGCGCTCAGGGAATGGCGTCCCGAATTCGCGGCCCAGCCGGCGCGGCTTTTCTCCTCGCGGCCGGCCTATCTCTACGCCGAATCGAGCCCGCTCGGGCTGCCGGGCGCGTCGTTCCAGGGCCATGGGCATTACGTCGCCGAGAATCCGCCTTACGGGGCATGGATCACCTACTATCTCAAGGATGGGCTCAAGTCGGAACGGGCCAAGCGCCGTGAGGCCGATGCCGCCGCGGCAAAGAAGAATCAGGACACTCCCGTGCCGGCGTGGGATTCGCTCAAAGTGGAGGACCGGCAGGAGGATCCCGCCGTCGTCGTGACGATCGGCGATTCCGCGGGCCGCATGGTGCGCCGGTTCACCGCCCCCGCCGGTGCGGGGGTCCATCGGGTGGCCTGGGATCTTCGACTCCAGCCGACCGACCCGGTGAACGGCCCGCCGTATCAATTGGACCCCGAGTTCCCGTTCAGCTCTCCCCCCGCGGCGCCGTTCGTCGTGCCCGGCACCTACACGGTCGCCCTCTGGGCCCGGGTGGACGGAGCCTTTACCCCGCTCGGAAGCCCGACCCGGGTGACGGTGGTCGACGCCGATCCGCCGGGATCGCGTCCTAACGGGCGAACCGGCGCTATCCTCGCCGAACAGATGCGGACGGCGGAGCTCGAACGTTCGGTGCTGGGCGCGGGGGCGTTGCTCGGCGAGACGCTCACCCGGATGGGCTTCCTCAAACGGGCGATCGACGAAACCCCGGGAGCCGATACCTCTCTCTCGCGCCGAGTCCGGGCCCTCGAGCAGCGAGTTCGGGATGCGCAGGAGCTGCTGAACGGCGATCCGACCCGCGGCCGCCGGAATGAGGCCTCGCCGCCGAGCCTGCGGGAACGGTTGCAGGGGGCTATCGGCAATGGATGGAGCGGCACCCTCGAAGCGCCCACCGCGGCCCAACAGGCGCAGATCGACATCGTGCGGGCCGAGTTCGGGCGCGTGCTGGAGCGGATCACCCAACTCGTGGAGGTCGATCTGAGGGCGCTCGAGACGGCGGCGGAGCAGGCGGGGGTGCCGTGGACGAGCGGCCGTCTGCCGCGGCCACCGAGATAACCATGGCCTACGATGAAGCGGCCGCGGCCCGGGTTCGAAAAGTCCTGGCCGGAGAGCAGACCAAGGGCGTCTCGGAAAAGCCGATGTTCGGAGGGCTGAGCTTCCTCCTCAATGGCAACATGTGTTGCGGAATTCTCAAAGACGACTTGGTGCTGCGGGTTGGGCCCGACTTGCACGACACGGCGCTGGCGCGGCCCCATGCCCGCCCGATGGATTTCACCCGCCGTCCGATGCGCGGCTTCGTCTATGTGGCCCCGCCGGGGTTCGCGACGGCCGCGCTGCTTCGGTCGTGGGTCAAGTTGACGCTCGGCTTCGTCGGCACCTTGCCGTCCAAGGCGAAGGGGCGAACCAAGCCGAAGCGGCGCGCCGGCTGACGCCCTGGAGTTCAGCGCGGCGAGCGGAAGGCCCAGCCGACGAGGACGTAGAGGGTGCGGTTCTTCGTGTCGTCGGGATCGGTGGTGTCGTCGACCGTCGAGAGGCCGAAATCGTAGCGGACGTCGATGATGGCGCGTCCGATATCGAGGCCGGCTCCAAAGACCAGCCCGAAGTCGGTGCTCTTGACCGCGGCCTGCACCTCTTCGCAGGGCCGCGCCACCGCCGCTTCTCCGCCGAGGCCGGTGATTTCGCAGCCCGCTTCGAAGCCCAGCGAGGCGCCTCCATAGAGATGGGGGCTGATCGACAGGCCGCCACCTTTGACGGGTAGGCGGAGCTTGAGGAGCAAGGGAACTTGCAGGTAGTCCAGCTTGAATGTCCCCTTATTCACTCCGTCGTCGATCTTGCTTCCCTTCTGCGCATAGAGCAGCCCCGATTCCAGGGCCACGTGCCGTGTGATGTCGAGCGAAGCAATCCCGCCGAATGCAAAACCGGTTCGCGTCTTGTCGAAATCGGCTTCCGCCGCATCCTGTCCACCGAATTTTGAGAAGGCCACCCCCGCGGTAAGGCCGAGGGTCACGCTGGCTTGTGCGGCCGCGATCGTTCCGGTCATCGTGCCGAAAAGCAGAATCGAAGCAGCGGCGCGGCGGAATTGCATGGAATCTCCTGGACGGGATATTTTGTGCGGGCGACTGGAGCAACCTACCCAAGAACGTGGACAAAAGCATGCGCGATTGGCATCATGGACTCGTTCTCATCCTGTTGCTCGCCGAGAGTGCCGGCGCGCAACGCCGCGCGATGCAGCCGGAGGACCTCTTCCGGATCGAACGGATCGGTGCCACATCGATATCGCCCGACGGGAGCCGAATTGCGGTCGAGATTCACCGGCCGGGGCGGTGGCTCGGGTCGGGGATTCCCACCGCCAAGCTCGCGATCGTCGATGTCGCATCGGGGGCGCTCCGGGTCATCTCGCCGTCCACTCCGGCATACGTCGGTTTCTTTGGCGCCCGCTGGTCGCCCACAGGGGGCCGGCTCCTCTTCCTCTCCGTCGATACCAACGCGGTGGTCCGGCCCTGGCTCTGGAGCGCCGGGGCATCGGGGCCTGTGCTCCTTGGCGGATTACAGCTCCGCGATGCCTCAGCCGATCCGCCGATCGTTATGTGGAGCGATCCCCACCACGCCATCTTTATGGTCAAGGAGCCATCCCGCCCCGACGACGGCCCTCTCTACACCAGGATCCTCCGGGCTCGACGCGGAGCGGACGAGTGGCGGGTCGCGAGGGAGGGGAGGCGCGCCGCGGTCGCGGTCATCGATTCGCGGAGCCCCGACACCGCAGCGGCGGCGGCGCGCATCGTGTCGGTGGATCTGCGCACTCGCGCCGTCACTACGCTCGCCCAGGGCGCGTTGCATCGTCCGATGCTCTCCGCCGACGGGAAGACCTTGACCTATCGGCGGGAGAATCCCGGCATTCTCGCGGCGCCGGTGGCGTCGTTCTTCGGGCCCGAGGCGGAGGGGGAGGGGGCGTACGACCCGGTGAATTGGGGCGGCGAGGTCCATCACGTGGACTCGCGTACGGGGACTCCCGCGCCCCCTCCCGACGCCGCGAGAGCGGTCCCACCGTCGGGGCCGCGGCCGGCCCTGAGGGCAGTCAACGATTCCACGGGATCCGTTCTCTGGCTTTCGCGCCCCGGCAAGCCGGACACGGTGGTCTG
>JABFSM010000164.1 GCA_013140635.1 Gemmatimonadales bacterium
CATGGCGTCTCCAACCGCCCTGGTAACCGGCGCAACTTTGGGGATTGGCCGAGCGACGGCATTTGCGCTCGGCCGGGCGGGGTATCGGGTTGGGGTCTGTGCCCGGCAGGCGGACCGAGTCGAAGCTCTGGTGGCGGAACTCCGGGCCGCCGGCATCGAAGCCACCGGCAGGCCCGCGGACGTGAGTGATCCCCAGGACGTTCAGGCCCTGGTCGAGAATGTCAGCGCGGCCCTCGGCCCAATCCACACTCTGATCAACAATGCCGGGATCGCCGTGATCCGCCCCTTCGCCGAGCTCACCCTCGAAGAGTGGGACGCGACCATGGCCACGAATGTCCGCGGCCTCTATCTCGTGACTCGCGAGGTGCTTCCCTCGA
Source organism: Gemmatimonadales bacterium (assembly GCA_013140635.1). Classification (GTDB taxonomy): domain Bacteria; phylum Gemmatimonadota; class Gemmatimonadetes; order Gemmatimonadales; family GWC2-71-9; genus JABFSM01. The sequence continues at coordinate 378 of JABFSM010000164.1, forward strand.
TGCGGGCCATGAAATCGGGTTGGATCGTGAATGTCGCGAGCCTGGCCGGGAAGAATGGTCTCCTGGGGGGAACCGCGTATACCGCCTCGAAGCATGCCGTGCTCGGTTTCACCAAGAGTCTCATGCTCGAGGTTCGGGGCGACGGGGTCAGGGTACTGGCGATTTGTCCCGGCTCCGTCGACACCGAGCTCATTCACAAGTCGGGGTTCGACAGGCGCAACCGTGAGAAGATCCTCCAGCCCGACGATGTGGCCCAGGCGATTCTGGGTGCGCTCGCGCTCCCGCCGCGCGCGATGATCAGCGAGCTCGATATCCGCCCCGCGAATCCATGACCGTGACGGCGCCACGCGTTCACATCGACCGCTGTATCTGCCGCAATCGACGGTTTGCGGACCTGCTTCCGCTGGCCCGGGAAGCCGGGTGGGATCTCGGCTCTCTCGGGCAGGCGACCGGCTGCGGAGAGCAATGTGGGCTCTGTCGTCCCTATCTTCGTGCTATGCTCGCGAAAGGGACGACCGTCTTCGACCGCCTGCTCCCTTCGGACTCCGAGTGAGCCCGGGTCTCTTGGCGCCGTTGCCCCGACGGCCCGGCGAGGAGGAGGCCGGCGTGAGCCCGCGCGGCGTCCTCGCCTGGCTCTATCGGCCCGGACCGATCACCGGCCTGGCGCTCCTGGTCGGCTGGTTCGCAATCTACTTCTCCTATCGTGACAGTTGGACCGGTGTGGCGCTTGCCCTTGCCACCACGCTCGGCGCCTACGTCGCGATCAAACGCGGCCGGGCGCTCGGCCAGCTGCGGCGCACCAAGATGGCCGCGGCCATCGCCGCGGCCGCGGCCCGCAACCGCGAACTCGATCTCCTCCGCCGACTCGGCTCGATTCTCCTGTCCGTGCGGAGTAGCAAGGAACTCCTCGATGAGGTCGTGCAGCTCGCCGGAAACCTGCTACAGACGCAGGGAAGCGCGATTCTGCTGGTGGTCGAAGAGGGGCGCTTCCTGAAACTGGTGGCGGGAAGCGGGCTCCTTCGGGCCGCCACCGACAGCCTGCTGCCGGTCGACCGGTCGCTGGCGGGCTGGACGGTCCAGAACGACCAGTCGCTCATCAGCGACGACATGGGCAAGGACCCCCGCAATTTTCCGGTCGAGATGTTGCCGTCGAATCTGGAGCGGGGGATGTGCGTGCCGCTCCGTTCGTCGGGGGTCGTGATCGGTGCCGCCTGCGCCTACAACCGTATCGACGGCCGCCCCTTCGACGAGCACGACGTTGCCCTCCTCGGCGCCCTCAGCGAGCAGGTGGCGGTAGGCCTCGACCGCGCCACGATGCTGGAGGACACCCGCCGCAACGAGCGGGAACTCGCCGAGAAGAACCGGGAGCTGGTGCGGGTCACGAAGCTCAAGGACGAGTTCCTGGCAAACATGTCCCACGAGCTCCGCACGCCGCTCAACGCGATCATCGGCTTCTCCGACCTCCTGTTGATGCCGGAGTCGGGAGTTCTCGACGAGCAGCAGCGCGACTTCCTCGAATCGATCGCCCGCAACGGGCGCCACCTGCTCGGCCTGATCAATAACGTTCTCGATCTCTCCAAGATCGAGGCGGGCCGGATGACGGTACACCTGACCAGGCTCGACCTGCGGGATGCCATTCAGGGCGCGGTCACCGATACCACGAGTCTCCGGTCGGCCAAGCGGCAAAGCGTCTCGATCGAAGTGGGCGAAGATCTACTCATTATCGTGGCGGACCACATCCGGGTTCGGCAGATTCTCTTCAACCTCCTGTCCAACGCCTCGAAATTCACCCCGGAGGATGGGACGGTGAGCCTTTCGGCCATCCGGACCCCCGTACCGCTGCCGGTTCCGGCGGAGCGCGCCGGGGAGAAGTCGCGGCTCGTCTCCCGCGATGCGGTCTGGGTTTCCATTCGCGACAGCGGAATCGGGATTCGGCCGGAAGACATGGGCAAGCTCTTTCAGGTCTTCAGCCAGGTCGATAGCTCCGCCAGCCGGCAGCAGCAAGGCACCGGTTTGGGCTTGGCCCTCTGCAAGCAGTTCGTGGAAATGCACGGGGGAACGATCGGCGCCGAATCGATCTTCGGAGGCGGCAGTACCTTCTGGTTCATCCTCCCCATCGAAGGGCCGATCCGGCAGCCGGGTTAGGTGGTGGCGGCCGGCCTCCGGGCGGCCATTGCGCCTCCCGCGATCAGGAGCAAGCCGGACGCGCAGACGATTGCCGCTCCCGTGGGCAGGTCCAGCCAGTAGGACATCGACAATCCGATCAAACTGGCCATGGCGGCCGTTGCCCACCCGATCACCAAACGCCGGGTCCAGCTTTCCGCCAACATCGTTCCGCAGACGGCGGGCACAATGAGGTAGGCAAAGGTCAACAACACGCCGGCCACCCGTACGAAGCTCACCACCACCAGCGCGAACGCCGCATAGAAGAGGAAGTCCCAGAGCCGCACCTTCATGCCCTGAGCAAAGGCGGACTCCGGGTCGGAGGAGATCAGCGCGAAGCGGGGATGGAAGCGTGCGTACACTCCCGCCAGCACCGCGAACAGTGCCGCCCGTTGACCGACGTCGGCCGCGGTGACGTTGAGGATATCCCCGGTCAACAAGTGCTCCAGCTCCTCCTTCCCTCCGGCGACCCGGCTCAGCAGGAGTATCACGCCGGCGGCCGCGACCACGAAGGTGATGCCGATAATCGCTTCCTGAGGGACCGGGCCTTTCTTATGGCCGCGCGACCAACTGAACAGCGCCGCGCCAAGAAAGGTGACGCCCAGCGATATGAAGAAGGTGCTTCGATCGTTGATACTGTATCCCATGATCAGCCCGATGCAGGAGCCGAGCGTTGCCACCTGTGCCAGGGCCAGATCCACGAAGATCACTTCGCGCTGCACCACATGCAGCCCGAGATAGACCAAGAGCGGCGGGAGAATCAGGCAGGCCGCCAGCGGCCACTTCATGACCGCCCAGACGACGGAGAAATCGGCCGGCATTACTTCTTTTCCTCCAGCGCAGTGGCCAAGCTACGCACCAGGTAGTCCATCAAGTCGAAATAAGTCGCCGTATTCTTCACCACTCCGGGTTGCTGGGGCGCATCCAGCACTAGGGCGTCGGTCTGGCGCGCGACCGTCTCGGCGGTTCTCCGGTTCTGGTAGGGCTGCAGCAGAATCACTCGAGCCCTTTCCGCTTTCATGGTGCTGATCACTTTGGCCAAGTGGGCCGGTGAGGGTGCGATGCCGGGCTTGGGTTCGAGGGTCTCGACCACGTTGAGGTTGAATCGTGCGGCCAGATAGACAAAGTCCTTGTGATAGGTCACGATCCGGGCGCCGGCATATGGAGCGAGCTGTTTGCGCCATTCGGCAAGGCGCAGGTCGAGCGTGGCGTCGAATTGCTTGAGGTTGGCCTGGAAGAGACTCGCCGATCCGGGGGCCACCTGGGCAAGGTGATGGGCGATCTGGGCCGCCACGATCTTCACCGCCAGCGGGTCGAGCAGGAAGTGCGGATTGCCGAGCGAATGTACATCACCCTTGGACCGATCGAAGGTGGCGGGGATCTCGAGCATGGTGATGCCTTCGGACGCCACGATGTGCCCAGGCGCCCCAGGCGCAATTCTTGGATTGCGAGCGCTCTCCAGAAGGGGGGGCAGCCAGCCGAGTTCGAGCTCCGCGCCCCCCTGGACCAGCACATCGGCCCGGTTCAGCGTGACGATGTGGCTCGGCTTGGCATCGACGAAATGCGGGTCCTCGGTCGGTTTGGCGAGCGCGGTCACGTCGACGGCGGTGCCGCCGATAGCCCGGGAAATCGCCGCGAGATCCGGCGTGGTCGCTACGACTTTGAGCGGACCTGCGAAGGCGGGACCCGGACCCGGTAAGGCCGCCAGCGTCCCCGAGATGGCGTACCACAGCGCGATCGTTTTCATATGCGACGGGCGCCTCTTTAGAATTTGTGGGAGGCGTGCGCTCCCAGGATGAACTCGAATTGCATCCAGAGGGAATGGTCGTTGCCTAACCCCTCTCGATGGTCGTAGTTGTATTGCAGCCGCAACTTCGAAAACTCGCTCGGGTACCAGGTCACATTGGGCGAGACTCGCCGCCGCTCGGCCCGCAAGGCGGAGGTGACCGCGGCCGGGTCACCATTCGCCAATTCAGCGCGCAGGCCCAGCACCCAGCGCGGCTTGACCCCCCACAACATCTGGGCATAGCCGCCCCGATCGCGCAGCATTTCGGCCGGCAGCGTGACACCGGGGTCGTCGGCCGAGGCGCGCGACGCGGCGTCGTAGCGGCGGGAGAGGACCTCGGCTTGCAGCGACACGAAGGGAAAGCCCTGGTGCGCGGTGGCGGATTTCCATTTCCAATACAGGTCGGCGCCGTAGATCCGAGTCTTCGCGCTCGGTCCAGAGTTGTTAGGCCCGAAGGCCGCCGAGGCCCCCACCACGAGGGTTTGGGTCGAGGTGAGCTCGAATGACGTGGCGAGGCGGGGAACGAGGAGCATGTCTCCGAATCGGAGCACCTGACGATCGGCCGGCGCGCCGCCGTGGATTTCCGAGGATTCCTCGGAGCGGAAGCTGAAAGCCGTCTCCCCGGCGCTGTTCATCAGGCCCACCATCGCCTCGGTATACCACGGAGTCGGTGCCAGCCAGGAGACTCGGAGACCCTGGCTGCGGAGCCCATCGGGACCGAACATGCGGTTGAGGACCACCGGCTGGTCCACGAAGGACCAGGAGTGGGGGTGCTGCGAATTCTGCCGGCCAAACTCGGTGAAGAACTGCCCACCCTTGATCTGCAGATTGTGCGGCAGGGAGGTGGTCAGAACGTAGACCTCCTCCAATTCGACCCCGGTTTCACCGGCGGCATCGAGCTTGTAGACGATGTTGGCGAAGCCCTTGAAGTAGGGATCCACCGCACCATCGAGGGTGAGTTCGACGTTAGGGATCGTGAAGCCGCGCACCGCTGGATCATGATCGCCGCCCTGAAGGGCACCGACATCCTTGTTGGAGGACCAGCCGAAGTCGGCTAATCCATCGAAACCAATGTTCATGTAGGCCCCGGCGGTCCGGACCTGGGGTGCCTGTGGTGAGAACAACGGCCTGGCGGCGGCGCGGCGAACCCCGCCCCCATCGAGCCGGTTGAACCGTTTGGTGAATGCCTCGAATCGGGCCGGCAGCGAATCGGCGCTCGCGGTCCAGGCTTGGGCGAACGCCGTCCTCGCGCCAAGGAGGGCAACGATCGCGAGTACGATCGGAAATCGTTTCATGACACCTCACCTCGTAGATGTTACCGATGGACTCGACCCGCCCGAGCACGGACGGACCGGGTGCAGCCGCAGAGCTACAGAGTGAGGAGCGGCGG
>JABFSM010000296.1 GCA_013140635.1 Gemmatimonadales bacterium
CCTGGACCGCCAATGCCATCACCGAAGAGGCGGTGGCGGCGGCTCTGGGCGGCGCGGCGATCACCGGACGCCTGCCGATCGATCTTCCATCCGGCTATCCGCTCGGCTTCGGCATTCAGAAGCCGATCCGATGATCGCGCGCCTTACGGTGGCCGGAGCGCTGCTGGCGCTTGCAGCCTGCGCCCCCCGAACGCCGCCCGCGCCGGTCGCAGCGGCGGGCCGCACCTCACCGCGATTCGACCCCCTCGCCGCCCTGCTCGATTCCGCCGTCCGGGCCAGAGTCATTCCAGGCGGCGTGGTCGCGGTCTCTTGGCGGGGGGAGCGCTTCCTGTACGGCGCGGGGCGCCTGGCGCTCGACGATCCGGCGCGGCCCGACGGCCACTCGGTCTACGACCTCGCTTCACTCACCAAGATTCTCGCCACGACCACCGTGGCGCTGGAGGCGGTGCGGGAGGGGCGGCTCGACCTCGATGCGCCGGTCCAGCGCTACTTGCCGGCGTTCCGGGGCCCCGGCAAGGAGCGGGTGACGATTCGGCATCTCCTCACGCACTCGAGCGGGCTCCGCGCCGATTCCCCGCTCTGGCGCCTGACGCCCAGCGCCGATTCGGCTCTTGGATTCGTGAACGCGATGCCGCTCGACACGGTGCCGGGGGCGCGTATGGTCTATTCCGACATGGGCGCCATTGCGATGGGAGAGGTGCTGGAGCGGATCTACGGCGCCTCGCTCGACCGGCTGGCCCGGCACAAGGTGTTCGGACCGCGCGCGCTCAACGACACCCGCTTCCGGCCGCCGGCATCGTGGATTCCCCGCATCGCGGCCACCGAGTACGACACGGCGTGGAGAAAACGGATCGTGCGGGGCGAGGTGCATGACGAGAAGTCGGCATGGTTGGGCGGTGTGGCGGGGCATGCCGGGCTTTTCGGCAGCGCGCTCGACGTGGTGGCCTTCGGCGAGTGGTGGCTGGTGGCCTACCGCGGCAACGATCCGCTGGCCAGAGAGTTCACCCGCCGCCAAGAGGTGGTTCCGGGATCCTCCCGGGCGCTCGGCTGGGATACGCCCTCAAACGGGAGCAGCGCCGGCATCCGGTTAGATGCGTCGAGCTTCGGTCATACGGGATTTACGGGGACGTCGCTTTGGGTGGACCCCACACGAGAACTCGTCGTGGTGCTCCTGACCAACCGGGTCCACCCGACTCGGAACAACCCGGCTATCGGGCCGCTCCGAATCGGGGTGGCGAACGCGGTGGTATCGCTGATCGAAACCGGGAGGCGCTGAGCTAGTTCCCGCCCACGTTGACGCTGCCGCGCACCAGGAAAGAGATGTCGCGCCCGCCGCCGTAACGAATCGGGATGCGCACCTGCGGCACCAGCGAGAATCGGTTGTTGAAGATCATGCCGAGGCCAAGATCGAGGTTGCCGTACCACTCCTCGGCGGTGGCGCCGTCGAAGCCGTCAAAGGCGGGAAGGTTGTACCGCTGATAGATCCCTTGGTAGCCTCCCACCAGCATCAGCTTGGTCTTGGCGGACTCCGATCCGATCGGGTATGAGGCTCCGACGGCGGCAATGAAGTTGTTGTAGGAAAAATCGCCGAACTGATGGAAGATGCCCGCCATCGGACAGAGTTCGAGCTTGCCGGTAACCGGCTTCTTGAGTTCGAGTCCTCCCATCCCGCCCACACCGAAGGCGCTCTCGCCGTTGCCGGTGGCGATCCCGGCGTTGAGGCCGGCAAACCAGCTCTTCGGCTTCCCGATACCGGCTCCCCCTCCCAGCACCGTCTGGTCGTTCCCACCGATTTCCACTCCAGCCAGCACTTTCACGGCGCCGGATGCGTATGGCGTTTGGCCGAGGCAGGCCTGGCCGTGGGCCGCCGCGGGAACGATCGACAGGGCGAGTAGGGCAACAGCGCTCCGCATGAACACACCTCTGGCGTGATGGTTGAGTTGGGATTTACATCATTGTCGGTCATGATGGAAGCCCCGATACCCCCGAGCCGCATCCCGAACCTCCTCAGCCTTCTCCGCATGGCTGCGGCTCCTCTTCTGCTGCCGGCGGCTACCGCGGGGCGAGCACCGTTCCTCGCTGTCCTGGGGCTCCTCCTCGCCACCGACGGACTCGACGGCTACCTCGCGCGGCGGCTCGGGGCCATCACGCCTCGCGGAGCGCTCCTGGATAGTGTCGCGGACCACGTGATGTGCGCCTGCGCCTTTGCCGGCGCATGGCGGCTTTGGCCGGGGCCGCTCAATCGGGAAGCGAGCTATGTGGCGCTCATCGCCGCGGCCTACGGGCTCCCGGTGCTCTACGCGCTCCTCCGCTTCGGGCGGCTTCTCTCCTATCATACGTTGCTCTCACGCATCGCCGGAATCGCGATGACAGCGGCGCTCCTGCCCCTCCTCTACGAATGGAGCGGGCTTCCCTTTCGGATCGCCGCGATCGTCGAAGTGGGTGTGGCACTGGAATACGTCACCATCTCGATCCTGCTCCCGGAGCATCGAGGCCCGGTGCGATCGCTGCTGGCAGTCCGCCGACTGGCGGGACCTCCTCAAGCGAGGTCCGTTGACCCTGTCGGAGACCCTCCCTAGCTTTGAGAGGGGACGGGCGCCCGGGCAGTCTGACCTAAGTTATTCGCCCGATAGGAGATAGAGCCACAATGAGCACTACAGACTCCAGCACCGAAACCACCGGCATCAACGTCACGCTCACCGATCGGGCCATCGACGAGGTGGTGAAGTTCATTGAAGCCGAGAAGGTGGCGCCCGACGTGGCGGGGCTTCGGGTGAGCGTCCTGCCGGGCGGTTGCTCCGGGTTCAAGTACAGCCTCAACATCGAAGAGCGCCCCCTCGAAGACGACCACGTGCTCCCGATGGGCCGCGTCCGGGTCTTTGTCGATGGCTTCAGCCTCCAATACCTGAACGGGGTGACGGTGGACTACGTCTCGTCGATGCAGGGGTCCGGATTCACGTTCAGCAATCCGAACGCCTCCGGCGGCTGCGGATGCGGCAGTAGCTTCACCGCCTGACGTTTTCCCGCTGATATCTTCCCGAGGCCCGCCGGAGTCGCTCCCGCGGGCCTCGTTGCTCTCACCATGCCCGGGGGAGAAGCCACCGGATGAACGCGGTCGATCTCGCCGTTATCGTGGTCTATTTTCTCCTAACGCTCGGCGTCGGGCTCTGGGTCACCCGCTCCCAGCGCACCGCCGGCGACTATTTCCTCGGCGCGCGAGACCTCCCCGCCTGGGGGGTGCTCCTCTCGATCGTCGCCACGGAAACGTCGGCGCTCACAGTCATCTCGGTGCCGGGGATCGGCGCCCGCGGCGATCTCACCTTTCTTCAACTCCCGCTTGGCTATCTCGTCGGGCGGTTCTTCGTGGCCCGGTGGCTCCTCCCCGGCTACTTCACCGGCCATCAGGAAACGGCGTACGCGCGGCTCGAGCACCGCTTCGGCCCCGGCACGCGCCGCTGGCTTTCCGCCTGTTTTCTAGTGACGCGATTCCTCGGCGATGCCGTCCGCGTCTTTGCCGGCGCGATTCCGCTCGCGCTGGTGACCGGGTGGAGCGTTCCCGGCTCGATCATCGCCATGGGAGCGATTACCCTCATTTACACGTACATGGGGGGGCTCAAGGCGGTCGTCTGGGCCGATGTGATCCAGCTCTGCGTCTATGTAGCCGGCGGGATCGGCGCGCTGATCATCGCGGCCAACCTCTCCGGCGGTTTCGGTCCGATGCTCGAGCGAGCCGCCGACGCGGGGAAACTCAAGGTCCTCAACCCGGTCTCTTCCTTGAGCGCCACCTACACACTCCTCGGCGGCCTCCTCGGCGGGGCGCTGCTCTCGGCCGCCTCGCACGGCACCGACCACCTCATCGTGCAACGGCTGCTCGCGACGCGATCGCTCAAGGACGCCCAGCGCGCCCTCGTCGGCTCCGGCGTCGTGGTGATTCTCCAGTTCCTGCTCTTCCTGATGGTCGGCGTGGCAATCTGGTCCGCGGGGCTGGCCCCGGCGGACGTTCCGGGCGATCAGGTGTTCCCCCGGTTCATCGTTGGCCACTTGCCGCACGGACTGGCGGGGCTGGTGATCGCGGGAATCCTGGCCGCGGCGATGAGCACGCATAGCTCGGCCATCAACGCGATGGCGTCGTCACTGACCCATGACTTCTATGCCACCCTCACCGGCAAGAAGGACCCGGAGCATCTGCTCAAAGTCGGCAAGCTCTTCTCCGCCGTTTGGGGCGTCGGGCTCGTCCTCGGAGCGCTGGGGTTCCATGTCTACACGAGCGGGGCGGACACGCCAGTCGTCGTGCTGGCGCTGTCCATCGCCTCAGTAACGTACGGCACCCTCCTCGGCACCTACATCCTGGCCGGCAATTGGCCTCGGGCCACGGGGAGAGACGTGATCCTGGCCTCGGCTATCACCATTCCGATCATGCTGGCCGTCGTCTTCGCGCGGCGGCTCGGGCTCGGAACTTTGGGCGATCTCGCCTGGCCCTGGTACGTGCCGCTCGGAACCGCCTTGACACTTCTACTCGGCATTGGCTTGAGTGCCCTGCCAAGACCGGAGCGGGCATGAGCATCTTTGTCGGAGTGGACGCCGGTGGGACCAAGACCGCCGTCGTGGTGGCGGACGGCGAGCGTATCATCGGGCGGGCCTTTGGCCCGCCAGGCTCGGTACGCGCCGGCCGCGCCCTTCAAGCCGCCAGCCGGATCGCGAGCGCGGTTCGAACGGCGCTTACCGAAGCGAAACTGATCGAGGCCGACGTATTGGTCGTCGGCGCCGCCGGTGCAGGCCGTGAACCGGAGCGCGGCGAGCTGCGCGAGGGGCTCCGCACCGAGCGCCTCGCCCAGAAAGTGATCGTCACCGGCGATCTCGACATTGCGCTCGAGGCGGCGTTCGGCCAGGGCCCCGGCATCGTTCTCGTGTCGGGCACCGGGAGTGTGGTGGTCGGGCGCACGCCGACCGGCGCGATCCATCGGCGGGGCGGTTATGGATGGCAGATGGGTGACGAGGGCAGCGGCTACGCGATTGGGCGGGCGGCGTTGCAGGCGGTGGGCAAGACCCAAGACCGGCGCGGAGCCGGCACCGCCATCGCCGCGTTGCTGATGGCGGGCCCCCCGAAGCGAACCTTCGAAGAACGGGTGCGATGGAGCAACGGCGCCGAACCGGGCGAGGTGGCGGGAGTGTCCGAGGTCGTCGGGAAGGCCGCGGAGGCGGGAGATGCCGTGGCCAAGTGGATCATGGACCGCGCCGCCGACGACCTTACCACCCTCGCCACGTCACTGCTCGCCGAATTCGGCGACCTGGCTCCGGTGCCGATCGCCTTGGCCGGAGGCAACATCGAGCCGGGGCGGGGCCTCCGCAGCTTTCTCGAATCGACCCTTCGGGCGGTGCCGCGCCTGGCGGTCAGCGATGTCGTGTTGCGGCCGGCCGAGGGGGCGCTGGCGCTGGCGCGGCGCGCATAGCGTTAGGGAGCCGCCGGAAAGAGCCGTTCCCAGGCCGAACCGCGAAGCCGCCAGAGCTCGTTCGACGGCTCGCGGTCGAACCCGCCGTAGAGAAGCACCCCCCCCGCCGCCGAATCGAACATCAGCTGGGGAAACCGCCGGCGCGGCCCCGCGTCGGTCAGGCGCGCCCACGTGGCGCCGTCGTACGTCCACGTTTCGGCCGAGGCGGCCTCCATGCCCCCTCCGTGCAACACCACCGCGCGCCGCACGGGGTCGTAGACCATC
>JABFSM010000204.1 GCA_013140635.1 Gemmatimonadales bacterium
CCGAACGGGTGGTCGGAGCGATAAATGGAAAGCGCCTTCCCGACTTGGCTATCGTGCTCCCCGAGGCGCTGGCCGGCGACCTGGGCCGCCGGGAGCGATTCGTGAAGTTGGTGAAGGACTTTGCACCCCGGGCCACCTTGGGACCGCTTGACGGCGTCACCCTTGATGATGACCGTGGAGAGGCGAGATTTACTGTGAACTTCGTCTGGCGAGGTGACTTCGGGGTCGAGCGCCGCAAAGCGGCAAAATTCCTCGGATTCGCGCGACGGCAGGCGAACGGCTGGCATTTCGAGGGCGCCCGGCTCCTCGACCCGCTTCCGTAACTGACATTCACCGGAAAGTCCCATGAAAAAGATCACCCGGACGGCGCTCTTGATGGCCGCGATCGCGCTCGCGGCAACGAGCGGGCGCGCGGCGGCGCAGTCGTCGCAGCGGCTGTCGCTGCAGGGATCGGGCGCGATGCTCTTTGCCACGCGCAACGATCCCGCCTTCGAGTCGTCGACACGGCTCGGCTATGAGCTTCAGTTCCGTTACACCTTCTCCAGATTCTCGCTCGGCGTCGGGTACCAGCGGAGCACCGTGTTCGAGTCCCCGCAGCTCGAGCTCGCGCTCGCGCTCGGATTCGTCGAACCGCGGATGGTGGTGACGGCGGGAAGCCGGGTCGCGGTGTACGTGGCGGGCCGCCTCGGCGCCGGCAAACTCGTGTGCAGCGAAGCCTGCGCGGCTCAGGAAACCAACTTGACCTACGGCGGCGGCGGCGGCTTCCTGGTCCGGGTGAGCCGCCGAGTATCGCTCGACCTCGGGGCACAGTACTTCCAGGTGAGCGGCGACATTTCCTCCGGATACGGGATGGCGCGCGCCGGGCTCGGCTTCGGATTCTAGCCGTTCCCGAGATGCGATTCCGCACGGTTCTCGCAGCGCTTTCGGCGTTCGTCCTTTCGCTGGGGTGCAGCCCGAAGGACGGCGGGATCGTGGACATCCTGATCGTGGCGAGCGTGGAAGTCACGCCCGGCATTCAGGACGTCATTCTCGGCAACACCCTCCAGCTCACCGCCGTGGCCAAGACCGCGAGCGGCGTCGCCGTTCCCGGCAAGACCGTCGCGTGGTCGACGACCAACGGCTCGATCGCCTCCGTCGGCAACACCGGGCTCGTCACCGGCCTCGCGATCGGCGGGCCGGTACGAATCCGAGCCACCGTCGACGGGGTGGTGGGCGATGCGCTCATCAGCGTCCGTCCGGTGCCGGTGGACCGGATCACGGTGTCGCCTTCGGAGGCGCCGGTGCTGGTCGGCCAAGGGGTGCCGTTCACCGCCACCGCCTTCGACGCCGGCGGCAACGTGCTGCCGGGACGCACCTTCTTCTGGGATTCGGAGCATCCCGAGATCGCCGCGGTCACCACCACGGGCATCGTGATCGGCCTAACGCCCGGCGGGCCGGTGGCGATCACCGCGGCGGCGGAGGGGAAGGTCGGCACCGCCTCGGTGTCGGTGTCGAACCGCCCCGCCACCCGCCTCGCCTTCCAGCAGCAGCCGACCACCACCATCGCCGGCCAGCCGTTCAATCCGTCGGTCAAGGTGGCGCTGCAGGACGACCTGCTCGCCACGGTGCTCGGCGCAACGAATCCGGTGACGATTTCGCTGGCGGGGAACCCCGGCAACGCCCTCCTTTCCGGGCAGACGACCGTCAACGGGATCAACGGCGTCGTCACCTTCAACAACCTCACGCTCGACAAGGCGGCCAACGGCTACACCTTCCTGGTCACTTCGCCGGGGCTGGTCTCCGCCACGAGCACGCCGTTCAATATCGGCGCCGGATCGGGAAATCGGCTGGCCTTCACCACCCTGCCGCCGGTAACGGCGCAGAGCGGCGTAACGCTGGCGCCGCAGCCGGTGCTTCAGCTTCGGGACGACGCCGGCAATCCGGTCACCACCGCCGGCGTGGTGGTCACCGCCACGATTGCCGGAGGGGCGGGCCCGGTCGAGCCGACGGAACCGCTCATCTCCCCGGCCGGCACGGTCGGCGGCACCGCGACCGCCACCACCAACGCCTCGGGCGTCGCCACCTTCACCAATCTGTCGATCAGCGGAACGGTCGGGGAATACACCCTCAGCTTCGGCGCCCCTAACGTCACCTCGATCACCTCCGCGCCGATCGCGCTCAGCGCGGGGCCGGCGGCGGCGCTCGCCCTCATCGTCCCGCCGTCGAGCGGCGCGCAGAGCGGGGTGCCGCTCACGCTCCAGCCGACGATTCAGTTGCGCGACGCCGCCGGCAACCAGGTCACCCAGGCGGGGGCGGTGATCACCGCCGCGCTCGCCACCGGGGCGGGGACCCTGACCGGCACGCCGACCGCCACGACGAACGCCGCCGGCCAGGCGACCTTCACGAGCCTGGCGATCTCCGGACCGTCGGGGTCGTACACGATCCGCTTCTCCGCCACCGGCCTTACGCCGGTCACCTCGGGCACGATCGTCCTCGGCGCCGGCGCGCCGGTCAAACTCGGCATCGTCACCCAGCCCGCCGGCGCCGCGGCGAGCGACGTGCCGCTCGCGCCGCAGCCGGTGGTGCGGTTGCTCGATGGGAGCAACAATCCCGTGAACGTGCCGGGGGTGCAGATCAACGTCGCGGTGTCGGCGGGGGCATTGCTCCAGGGCACCGCCGCGGTGTTCACCGACGCGAATGGGGTGGCCACGTTCAGCGGCATCGCGCTCCGCGCGCTGGCGGGGGCGTACACCCTCACCTTCTCGGGGGCGGGGCTCACCTCGGTGACCTCGGGGCCGATTCAGATTACGGCGGGCGGGGCCACTCAGCTCAGCATCACGACCGCGCCGTCGGCCGCGGCCTCGAGCGGCATCGTCCTCGCGCAGCAGCCGACCATTCAGGTGCGCGATGCGGCTGGGAATCCGGTCCTCACCGCCGGCGTACTCGTCTCGGCGGCGCTGGTGAGCGGCCCGCCAGGCGGCGTGCTGAACGGCACCCTCACCGTTTCGACCACCGCGCTCGGCCTCGCGACATTCACGAACCTCGCGATCACCGGGGCCATCGGGGCCTACACGATCCGATTCACCACGGCGACCGGCCTCACCGCCGTCACCTCGGGCCCGGTCACCCTCGGCGCCGGCAGCCCGACCAAGCTCACGATCACCGCGCAGCCCTCCGCGGCGGCCCAGAGCGGCGTCACCTTCCCGCAGCAGCCGGCGCTCCAGCTCCGCGACGCGTCGGACAATCCGGTGGCGCAGGCGGGGGTCGTCGTCACGGCGGCTATCGCCACCGGCGGCGGCACGCTCGGCGGCACTCTGACCGCGGTGACGAACGCGAGCGGCCTCGCGACCTTCGCGAACCTATCGGTCAGCGGCACCATCGGGGCGAGGACCCTCACCTTCTCGGCGCCGAGCCTCACGGCGGTCATTTCAGGCACCGTCACGATTGCCGCCGGGCCGGCGAGCCAGCTCACGATCACCACGCAGCCCTCGGCGGCGGCTCAAAGCGGCGTGGCCTTTGCCCAGCAGCCGGTGCTCCAGCTCCGCGACGCGGCGGGCAACGCCGTCAGCTCCGCGGGGGTGAACGTGACGGCCGGCATCGCCACGGGTGGCGGAACGTTGGGCGGCACCGCCACCGTGGCCACCGACGCGGCCGGCATCGCGACCTTCACGAATCTCGCCATCACCGGCACCGCGGGCGACCGAACGCTCTCCTTCATCTCGGGAAGCCTCACCGGCGCGACCTCCGGCGTCGTCACCGTAACCGCGGGAGCGGCCAGCCTCCTCAGCATCACCACACAGCCGTCCCCGGCGGCCCAGAACGCGGTGGTGTTCGCCCAGCAGCCGGTTATCCAGCTCCGCGACGCCTCGAACAACCCGGTCGCGCTGGCGGGGGTCATCGTGACCGCCGCCATCAGTAGCGGCGGCGGCACCCTCGGCGGCACGGCGACGGCCACGACCAACGGAAGCGGTGTGGCCACCTTTACGAACCTGGTCATCACGGGAACGATCGGTACCCGTACCCTGCTCTTCACCGCCACCGGCTACACGAGCGTCACGTCAGGCAACGTCGTGCTCTCGGCGGGAACCGCCACGCAGCTGGCGATCACGACGCAACCCTCCGCCTCGGCGGGGAGCGGGATCGCCTTTGCCCAGCAGCCGAGCCTCCAGCTGCGCGACGTATCCGGAAACGCGGTGAGCCAGGCCGCCGTCACCGTCACCGCGGCGATCGCCACCGGCGGCGGCACCCTCGGCGGAACCTTGACGGCCGCCACCAATGCGTCCGGCCTCGCCACCTTTGCCAACCTCGCGATCAGCGGCACGATCGGGATCCGGACGCTCACCTTCACGTCGGCCCCGCTCACCGCCGCAACCTCGGCGAACATCACCATCACGCCAGGCCCCGCGAGCCAGCTCACCATCACGACGCAACCTTCCCCCGCGCCCCAGAGCGGAGTGACCTTCCCGGTTCAACCGGTCATCCAGCTGCGCGACGCGGCGAACAACGCCGTCAGTCAGGCCGGCATCGTGGTGACGGCGGTCATCGCGTCGGGGGGTGGGACGCTCGGCGGAACCCTCACGGCCAACACGAATGCCAGCGGCGTGGCCACCTTCAGCACCCTCGCGATCAGCGGAACGATCGGCAACCGCACCTTGAGCTTCAGCGCGCCGAGCCTGACGTCGGTCGTGTCGGGTACGATCGCGCTGGCGCCGGGGCCGGCCACTCAGTTCACGATCACGACGCAGCCCTCGACGACGGCGCAGAGCGGCGTGGTTCTGGTGCAGCAACCGATCCTTCAGCTTCGTGATGCCGCCGGCAATGCGGTGAGTTCCTCCGGTGTCCCGGTAACCGCCTCGCTGGCGTCCGGCGGCGGCACCTTGGGCGGGCTGGTGAGTGTGACGACCGACGTCGCGGGGGTCGCCACCTTCAGCAACTTGGCCATCAGCGGCACGGCGGGCGACCGGACCCTTGGGTTCAATTCGGCGGGGCTCAGCCCGGCCACTTCGGGCGTCATCACGGTCACCGCCGGCGCCGCGAGCCTCCTCTCGATCACTACGCAGCCGTCTGCGAACGCGCAGAGCGGCATCGCCTTCCCGCAGCAACCGGTCATCCAGCTGCGTGATGCGTCGAACAACCCGGTCGCGCAGGCGGGGGTCATCGTCACCGCGGCGATCAGCACCGGCGGCGGGACGCTCGGCGGCACCACGACGGCCACGACCAACGCGTCCGGCGTCGCGACCTTCACCAACCTCTCGATTGGCGGCACCATTGGCGGGCGGACCCTCCTCTTTTCGGCCGCCGGTTTCACCAGCGTCACTTCCGCCACCGTCACGATCGCCGCCGGCACCGCGACCCAGATCACGGTCACGACGGAGCCCTCGAGCTCGGCGCAGAGCGGCGTCGCCTTCCCGCAACAGCCGGTGCTCCAACTGCGTGACGCCTCCGGAAACGCGGTGAGCCAGGCGGGAGTGATCGTCACGGCGGCGATCGCGTCGGGGGGCGGGACGCTCGGCGGCACGGCGACCGCCACCACCGGCGCCGGCGGGGCGGCGAGCTTCACGAACTTGGCCATCAGCGGAACGATCGGCAATCGGACCCTCGGCTTCACCGCGCCGAGCCTAGCGAGCGCGACGTCAGGCACGATCGGGCTCGTGGCCGGCCCGGCGAGCCAGCTCTCGATCACCACGCAGCCGTCGACCACCGCGCAGAGCGGCACGCCGC
>JABFSM010000345.1 GCA_013140635.1 Gemmatimonadales bacterium
TGCTTCGGTCTGCAGCATGGTATTGGTGAGAATGGCGTTGAGCGCCGCGGAGAGCCCCGCGATCAGCATAACGGGCATAGCCAGCGCGAACTGGCGCACCACGCCGAGCAGCACGACGCTTCCCGCGAAGCCGATCCCCGCCGCCAGCAACACCGGCTCGCGGCGAAACCGATGCCCTAGCGCCGCCACGCCGATGGCCCCCGCCGCCGCGCCGACGCCGAACGCCGAGGTCAGCGCGCCGAAACCGGCGGCGCCGGTCTGAAGCACGTCGCGGGCGTACACCGGGAGAATGGCCACGAACGAGATCCCGAAGATGGTGAACGTGGCGGTGAGAAGCACCAGCGTCCTGGGCCAGAGGGCGCCGAACACGTGGCGCATGCCGTCACGGATCCCGGCGCGGCGCGCCACCGCGGCGGCCATGCCGGCCGGATCGAGCCTGATCTTGAAGAGCCCGATCAGCACCGCGAGGAAGCTGGCGGCATTGACGAGGAAGCACGCCGCGGCCCCCGCGGTGGCGAGGAGCGTGCCGGCAAGGGCCGGTCCGAACACGCGCGACACATTGAACGCCGATGAATTGAGGGCGATGGCGCTCATCAGGTGCTCCCGTCCGGCCAGTTCCCCGAGGTAGGCCTGGCGGATTGGAATCTCGAAGGCGCTGATCAGCCCGCCGAAGAGCGCGAGCCCGTAGACCCACTCGATCGTGATATGCCCGAGGAGGGTGAGCAGCCCGAGGCCGAGGGCCTCGACCAGGAACAACGACTGGAGCACAAGCAGAGCCCGACGCTTGTTGACCCGTCCCGCCACCACCCCGCCCCACAGCGTGAAGAGCAAGACCGGCAGCGCGCTGAAGAAGGTGACCAGCCCGACCTGAAGCGCGGAGTTGGTCAGCTCGAGCGCCAGCCACCCGAGCGCGACGGTCTGCATCCAGGTGCCGCAGAGCGACACGAACTGCCCGATGATGAAGATCCGGAAGTTGCGAGTACGGAGGGCGCTGAACGCCTGACCCGAAGACATGCGGGGAATGTAGTG
Organism: Gemmatimonadales bacterium; assembly: GCA_013140635.1. Lineage (GTDB taxonomy): Bacteria > Gemmatimonadota > Gemmatimonadetes > Gemmatimonadales > GWC2-71-9 > JABFSM01. Next base: position 1,030 of record JABFSM010000345.1, read on the forward strand.
TCGCGGATAGCGGATAGCGGATAGCGAACAGCGGATAGTGTACCTTTCTCTCGCCATGCGCTTCACCACCTACGCCAAGTTCGTTCCCGGGCTCGCCGACGCGGTGAACCTTCAGGGCCTCCTCGACCAGCTCGGCGACTTCCTCCTTCAGTCGGGGTTCGCGGGCGGTCCCGGCGACTGGCCTTGGTGGGCGGAGCCCGGCGAGGACGGCGAACGCTCGATGGACGCGCTGCGGGAAGCGATTCTCCGGGCCCTGATGGAGTCAGGCCAGCTCACCCCCGAAATGGTGAAGTTCCTCCGCGGCGAATCCACCGGCGATGACGCAAAGGACCGAGAACTCGAACGACAACTGGCGGAGCTGCTCGACCGGATCATCGAACGACTGGTGGAGGAAGGGTACTTGAACGTGAAGGAGGCGCCGCGGGTGCCGGAGGGATACCGGCCCCTCTTGGGGCCTGGAGGCGAGGCCGCCGGTGCCGCCCGTGATGTGCAATTCAATCTGACCGAGAAGGGTATGGACTTTCTCGGCTACAAGACGCTGAAGAACCTCCTCGGCAGCATCGGGAAGTCGAGCCTCGGCGCTCACGACACACCCCATCTGGCCACCGGTGTCGAGGCCGATGCGGCCAGCAAGGCCTACGAGTTCGGAGACAGCTTCAATCTCGACGTGCCGGCCACCCTGACCAGTGCGCTGGTCCGTGAAGGGCTCACCGTCCCGCTCAATCTCGAATACGGTGATCTGCGCGTGCACCAGGCGGAGTACCGTTCATCGGCCGCAACGGTGCTGATGCTCGACTGTTCGCACTCGATGATACTGTATGGTGAGGACCGCTTCACACCCGCCAAGAAGGTCGCGCTCGCCCTCACCCATCTGATCCGCACGCAATACCCGGGCGACTCGCTTCGCGTGGTCCTCTTCCACGACGGGGCCGAAGAGATTCCGCTCGCCGCGCTGCCGAACGTCCAGGTGGGGCCGTACCATACGAACACCGCGGAGGGGCTCAAGCTGGCGCGCCGCATTCTGGCGGGGCAGAAGAAAGATATGAAACAGATCATCATGATCACCGACGGGAAGCCGTCGGCGCTGACCCTGCCTGACGGCCAGGTGTACGTGAATTCCGCCGGGCTCGACCCGCGGATTCTCCGGGAGACCTATCGTGAGGTGGGGCTCTGCCGCCGAAGCGGGATCATGATCAACACCTTCATGCTGGCCCAGGACCGGGCGCTGGTGGAATTCGTCAAACGGGTGGCCGAGATTTGCCGCGGCAAGGCCTACTTTACGAACACGATGACGCTCGGGCAGTTCATTCTGATGGACTTTTTGAAGCGGCGGACGACGAGGATGTAATTTCGGCCTGCACCGCGCAAATATGGTCCCACTGCCAACGCTATTCGGTGCCATGCTTCTACCGTGCCGAGTTGCCAATCCCCTGCCGCCGAGCGTACACTATGGCTATGCCGGTTCGCGTCCCGACGTACACGGTGGACGATCTCGAAGCCTTCCCGAGCGACGGGAATCGCTACGAGTTGCTCGACGGGGTCCTCCTCGTGACCCCGTCCCCGTCCTTCGGCCATCAGTTGATCGGGTCTCGGCTTGCCGTTCTCCTGAGCCGGTACCTCGACCCGTTCAATCGCGCCATCGTGATCGGCCCCGGTGCGGTAGAGCATCGCCCACTGACCCACCTCGAGCCGGATGTCCTGGTCATCTCCAAGGGTCACCGGCGCAATACCAAGTGGAACGATATCCGCGATTGGTGGCTCGCGGTGGAAGTGATGAGCCGCTCCTCCCGCCGCTATGACCGAGACTTCAAACGCGACGCGTACCTAGCGCTTGGAGTACCCGAGGTCTGGCTGATCGATCCTCGGGAGGAAGAGGTTCTGGTTTCTCGGCAGGCCGGTCCCAAGGACCGGCGGTGCCGCGGCAAACTCCTATGGACACCCCCCGGCATGCCCGCACCGCTGGAACTCGATCTGGCAGCCCTATTCGCAGATGGTTAGGCAGCGGTACCGAATGGCACAGATGTCGTTGGACTACCCCCCGACGATCGCACCAATGATCACGAACGGCTCGGCCCCGCTCACGACCTCCTCCGGCAGCGGTACGTCCGGTGACTCGTGGGAAAGATCCCGCCGGCAGGCGTAGAACCGCACGAACGCACGCCGTTGTTGCGTGACATGGTCCCGAATCGCCCCGCGCAGTACGGGATAGCGGGCCTCGAGCGCCCCGAGCACCGAGCGCTGCGTGGCCGGGCCGGGAACGTCGAGCGCCACCTCACCCTCATGGCGCGCAAGGATCAGGAGCGGCGCCGGGAGCTCGACCCGAATCATGCCAATGTCTGGACCTCAACCGACAACACCGGCGGCAAATCGCGAACGATAGGCGCCCAGCTGTCCCCCGCGTCAGCCGAGGCGTACACCTGCCCTCCGGTGGTGCCGAAGTACACCCCGCACGACTCGAGCGAATCGACGGCCATCGCATCCCGCAGCACGTTTACGTAGCAGTCCTGTTGCGGCAGGCCCTTCGTAAGCGCCTCCCATTCGTTTCCGCCCGACCGGCTACGGTAAACGCGCAGCTTTCCCTCGGGGGGGTAGTGCTCCGAGTCGCTCTTGATCGGGACGACATAGATCGTTTCCGGCTCGTGCGCATGGACGTCGATCACGAAGCCGAAGTCGGTCGGCAGGTTCCCGCTGATCTCGTGCCACGAGTCGCCGGCATTGTCGGTGCGCAAGACGTCCCAATGTTTCTGCATGTACAACACGTTCGGACGCGACCGGTGCATCGCGATCCGGTGAACGCAATGGCCGACTTCCGCCGTCGGGTCCGGGATGTAGAGCGAATGCAGGCCCTGGTTGATCGGGCGCCAGCTCTTGCCCCCGTCGTCGGTGCGGAAAGCGCCTGCGGCCGAGATGGCGATGAAGATACGGTTGGGGTCGGTCGGATCGAGGAGGATCGTGTGCAGGCACATGCCGCCGGCCCCGGGCGCCCACGAAGGGCCCGAACCGTGGCCTCGCAGCCCGGATAGCTCCTGCCACGTTCCCCCGCCGTCGGTCGAACGGAAGAGGGCCGCATCCTCGACGCCGGCGTAGACCATGTCCGGATCGCTGGGTGACGGCTCCAGATGCCAGACCCGCTTGAATTCCCACGGGTGCGGCGTGCCGTCATACCACTGATGGGTGCCGGCCACACCGTCGTAGGTAAACTGGTTCCCCACCGGTTCCCAGCTTTCGCCACCGTCGTTGGAACGCTGGATCTGTTGCCCAAACCAGCCGCTGGATTGAGAGGCGTAGAGCCGGTTCGGATCCGCCGGCGAGCCCTTGAGATGGTAGATCTCCCACCCCGCAAAGTGGGGTCCGTGGACTTTCCACCGGGCGCGCTTGGCATCCGATGTCAAGATGAATGCACCCTTGCGGGTGCCGACCAGTACGCGCACGCCGGTCATTTCCGGTTCCTTTCCTGCTACGGTTTAGGGCTTGGCAACCCGTGCGGATAGGGTGAGGGCTTCGAGTGGAGCGTATCCCGCCGACCGCCTGGCCGCAACCTGATTGACCACGACGGTCGATAGCGCTCCACGATCGGCTACCTGCAGGTCGACGAGTCGCCCCGGGACGATCGCGCCGTCGACCGCCACCGGTCGAATCAGGAGCTGGGTTGATCCGCCAATCGTCCCGACGACACGCACCTGATAGCCTGGCGCCGCCACAGCCGACGTAATGGCCACGCCGCTCACTGTCACGAGGGCAATGCCCGCGTTCGATGGCACGGTGACCGCTTCGAGCTTCATCGGCCCCGGGCCGCCAAGGGCAAAGGTCGCGCTCACCGAGGCGGCCCCTTCCAAAAGAAGGGAACAGCTCAGGCTCGACCCGGCGCAGTTCCCTCCCCAGCTTCCAAAGACGGTGCCATCCGCGGGCGAGGCGGTCAGCACGACCGAACTACCCCGCGGAAAACTCGCCGTGCATGCCCCTGAGATACTCGTCCCGCTGATGGTACAGGCAATACCCGCGGGCGTCGACGCGATGACACCTTGCTCGGAACCGGCCCCGACGACCGAAAGCGAAACCGGCGCGGGCGGGGGAGGTGGCGGCGTGATCGGACCCCCTTCTTGGCAAGCCGCCAGGAGGCATGTCAGAACGAGGGTTCGTTTCATGGCTTCCGCCCTGCCGAAAGGGCGGCCGCGGGGACGGTATCGAGCCAAGCGAGCAGATCTCCGACATCACACAGGCCGTTGCGGTTTCCCTGGGCGTCCAGATACGCGCATTCGGGCGAGGACGACCCGGGATCGCCGAGAAGCCTAACGAGAGCCGTCTGGAGAAAGCCCTCCGCGTCGCTCAGTTCCATGACGGCGGTGACCGTCATCGCGGCCGACGGCGTGAACTGACAGGTCGGCGCGGCGCCCCCGCAGGCGCCCTGCCATTCCTTGAGCCGCCATCCCGGACTCGGCACCGCGGTGATCGTCAGGCTCTCCCCCGGCACGGCCTGGACGGTGCAGGATCGGCCGGCCAGAGCGGTGCATGCCCCCGTGACGCTCCCGGCTCCGGTTTCGGCAATCGTCACGGCGACCGGCAGGAGCGAGAATCCCGCGACCAGGGTCCGGTTCGTGGTGGCGAGAAAGGAGTAGACGGCATTCGCCGACTGCGTCACCCCTCCTTCAGACCAACCCTGGAAGGCGTAGCCGGCGGTGGCGGTGGCGCTCACCGTCACCGAGCGGCCGCACACCCCGGTGGCCCCGCCGGCCGACACCACCGCCGTTCCGGTGTTGGCTGGTGCGGCCGAAACGCCGACCGTGCACTGGATCACGAAGTTCGCCGAAAGCGTCAGGTCGCTCGCGAGCGCAAAGGTGTATGGAGTGACCGACCCGCCGTCGGACCACCCGCCGAACGTGAAGCCCGCGGCGGGCGTTGCCTGCACGGTGACGCTCCGGCCGCAATTGCCGGCGGCGGTGCCGGCCGTGAGGGTGGCGGTTCCGCCCGGGCCGGCGCCGAGGGTCAAGGTGCACTGCGCCTGGAAGTTTGCCACCAAGGAGCGCGGCACCGATGCCGTGAACGTGTACCCGGCGGACAGCGACTGCTGGACGCCACCTTCGGTCCAATGCTGAAAGCCGTACCCCGCATTCGGGGTGGCCGTCACGGTAACCGAGCGCCCGCATGCCCCGGCCGCCCCTCCCGCGGTGACCGCCGCAGCGCCGCCCGCACCGGGAGTCGCGGAAACGTTCACGGTGCAGTCGGTGGTGAAATGGGCGGTAACGTTGCGCGCCTGTGTCATCGGAAGCGCGCAGGGGCCAAGCCCCTCGCACGCGCCCGACCAGCCGGCAAAGGTCGAGTTCCCTTGGGGGGTGGCGGTCAGCGTCACGTTGGGGTTGCCGTAATAGGCGGCAATGCAGCTCCCCGCTCCGGTGCCGGACGTTATGCCGCACCCGATGGCGGGCGACACCCCTCCCAGACTCGCGACCTGTCCCGCGCCATTGCCGGTGCCCGAAACCGTGAGGATATTCCCGGGAGTCACCACAATCGTCCATCCGCTGGCGGTCTGGGCTCCGACCTGCATCTTGATGCCGTTGCCGTCGTCGAAGAGCTCCCCGGGCAGCCATTGCGCCCCGGCATCGTTAGGATTGCCGTTGCCGTCCGCGTCGATGACCTTGGCGGGCGTCAGCGCTCCCGGCGTGACCCGGTGCAGGACCACCGCCGCGCCGGGCAAGGAGGCATCGTACCCGGCCAGCCGGCGCGATTCGACGGTGTAGAATTCGGTCGTCCCGGGAATCGGGATCTGTACCATCAGCGGGTCGCTACCCGGCGACGGAAACGCCCCTGCCTCCAGCGTGAGTGTCTGCACCGCCGGGCCGGTGACCGTCACCTTCCGCCCCCCTGCAATCCAGCCAAGCAGATCCTTGTGATAGGCGATCGTGTGCCCACCCACATAGGCGTTGCCGGGGGCATAGAACGCGATGTACGAGTTGCTCATCACGTCCCACTTCGAGTCGTACGTGGCGCCGTAAGGGCCGGAGGAGTGCGGCAGTCCGAGCGAATGCCCGACCTCGTGTGCGTAGACGCCGTACATCGACAATTCCATCGCCCACTGGGGCATCCAGGTGAAGGGCCAGAGCCTGGTCTGCCCGTCGACGGTGATACCCATGGCCCCGCCCCACGCCGAGCCGCCGAGGTCGCCGTTGTATTGGGTGATGATGCCGGCGAACGGGGAGAAGTCGACGGTCGGGTCGGCGGCGGCGGCGCAATCGCGCCCCAGGAGAATCAGATTGGGACTCGTACCGTTCACGTACGAGGAGCGGGGCTGCGGGAGCGTGAACCAGCCGAAGACCTCGGTACCCGCCATGTTCATCTGGTTGGCGGAGACTTCGCGGTAGTAGTGATCGAGATTCGGATAGCTGTTCGACATGAGCGCCACAAAATCGCTCGGCGGCCTTGGCTCCGCCGGGATGTCGCTGAACTTGCAGAGCAGGACAGCGTAAGGCTTGCTCCCGAACTGCAGGGCCCCCTCGGCGCCCGCGGCACCGAGCGGCTGGATGGAAGAGGCCTGAATGGCCGGCGCCTCCCCAGGCCCGAGGCGCAGCGCAGAGAGCAGCAGTCCACTCACCGAAACACGCCGCCGGTCGAGTCCTCGCAGGCCCCCAGCCCGGGCGAGCTGCGCGGCCGAAATGACGACGCTACGAGTCTGGCCGCGATCGTCAGCCAGAATCCAGCGAAGCTCCGGAACGCCGCCCGGGGCGGAGGGATCGCCCCATTGAGCGCTCAGCACTCCCGTAACGGCCGCGCCCTGGGCTCCCAGCGGGCCGGTGCCCGGGGCGCTCAGTATCACCAGCAGGGTGCCGGCGAGTCGAAAGATCCAACGCCGAGCCATCATCGGGACGATCTCTTGGAAACCGGGGCGGCAACACCCGCTGCCGCCCCGAAGAGATAGCACCGTCCAGCAAGATTCGCGCTAACGGCTACTGTACCCGCTTTACCGTCGTTCCCGCAGCGATGGTCTCGCCTGGCTTCACCCCGTTGATCGCCGCAATCACCTCCATACGCACGGTCGAGGGATACTGGCGATGGAACTCCTCGATCGTCATGGCCCGGGGCACCCGGACCAGCGACAGGTGCGCCGGCTGCCGGTTGAGCGCGGCGGGATCGGTGAGCGACCCAAAGCTCTGCAGCGACTGCCGAAGGACTCCGCTGTAGCCCGGGTACTGGGTGCCGGTCGTGTAACCGAGCATCTGGTAGGTGTTGCCCCCATACGTGACGAAGAGAACCCGGCCCGCCATCGTCCCCTGTTGGGGGTCCTGCACCTGAAACTCGGAGGTCACGCCGCTCAAGCCGTTGACCGTCACCCGCTCTGCGGGAGAGGTCTGCACGCCCTGTTGCTGCGCGAATTTCTGCAGCGCCGCCTCCGGCGACAACTGCCCCCCGAGGGAGAGTTGAATCACCGCATCCTCCTTCGCACTGGCGCCCACAACGGCGTCTGCCCGGTTGACGGTCTTCCAGCCGGAGGGAAACTCGAACCGGAACCGGAGGTCGGGATGGAGGAATCGGGTGCCGTCGAAGTAGCCCTGCCGCGGATTCGCCCCGAACACGATTCCGTCGATCGCGCGGAGGTACCCGTCGTGGTTGACGATCGCCCCCCGCAGGCTGTCGGCGGGTAGCCCCCGCGCCCGCTGCTCCGCCTTGGCTTGCCGGTCCGCCGGATCGGGGTGCGATGACTGCCAGGCGGGCACCTTGCCCCCTCCGGCCAGCGACCCCACGCGGCCCAGTGCGGCAAAAACGTTGGGCATCTCTCGCACGTCGAAGGCCCCGCGGCGCATGTAGCGAAAGCCAAGCTCATCGGCCTGGGATTCATCCCCTCGGCTGTAGGAAAGAAAGAGAATACCGAGGCCCGCTTGGAGCCCTCCGGCCATCTGCGCCACCTTGTCGGAAAGGAGTGAACCGGCGACCAGCCCGACGGTGGCGAGTTGTTGCCTGGTGATTTGCCTGGCGCTGTGCCGCGCGGTGACGTGCCCGATTTCGTGCCCGAGGACGCCGGCGAGCTCCGCCTCCGAATCGAGGAACGGAAGAATGCCCCGGGTCACGAAGATCTTGCCTCCCGGCGCCGCAAAGGCATTGACCTCGGGATCGTCGATCACCTCGAACGACCAGGGCAGCGACGGCCGTTCCGAAATGGCGGCGAGCTTCTGCCCAAGCGTCCCGACGTACCGCTGAAGCTCGGTGTTGGGATAGAGGCCGATCGTGGCGCGGGTGCTTGCCGCGGTCTCTTCGCCGAGCGCGATCTCTTGCCCCTCGCCCACGAGAGAAAGCTCTTTCTTGCCGGTGGCTGGATTGACGGCGCACGCCGCCAAGAGTGCCGCCGCCGGCCAGAGCCGGTTCAGTGACAAGAAGCGCATAGGAGGCCGTCCTGTCTCGTTCTAGAGGTAATGGTGGTACGGCTATCATTCATCGGTGTCTTCGGAGATGATGTCCCCCCCACCGCCCTCGGGCAAGTGGAACACCGGCGAGATCGCGGCCGATGCCCGGGTGAGCTTTCTCCTCGCGCTCGGGCGGGCGCTCCATGCCGCCGGCCACTCGGCCCAGGCGCTCGAGGAGCTCCTCGAACTCGCAGCCACCCGTCTTGGCGTCCCCGGCCAGTTCTTCACGACCCCGACCTCCATCTTCGCCGCCTTCGGCATCGGAACGCAACAGCGCACCTATCTGATCCGGGTTCAACCGGAGGAGACGAATCTCGGCCGGCTCGCCGACATCAAAGTCATTCTCGACAAGGCGCTCGACGGCACGCTTTCTCCGGGCCAGGCCGCAGAGCAGCTCGCTCATGTGACGGTGCTTGAATCGCCATACTCCCCCACCCTCACTACCCTCGCGTTCGCGCTTTCCAGCGCGGCGTCATCCGTCTTTTTCGGCGGCGGACCCCGCGAAGTCACCCTGGCCGCCGTGCTCGGCCTCGTGACCGGCTTGCTCGCGCTGTTGGCCAAGCCGATTCCGGCGCTGCAGCGGATCTTCCCCGCCGCCGCCGCCTTCCTGGTGGCGGGGCTCGCCGGCATCGCGGGGGTGGCCGTCGGCAACGTCTCGGTGGGGGTGGCCACGCTGGCGGGACTCGTCGTCCTGCTGCCCGGACTCATGCTCGTCGGCGCGATGGGCGAACTCGCGTCGGGACATCTCGCCTCCGGAACAGCCCGGGCCGCCGGCGCCTTCATCGCGTTCCTGCAAATCGGCTTCGGCGTGGCCCTCGGTACCACCGTGGCCGAGCGGCTGGTCGGCGCGGCGTCGGTGATCACGCCGGCGGGGCTTCCCGCCGGCAGCATCTGGCCCGCACTGATTGCCGCCTCGTTGGCGTTCACCGTCTTGCTCAAGGCCGACCGCCACGACGCCCCTTGGATCATCTTCGGGGCGCTGCTCGCCATCCTCGGCTCACGCGCCGGTACCATGCTCGTCGGCGCGGAGCTCGGGCCGTTCTTCGGGGCTTTCGGCGTCGCGATCGCCGGAGCGGCCTTTTCGGGAAGGACCTCGCGCCCCGCCTCGGTGGTGGTCGCTCCGGGAGTGCTGGTGCTCGTGCCGGGAAGCGTGGGATTCCGGAGCATCGCCGCGCTGCTCGAGAACCGCGTCGTCGCCGGAATCGACACCGCCTTTGCCGCCATGCTCACCGCCATCGCGCTGGTGGCGGGACTCCTGATCGCGAGTGTGGTGTTACCTTCACGGCGCCATCTATGATTCCGCCGACCCTCTCCCCACCAGCAGCTTCCAGAGGCCGTATGCGACGCTCGCTCTTCGCCGCGTTTCTGCTCTGCGCTCCGATCGTTGCCGCCTCGGCCCAGTCGGCACCGGTCACGATCTTTGTGGTGCGCCACGCCGAGAAGGGCCCGGAGAATCCCGATCCGGCGCTCACCGCCGCGGGCGAACGCCGGGCGGGGGCGCTCGCGCGGACTCTCACCGGGGCCGGGGTGACGGCGCTCTTCGCGACGGAGTTCAAACGAACCCAGGGGACCATCGCTCCGCTGGCGGCGGCGTTGCAGCTCACGCCGACCATCATTCCCGCCCGCGAAACGGACCGCCTCGTCGCGGCGCTCAAGGCGCTGCCGGCGGGGAGCCGCGCGGTGGTGGCGAGCCACAGCAACCTGGTCCATCTGATCGTGGAGCGTGTGTCCGGCGTGAAGGTGCCGGAGCTGACCGATGCCGACTACGACCGCCTCGTCGTCGTCACACTCGGGGCGGACGGGCGGGGCCAGGCAGTGGTCCTGCGCTATGGGGAGGCGTCGGAGGCCGCGGCGGCGGGAATGGCCAAGCCCTAACGTCTCGTCGGTCGGCTACGGCAGCCCCTCGATGACCGTGCCGCGTACTCCGACGGCCATGAGCCCGCCGCCCGGCCTGGGCTTGAGACTGCCGAGGAATTCGGTGACCGGTGACGGCAGAAGTTCCCACCGCGCGCCATTGAAGTGGAGGAGCACGCCGCCGTCTCCGGCGGCGTAGACGTCGGTCGGCCCGAAGCCCCAGACGGCGCGGATCTCTTTCACCGTGGGGCTCGGCATCACGTACCACTGGACCCCGTCATACCGGAGAATGACCCCGCCCGCGCCTACCGCGAATACGTCGTCGGGCCCGCTCGCCCAAACCCCGCGCAGCAATGCCGTCACCGGTGTGACCATCGACGTCCAGGCGCCGTCGCGGAGCCGAAGCACCGTCCCCCCGTCTCCCACCGCGAATACGTCGGCCCCTCCCGGCAGCCCCGAAACATGCCGCAGGAAGCGGGTGGTGGCCGGTGGGACCTCCGACCAGTTCGCACCGTTGCGCTGCAGGACCAAGCCATCGGCGCCCACGATGATGGTGCGCGCGCCGTCGGTCCATACCGAGCGGAGGAGATTCGGTTTCGCAATCGACTCGTCGCGCCAGCTGGTGCCGTCGAAGCGCTTGATGAGACCGCTGTCGCCGACCACTAGCAGGTCGGCCCCCTGGCGAATGTCACCGTACATCGTGCGACTCGTGGGAATCGGCAGATGGGTCCAGGTTCCACCCACGCCGCGAAGCACCGCTCCCTGGTTGCCGATAGCGTAAAGCGCATTGCCGGGCCCCTCGGAAATGTCGAAGAGGAGTGGGGCGGTGGTTCCGAATTTCCAGCCGGCGCCGTCACGGTACATCGTGGTGCCGCTCCAGCCGACCACCTTGAACCGCCCGTCGGTCGAGGTGTGGACCGCGCGGAGGTTTTCCCCGGTCGTCGTTTGGGGCGCCAAGGTCCAGGCCGCCCCGTTGAACAGCACCATGGCGCCGTGCTGGCCCACCGCGAGAATATTGCTGCCGCTCGTGCCCCAGATCCCGAAGAGGTCGGCACCGGTCGGAAGGAGCACGGAGCGCCACCCGGTGCCGTCAAACCGGAGCAGCGTGCCACGAATGCCGACGGCGTAGACGCTGGTCCCGCTGGTGCCCCAGAGTCCGAGAAGGAGTAGGTCGGTGGGGCTCTCCATCGGGGTCCAGCGACCCCCCGCAAGGCGGAGAATGACGCCGTTCTGCCCGGCGGCGAAGAGATTGGATCGGTCGACCCCCCACACCGTCCAGAGTTCCGAGGTCTCGGCACCGGGCACGAGGCTCCACCGAGTGCCGTCGAAGTGAAGGGCGACCTGCCCCCCGACCGCATAAATGTCGTCGGGAGCGAGGCCCCAGACCTCGAGAAGGTGATTCGGGGTTGGGCTCGTCATCCGGGTCCAGCTCTGCCCGTCGAAGTGGAGGATCGTGCCCGAGCTCCCCACGGCGTACACGTCGGTCGGCGACGATCCCCATACGCCCAGCAGATCGGTCGAGTCGGCATTGGCCATCTTCTGCCAGGTCACCCCGCCGTCGCCGGTGCGGAGGATGGTGCCGAACTGCCCAACCGCAAAGCCGACTTCCGGACTCACATTCCAGAGTCCGAGCAGCGAGACGTCGGTTTCCGGGGGACGGGCCACGACCCAATTGCGCACCGCCATCGTCGGGGGCAGCACCGTCACTCGGGCCTGGCCCTTGATCTCCTGGGTGCTCCCCCGAATAACGGTGGTCCCCGGCGCGAGCGCCGTCACCACCCCCGCGGCATCCACCTCGGCCACGCTCGGATTGCTGCTCTCCCAATGCACGGCGGTGACGGTGGTCGACGCGACGCCGAGGGTGACGGTGCTGCCCGGATGGAGATTGGCGGTTGCGGGAAAGATCAGGAGCGGCCCGACATCGGGACCGGCCGCGCCGAACGGCGTCCGATCGAGACAGGCCCCGGCAAGGAGCAGAGCGGCCAGCAGCGCGGCGCGGGGGCGCATCAGGCGAGCCGCCGCTCGATCCGCGCCAGGGCCCAAAGCACCAGTCCGTCCATCGCCCGATCGGGAAGGAGGCGGCCCAGCAAGAGCCGAAGCCGCGCATCGGCACCGACGAGGTACCGGGAACGGGGGACAGCGGCGGTGAGGGCGTGCATAACGGCATCCGCCACCGCTTCCGGGGGTGCGGAATGGCGCAGCGCGCGCTCCAGCACCCAGCGCAGCACCGTGAGCCGGCCGCCGTACCGCACAAGCCCCTCGGCCGGAATCCGGTCGCCGATCGAAGCATACGCCGCGAGCCCCTTCTCCCAGATCCGGGTACGAATCTGGCCCGGCTCGATCAGCGAGACGTGGATCCCTTCGGGTGCCAGTTCGAGGCGCAGCGCATCGGCCAAGGCCTCGACGGCGTGCTTCGAGGCGGCGTAGGGTCCGGTGAAGGGCGAGGTGATCCGGCCCGAGATCGAACCGATATGCACGATCCGCCCGCGGGCTTGCCGGACCAGCGGGAGCAGGGCCACCGTGACGGCGTGGAGCCCGATGACGTTGACCTCGAACTGCTCCCGGAGGGCGCCGGCGCTGACGTATTCGAGCGGGCCGCCCTGGGCAAGGCCGGCGTTGTTCACCAAGCCGGCAAGCCCCCGCCCGCCAAGCGCGAGGGCGAGTTCCTCCACCACTCGGGCGATATGATCGGCGTTGGTGACGTCGAGGAGGATCCACCGAATCCGGTCGGGAGCATGGGCGCGGAGCCGCTCACCATCGGCCGGATTTCGGACACCGGCATAGACGTAGTAGCCCTCGAGCGCGAGGCGCCGAGCGCAGCATTCTCCGATTCCCGTGGACGCACCGGTGATCAACACCGCCGGAAGGCTGACCATTTGGGGAATCTAAGGGTGGCGCGCCTACTGGAGCGTGCGGCCCCGCTTGGTGACCGTTCGCACACCGTCGGAGAATTGGAGGTCGAATGCTGTCCGGCGGGACCAGACCCGCGCCGCCCCGCCCCGGGCGAACGAGAGCACCTGTCCCGTCACCGCGTCGCGGACGATGGCCATCGGGTATTGCGTCGCATCCCACCGCAACTCGACCTGATCGGGAGTGCGGCGGGAGAGTCCCTCGCCCGGTTCCCCGGCGCCGGCAGCGAGCCGAGTGGCAAGCCGGCCGCCAGCCCGCACTCTGAGGCCTCCGAGATCGCGCGCCATTGCCGCATCGAGCGGAAGCACGAAGGCGAACTGCCGCTCGCTGCCGCTCGGCAGATCCGCCACTTCGTTCGCGTCGAACGAAACGCTCGACAAGAGCGCGCCGTTGGCCGCCAGCAGCTCGAGGCGATTCGGGCCGGCGGCAGGGACGCGGGCATTGGTGCCGGGTACCCGGAAGGCCGGCTCGAGCACGATCCCGTTCGGAGTGATCCGCCCCCAGACCAGAAGACCCTCCGCGGCGGGAACGACCAGCGCCTGGGGCGCATTGTTCGGCCCCCCTTGGCGATAGGCCATCATCGCGCTCCAGTTGTAATCGCTCACCCAGTTCGGGCTGCAGTATCCCATGAGGTCTGCCTGACCGGTGGGTGACTTGACGACCAGCGTGTTCAGATCGAGGCCCCAAACCCCGATCTTGCCGCCGGCGTACGGGAAGCTGGGATCGGCGCCGGCGACACCGCCGCAAGGGGCGTGGCTCCGGCCCATATTGTGGCCGAGCTCGTGCGCCATCACTCCAGCCGCGCTCCCGAGGTGATCCCAGCCGAGGGCGCTGCGGGCGGAACCGCCGACATACCCGATCCCCGCGACCCCGCTCGTATAGCCCGCCTTGACCACGCCGTAGTAATACCGGGTGCTCCCTTCCGTGAATCGGAGCGCGAGAATCTCGCTCAGGATGGTTCCCCACGCGCCATTGGCATTGTCGGCCTGGAGGACGGGCGCGGTGGTCGTGTACGGCGCCCGCACATCGGCGTCGTAGGCGCCGACGGGGAGCAGCGACTTGAGGTCGCCGAGATAGCTCTCTTTGTTCCCGTCGGTCACATTCCCCTGCATACCGTTGGCCTGCTGGAGCACCGGCACGAGCCTGACGGTGAAGGTCGGAAGCGCGCGCACATCCACCGAGCCGGGCGTCCCGGCGGCCGGGAACTGATTGTCGGCTTCGCTCTCCTCCGTCACCAGGCCGGCGGGGTCCACGTCGGCGAGCACCTTGAGGTTGGGCTGCACCAGCGCCCCCGGCACCAGGAGATTCCACGAGCTCGTCAAGACCCCTTCGTTGACGGCGGTCGGCACGCTCCCGCTCGGCGCCGAGAGCGTGGTCGTCTGCAGGAGGGTGCTGCCGGCGTAGAGGCGGACCCGAACCTGCGGCGCGGCGGCATTGGCCTGGTTGGCCAGCACGAACACCCGGAGATAAGCATTCCGGCCCGCCACGAGCGGAACGGTGCCGTCATAACGCTGAATGGCCTGGGTCAGGTAGACACCGTTGATCGTCAGATTGAGCGATCCTCCGCCGCCGGCGCCGGAGTACCCCACGCTGGCCGCGGAGGTCGCCCCGGCGCTGACGGCTACGTTCTGACTCGCCGGCGCCGGACTGTACGAAGTCCCGCCGCTCAACACCGGCAGGGCGGAGACGGCGTAGTTGCCCGGCGCGAGGCCGGTGAGCGTCTGGCTTGCGCCGAGATTCTGCGAATAGCCCCCGGGCCCCGAGACGGTGACGCCGGCATTGGCTCCGCCGGGAAGCCCGCCGACGGTGACCGCCAGCGCCCCGGTCGTTGCCGCGTAGCTCACCGAAGCGGCCGTCGTGGTGCCGACCGTGACGGTCCGCGTCTGATTCGGCGGCGTGGGGGTGTAGGTGTAGTTCCCGACCGTGACCGCCTGCGCCGCGATCGTGTATTGGCCCGGGGCGAGAGCGTTCAAGGCCTGGCTGGAGCCGAGCGTCACCGAGAATCCGCCCGGGCCGCTCACGGTGACCTGGGCGCCGGTTCCGCCGGGGAGGCCCGAGATCGCGAGCGTGAGCACGCCGTTGGCGGGACCGTAGACGACCGCCGCGACCTTCGCCTCGCCGACGGTGACCGAGACGGTCTGGCCGGCCGGCACCGGCGCGTAGACGGAACCGCCGCTGATGACGTTCGCGGCCGAGATGGCGTATGGACCGGGAACGAGACCGGTCAAGGTCTCGGTGGCGGCCACGGTCCGGGTGAAGCCGTTAGGTCCTGTCACCGTGACCTGGGCCGCGGCCCCCGACGGCAGTCCGGTGACCGCCACCGAGAGCGCGCCCTGGCCCGGGCCGTACGAGACGGTGCGAACGACCGGGGTGACGGCGGCCCAAATGGTCACCGCCTCCGACGCGGCGGCCGGCACGTAGACCGTCCCGGCGGCGGTGGTATTGGCGGCGGTGATGGTGTAGTCGCCCGGAACGAGTCCCACCAGCGTCGTGGAAGCCGTCACGGACGCCTGGTATCCCGCGGGGCCCGTCACCGTCACCGCGGCGCTCCCGCCGTTCGGCAGTCCGGTCACGATGAGCTGCAGGGAGCCGCTCGAGAGCGCGTAGGGCACTTGCGCCACCGTCGGACCGGTGGCCGCGGCAGAGACCATCACGACCTGCGAATCGGACGGCGCTTGGTAACGGTCGATTCCGTGCAGGAGCACCGGCGTCCGGACCGTATATGCGCCTTCGGCCAAACCGACGATGGTTTCGGACGCGGTGACCGGGTGGCTGTAGCCGTTGGGCCCGGTCACTTCGATGGCGGGCGCGGCGCCGGCGGGCACACCGCTCACGACGACCTGGAGCCGCCCGGTCACCTTGAGGTACGCCACGGCGGCGGTGGTGCCGGTCGTACCGGCAACGACCGCGACGTTCTGTGCGGTCGGCGCCGGCGCGTAGCGGTCTCCGTCGGCGGTGACCTCCTGGGCGACGATCGAGTAGCTGCCCGGCGTCAGGCTGGTCAGGACCTCTCCAGCGGTGATCGACTTCTGGTATCCAACCTGGTTCGAAACGTTGACGGAAGCTGAGACACCGCCGGGGAGGCCCTCAATGGTGATGGCCAACCGTCCCTTCGGTTCCGGGCCCAATCCCGCGATCTGATCGCCGGGGGCGCAGCCTGCAAGGAGGAGCACCCCTAGAACCGAGTAGGTTGCCACCGAGGGGAACCATCTATTTGACAGTGCTAATTTAGGCAGCACGTTCGTAACCTGTTCCGCGAAAACGATGTTTCGCAAATGCTGAACTTGGCAGTCACAGTTTCACGACAGTACACCTCCTCTCTGAAGCAGGTACCATGCCCCGAAAACCGACCTGTTTCTCTCTCTAAAAACCTCAATAATTCGGTGCTCAGATTAGCCCCAGCCCTTTACGCCAAGAGACCCTCCACCGATACCGAAAAGGTGATCCTTGCGCTCCGCTCCGACCCCCTGGAGAATTAGGGGCCACCCTCGGAGTCCTTCATGACCACGCGACGCTCGTTCCTTTCCGCCTTGGCCGGTGCCTCGGTTACCCTGCCGGTGTTTCGCGAACAGGCGATTGCGCGGGCCCGCCGCGCGGCGGAAATGGCCTCCGGCCGAGACCCCGCGGCGCTCGCCGGCGACGAGGCATACTGGACCGAGATCCAGCGCGCCTTCGACGTCGATCGCACGATGGTCAATTTGAATAACGGCGGCTGCTCCCCGGCCCCGAGCCACGTGCTCGACCAGATGATCCGGGACCTCAAGTTCAGCAACGAGTTGCCGGTCGATCACATGTGGAGGGTGCTCGAACCGCGGATCGAATCGGTGCGGCGGGATCTGGCCCGAGACTTCGGCTGCGACCCCGAGGAGATGGCGATCACCCGCAACGCCTCCGAGTCGAACGAAATCATGATCTTCGGGCTCGATCTCAAGGCCGGCGACGAGGTGATCGTCACCAATCAGAACTACGGGCGGATGATCACCGCTTGGCAGCAGCGGGCGCGCCGCGACGGGATCGTGCTGAAGCAGATCTCCTTCAAGGTGCCGCCCCCGTCGCAGCAATACATCGTGGACCAGTTCCGCGCCGCGATCACCCCGCGTACGCGGGTCATCGAGGTCACCCACATCACGAACCTCACCGGCCAGATCATGCCGGTCCGGGAACTGGTCGAGATGGCCCGGCCCCTCGGCATCGAGGTGTTCGTCGACGGCGCGCATGCCTACGCTCAGTTCCCCTTCAAGCGGGACGACCTCGGCTGCGACTACTACGGCACCAGCCTCCACAAATGGTTGCTGGTCCCGATCGGCGCCGGCTTCCTCTACGTCCGCAAAGACAAGCAGAAGAAACTCTGGCCGCTGATGGCCGCCGCGCCGGAGCAGGACGACAACATCCGGAAATACGAGGAAATCGGCACCCACCCCGCCGCCAACCACAATGCTATTTCCGCCGCGCTCGCCTTCTATCGCGCCATGGGAGCGGAGCGGAAGTTCGCCCGGCTGGTCTGGCTCCGGGACCGCTGGGCCAAGCGGCTCCTGGCCGAGAACGACCGGGTGCGGGTGCTGACCCCGCTCGACTCCCCCTACGCGGGGGCGATCTGCCTCTTTTCGGTGGCCGGGATGGACATGCCGAAACTGGGCGGGTGGCTCTATGAGAAGTACCGCATCGTGACCACGCCGATCGTTCACGCCGAGTTCACCGGCATCCGGATCACGCCGAACGTGTACACCACCCCGGACGAAATCGACCTCTTCGCCGAGAAGGTGCTCGAAGCGATCAAGAAGGGCGTGGCCTAGCCCGACCTGACCCGCGCGCGACGCATCCCTTCCCTTGCATACTTAGGGGAATCGGCTATGTTCCCATAAATACGCTATGGGAGAGCCGATGCCCGATCCGAAAGTCGACGTCCTGCACGGCACCCTCGATGTCCTGATCCTCAAGACGCTGAGCTGGGGGCCCGCCCACGGCTACGCCATCGCGGCGCACATCAAGCAGCGGTCGGGCGCGGCGGTGCTGATCGAAGAAGGGGCCCTCTACCCCGCCCTCCACCGGCTGCTGCGCAAGAAGTGGGTGGAAACAGAGTGGGGCGTCTCCGAAAACAACCGCCGGGCGCGGTACTACCGTCTGACCGCCGCCGGCCGGCAGCGCCTTCGCGTCGAGGTCGCGGCATGGACGCGCTATGCCGCCGCGGTCGGCAAAGTGCTCAAGCCCGCCCGATAGGAGGGGAGATCGATGGGATTCCTGCCTAAGGTCCGCCAGCTCTTCCGGCTGGACGCCGCCCCCTCGCCCAAGTCATCTGACGATGAGGTAGCCTTGGAGCTCGAGGCCCACGTCGCGATGAAGACCGAGGCGCTGATCGCCTCCGGTCTCTCGGCCGCCGAGGCACGTCGTGAGGCGGAGCGCCAATTCGGGCCGCCGGAATCGGTCGCGGCCGCCTGCCGCCGGCTCGCGCGAGCCGAGGCCCTGCGCGCGCACCGGCGGGAACGGTGGGGGTCGTTCGGACAGGACGTGCGCTACGGCCTCCGAACGGTGGCGCGCGCGCCGGGGTTCTTCGCGCTCGCGGTTCTCACCCTTGGCCTCTCGATCGGAGCGGTCACCGCCATCTACAGCACGGTCGACGGGGTCATTCTGCGGCCCCTCCCTTTCCCGCATACCCCGCGTCTCGTCCGGATCTGGGAGTACAACACACAAGGGGGACCGGCCTTCGGCAATCTCACCGTGGCGGACTTTCGCGATTACGCGGCCATGTCCCGGCGGTTCGAGCGGCTCGCGGCCCGGCGCTTTCGTTCCTTCTCGCTCACCGGAGTCGGCGACCCGGTCCAGGTCGACGGGGTCGAAGTCACCGCCCAGTTCTTCGACGTGCTCGGCGTTCGCGCGGCCCTCGGGCGGACTTTTCGCCCGGGCGATGACCGCCCGGGAATGCCCGGGCTCGCCGTCGTCACCGACGGCCTCTGGAGGCGGCAATTCGGCGCCGACTCTGGCGTAATCGATCGGGTCATCCAGCTCAACGATCGCGGCGTGACGATTGCCGGGGTGCTCCCACCGAGTTTCCGGTCGCCGATGGGGGACGAATCCGAGATCTACTTGGCCGGCGACTTCGAGGTCATTGCCCAGGACCAGATGCGGGCGCGCCGCATGCACGTGCTTTCGGTCATCGGCTTGCTCAGGGAGGATGCCACGTTCGAAGAAGGGCGGGCCGACTTCCTCACCATCGCCCGGCGGCTCGAGCTGGAACATCCCACCACCAATCTCGGCCATACCCCTCGGCTGCTTCCCCTTCAGGTGGCGGGTGTGCGCACGGTGCGCCCGATGCTCTTCACCCTCCTCGCGGCGGTCGGGTTCCTGCTGGTCATCGCGGGGGTGAACCTGGCCAACATGCTCCTCACGCGCGGCCTCGCTCGGGAAAGGGAGTTTGCGGTGCGGGCCGCTCTGGGAGCCGGCCGAGGCCGCTTGGTGCGGCAGTTGGTGACGGAGCAGCTCGCTCT
Source organism: Gemmatimonadales bacterium (assembly GCA_013140635.1). GTDB lineage: Bacteria > Gemmatimonadota > Gemmatimonadetes > Gemmatimonadales > GWC2-71-9 > JABFSM01. The sequence continues at coordinate 20,666 of JABFSM010000345.1, forward strand.
CGCAGCGGCGGGGTCGGCGCTTGGGCTTCTGCTCGCGGTTCTGGGCCTCAAGTGGGGCCTTCGGTTGGCGGCCGGCGCGCTGCCGCGCGTGGAGCAGGTCGGCATCAACGGCCGCGTGGTGCTGGTGGCCATCCTGGTGACGGTCGCGACCGCGGTCGTTGCCGCGCTCTACCCCGCCCTGGCCTCCTCGCGAAGCGACCCGCAGACGGTTCTGCGCCGCGAATCGGGGCGATCGACCGGCGGCGGAAAGCAGGGCCGGGCCCGCGCGATCCTCATTACGGCACAGGTGGCGCTCGCCATCATTCTCCTGGCGGGCTCGGCCCAGGCGGTTCGGACGTTCGTTTCCCTCGTCCAACTGGATCTCGGATTCACCACCGAGCGGACGTGGGGATTCTCGGTCGGGCTTCCACAGGCGCGCTATCCGAACGCGGAGTCGTGGACCTTCTTCCAGACCACGCTCCGGGAACGGCTCGGCGCGCGAGCCGGCGTGATCTCGGTGGCGGCGTCGTACACCGTTCCGCTGGTGAATTCGAGCAGTACCGGCCTCCAGGTGGTCGGCCAGGCTCCGCCACCGGGGCCCGCGCCGGAGGTGGGCTATAACAGCGTTACCGGCGAGTATTTCCAAACACTGGGTATTCCGCTCGTGCGCGGGCGCGTGATGGACGCCCGCGACCGCGGAGATGCGCCGCGGGTGGCCGTCATCAACGAGAGCGCGGCGAAGAAGTTCTGGCCGGGAAGCGACCCGGTCGGCGCGCGCATCCTTGCCGCTCCCGATACGGTGGAGGTGATCGGTGTGGTCGGTGACGTGCGGGAGAACCGTATCGACGTCGAACCGGCCCCGGCGCTCTACTTCGCTCTGGCGCAGGATGTCACCTCGAGCCCATTCTTTACCGTCAGGCTTTCCGGAGATTCCGCCGCCTTCTTCCGGGCGGTTCGGGAGGAGGTGCGGACCTTGGACGCGCGACTCCCGGTCTTCGACATCACGAGCATCGGCGCCCTCGTCGGCGAGCAGCTGAGCCGGCCGAGGCTCGCCGCGACGCTGCTCGCGGCGTTCGCCGTTCTGGCGCTCGTGCTGGCGGCGGTTGGGATCTACGGGGTCGTGGCGGTGGCCGCGCTGCAACGGAAACGGGAGATCGGAGTGCGGCTGGCGCTCGGCGCCACGCGCGGAGAGATCGTCGGGCTCATCGTGCGGCAGGGATTGCGGCCGGTCGGCCTCGGCATCGCGATCGGCGGAGCGGGCGCGCTCGCCCTCGGGCGGATCATGGGCCGAGTTCTAACGGCGACTCCGTCCGACCCCCTCTCGCTTGCCGGGATGGCGGGCCTGCTGGGTGTGGTCGGGCTGATCGCCTGCTGGACCCCGGCGCACCGCGCGGCGCGCCTCGATCCGGGCCTCGTGCTTCGGGAGGATTGAGGGCTAGACCGCCGCCTGCAGATTGCCCGACGCGGCGCGCGCGGCCCACGCCTCGGGGCCGTACTTGCGGAGCATCTTGAGGTGCGACCGCACCGCGGCCATCAGCGTCGGATTCTCGTGGTACGGCACGCCGTACTTCTGCGCCGATTCCTTGACGATCGCGCTGATCGCCGGATAGTGCACGCTGCACGTTTTCGGGAAGAGGTGGTGCTCGATCTGGAAGTTGAGCCCGCCGACATACCACGAGAGCGCGCGGCTGCGCCGGGCAAAATTCGCGGTCGTTTCCATTTCGTGGACCAGCCATGCGTCTTCCATCCTGCCCTCGGCATCGGGGGCGGGATACTCCGGCCCCTCGACCACGTGGGCCAGCTGGAAGATCACCCCGAGAATGAAGCCGGCGGTCAGGTGCATAGCGACGTAGCCGATGGCGAACTGCCACCAGGGGATGTCGAGCACGAGCAGCGGAACGACGATCGACCAGCCGTAATAGACGAGCTTGGACGCGAAGAGGTTCACCCACTCGCCGGTGGGATGCTTCTTGTTCTCGTAGGGGCCGAGGTCGCGCTTGAAGAAATACTTGAAATCCTTCGCGAAGACCCAGAACAGGGTGGACATCGAGTAGGCCGCGAGCCCGTAGCGGTGCTGGAAACGGTGGATCCAGAGCAGCGGCGCGCCGGGCGAAAGCCGCAGCAACGGAGACACGGTCAAGTCTTCGTCCACGCCCTCGATGTTGGTGTAGGTGTGGTGGATCACGTTATGGGTGATCTTCCACATGTAGCCGTTCGCGCCGAGAAGGTCGAAGGTGCGGCCGAGGAGCGCGTTGACGCGGGGATTGCTGGAATAGGCGCCGTGCAGCGCATCGTGGGAGATGGCGAATCCGATGCCGGCGAGGCCGATGCCCATGGCCACGGCAAACCCGAGCATCACGAGCGGCGGAAACCGATTCGTCAACGCCAAGGCGTAGGGAACGAAAGTCAGCCCGAGCAGGATGACCGTCTTTGCCCACATGGCGGGGGTGGCGTGGCGGGAAAGCGCGCGGGAATCGAAGTACTCGCCGACCCGGCGCTTCACTTCCTCCGCGAACCCGGTATAGTCGCGATTCGGGAACGAAATTCCCGCTGTGGCCACAATGCCCCTAGTTCAATGAGCTGCCCTCAAACTGCACCTGAAACCGGTTTTCAACAAGGTCGAGAGATTGCTTCGGGGCTCCGCCCCTCGCAATGACCCTACGACACCGTAAACTGCTTCACCACAATGACCCTACGACACCGTGAACTGCTTCACCATCCCGTGCAGGATATGGAGCTTCCCGTCCTTCGCGTCGGTGACGAAGCAGAGTAAACCGTATTCCCCGGGAGCGAGTTCGACGGTGACGATGTTATTGATGCCGGTGCTGATCGGGGTAATACCGCCGAAGGGGACGCCGGGCGGGGGGCCCTGCATCTTCTCGGACCACTTGGCCACGTCCGCGACGGTCTTGCCGGGCTCGAGCTTCACGAGGAGGAGCTCATGCGGCTGCTCGGCGGTATTCTCGATCTTGATGATGTGCTTGCCGGCGCTGACCGGGCCGCTCAGCGCGAAGTCGTAGTCGCTCAGGGTGATCGTCAGGTCCGGGGTCGGGGCGGCGGCAACGGTCTCGCCGGCGATGACGGTCAGCGGGCGGATCATCCCTTTGGCCACGTGCGGCTTCATGTCCACCGGCGAAGGAATGATGCACAGCAGCGCGTATTGCCCGGTCTTGAGATCGACCAGCGACTCGGCGCTGCCGCCCGGGACGGGAGCGTTAGGCCCTCCCATGAAGATCATGCCGGGCGGCAGGGGACCCTCCATGTTCACGCCGGCCAGGTCCGCCACCGTCTGCCCGGGCGCCAGCTTCAGCAGCACCAGGTGATGGAGCTCCTTGCCGTTGTTCATCATGTGGAAGCTGGTGAGGCCGGACGGGAGGGTGTCGGGCGCCTGGAAGGCGTAATCGGTCACGGTCACGTGGACCACGCGCGGCTCGACCGGCGCCGCCGCCGCTTGCTCCGCGGGTTTCTCGGCCTTGCCGCAGGCGGCCAGGATCAGAATGACCGGGGTAACCCGGAAGAGTCTCATGCTGTGCATCGCGTCGAAGCCTGAAGATGGGAGAGAAGCGAAAATCGCATGAATTTCGCTCCGGCGCCAGTCCGGGGAGGCTACCGGGCCGGAGGAGCGCGGGGTAGCATTCTGCCAATGCGCACCAATGCCTACTTGCTGATCGCGGCCATGGTCACCGCCGGCTGCGGCGGCCCTTCGCCGAAGGCGGCGCTGGACGCGGCCCGCAGTGCCTTCAACCCTCCGCCACCCCCTCCCGACACCGTTCCGGAAATGCTCGACTACGCCGCCGATCTTCAGGTGAACGTAAGCGAGATGGCAAAGCGGCCGGAGGGAATTCTCTGGGAAGACATCCTGACTGGAACGGGAAAGGAGGCGGCCGAAGGGGATTCGCTCGAGCTCGCCTGGTACGGCTGGCTCCCGAATGGCCTTCTGGTCGACAGCGGGGTGGCCACTTTCCGCC
>JABFSM010000217.1 GCA_013140635.1 Gemmatimonadales bacterium
CCGCCGAGGATGCCATCCGGCGGCTTGGGCCTTTGACCGCCTCGGCGGAGAAGGCGCGTGACGACGCGAAGAAGGCGTGCCGTTATGTGGACGCCGCCGCCACCAGCCGCTCCTGGGCCGCGGCGGCGCGTGCCTTCGTGGCGTCAACCTTCCCGAAGGGCGCTCCCGCGGGGATCCAGCAGTTGCTGCAGGAATACGAGGCGGAGCTCGCCGTCCTCAAGAAGGCGGCCACCGGGGAAACGCTGACCAAGGATCATCTGCGTAAGGGGCTGGCGTTCGTCGCCCAGAAACGCGGAGAGCCGGCGCTGGCCGAGCTGGAGGCGGCGGCCGAAACGCCCGACGTGCCGCCCTGCTTGCACGAGCAGATCATGATCACCTACAACGACATGAAGGCCGACCTCGAAAGGCGGATGAAGCTCATCGATGCCGCGGTGGAGGCGGCCAACGCCAAGTGCGACTACGCCACCGCCCGGAGCTTCGGCGAGCAGGTGGAGGCGGAGGACGCCAACCTCTCGTGGGTGGTGAAGGAGCTTCCCCGCATCAAGGATCTCGACAAGCGCCAGAAGGGGGCGCGGGCGCTGGTGCAGCAGGCCGAAGCGCAGGCGGCGGCTGGTCTCTACGACGAGGCGCTCCGGTTGGCCAACGAGGCGCTGAGCCAGGCCCCCGAGTGCGACAAGGCCGCCATCAACACCACGATCGGCGGCTACGGCGCGAAGAAGACGGCGGCGGCCGCGGCCCCCGTCGTGGACCAGTCGCTCGTTCTCTTGCTCGATACCAGCGGGAGCATGGGGAGCGGCGGCAAGATGGAGAGTGCCAAGCAGGCGGCCACCGATGCGGTCAAGTCGATCGGCCCAACGACGGAAGTGGCGTTGCTCTCCTACGACGGCGGCTGCTCCGGCGGCTGGCGGGTGGTGCAGGGATTCACCACGAAGCACGCGAGCATCGTTGCGGCGATCGCCACCCTGAGTCCCGGTGGCGGCACCCCGACCGCGCCGGCAATCGGCTTTGCTCACGACTACATGCAGAAGAACGCCAAGAGCAAGTCGGCGCAGATCTTGTTGATGACCGACGGGCAGAACGATTGCGGTTCGATGCGCGATGCCGGCACCGCGATCCGTCAGAGCAACTTCCCGGTGAAGGTGGACGCCGTCGGGTTCGGGCTCGGCACCGGCAGCCAGGCACAGAACGACCTCGGCGACCTAGTGCGGAACGCCGGCAACGGCACCGCGTACTCCGCCAACAGCTCCGCCGAGCTCATCACGGCGTTCCGGCGCGCCTTCATCGCCAACCAGGTCAAGGCGCGCGACCCGTTCGTGACCGGGGACGCGGGAACTCGCCTCGCCGCGCTCTTCGCGGCGGCGATGAGTTTCCTCAAGCAGAACGACATGCGCGGGGCGGTGGGGCAGTTCCAGCAGGCGGTGAGTCAGTTCCCCACCTCGCCGGCGGCGCAGTTCAACGCCTCGCTGGCGTACGAGGCGGCGGGGCAGCCGTTGCAGGCGCTCAACCACGCTGAGCGGTATTTGCAGCTGGCGCCGAACGCCTTCGACGCGGGGTCGGTCCGTGAGCGGGTGACCCAGCTGCAGGCGGAGCAGGCCGCCAACCCGCGCGCCATCTATGCGCCGAACGACTGTAGCGCGCTCTATCGCTGGGCGCAGCGGGAGGTGCGGGTGGCGGGGAACGATGCGGCGCGAAAGGCCAAGGTCTACGACATTATGACCACCGCCCAGCGGGGTGATTGCGGCGCGGCGGAGAAGGGGTTCGAAGGGTATCAGACGAGTTACGTGAAGCGATCTCCCTGACTGTCATTGCGAGCGCAGCGAAGCCGAAGTTGCGAGACCCGAAGGGTCGAAGCAAACCCGAGATCGCCACGGGCCCTTCGGGCCCTCGCGATGACAGCTTGTCCCAGTCATTGCGAGCGCAGCGAAGCAATCTTGCGCCCGCCATTTGGTGGGCGCCGGCGCCCGCCGAGCCGGCAACCTCTCCCGAAATGCCGGTACACCCTCCTGTAACATCGGCCGCTTTTTCTGTAACATCGGGCGTCCCTCCCGTCCGGTGGGGGCACTTGACCGATTTAGTGCCTGCGGCTCCCGAAGAGTGGGCACAGCGAAGTCACGTCCCAGTCACACCAGCCGGCTAGACTGAGGCACCCCCTTCGAGAGCACCACCTTGAAGATCGTCATCAGCGCGATCCTGGTCCTGTTCGCCGCTTCCACCCCCTGTTCGGCCCAACGTCGCCTCGTTCCACCCTGGTACTTTGGCGTCGAGGGGGGCTTGGGGCAGTTCGATAACACCAAACTCAATGTCCCTTCGGGTACGGTCTCTTTCGGTGTTCCCCTTGACCACCGCGGCCTCTTGAGAATCGCGGTGACGATACACGGTATGGCGATCCAGCGCGGAGAGGTCGGAGGCGGGGTGAGCCTCGACTTCCGGCCGCTCAGTCCGCGCCGGTTCACGGTGCTCCTCACGGTCGGTGCCGGAGTGCTCGATCGGATCGCCCCAGAGGGTGACGGCGAAAGATATGGATTCATCGGGGCAGGGGTGGCGCTTCGCGTCGTGAGTCAGCTCACCCTTACGCTCAAGGGGACGCACGGTGATGCCCTTTCCAACCCCGGTCCGCATACGATCCACCTGGGGCTGGAGATCGCACCGAAATGGCGGTGATGGGCCGTCGCCCATCTGTGTATGTTTCCTCCATGCCACGCTCCCGCCATTCCAGCCCCAGCCTCGGCACCGCCGTCCTGGCACTGGCCCTCTCCGCCTGCGCCTGGGGTGCTCCGCCCGGCGGAACGCCCGCTCCCGACCCGGCAGCAGCACAGAGCCTGGAGCAGCTCCGCGCCGCCACCCGACCCTTCCAGAATCTCGACGCGGCGGTGGCGGCGGGATACCCGCGGGAGGTGGCCGACTGTCTGGTGCATGAGCACCACGGCGCGATGGGGTACCATCACGTCAACCGCGGCTACCTCACCGCCACCCCGTCGATCGACCGCCCGCAGATCCTGCTCTACGAACGGCTGCCCGACGGGAGCTACCGGCTCAACGGGGTGGAGTTCATCATCCCTTACCGGCTCCGGGCCCGCGACTCGACGGCTCCGGTCCTTTTCGGCCAGCGGCTCCACCGCGAGGACAACCTCCAGTTCTGGTACCTGCACGTCTGGGCCTGGAGCGACAACGCCGACGGGGTCTTTGCCAACTTCAATCCTTCGGTGCGCTGTCCCGACTCGACCCGCAAGGTGTATGTGCCCTTCACCAGGCCGGACAGCGGTTGACGCTGGGACGTCCACCTCGACCGTGTGGTGCGCACAACTCCATCATCGCCGCTCATAGATCTCCTCGGCAAGACCACCCCCAAGCAGGACTATGCGACGAGTTAGAGACGAACCCGTGACAATGAGTGTGTCATACGGTTCTACACCGCAATTCCACGGATACGGGATGAACAGCATATGCTCGAAGGTGACTCGGTTCTCAGTTCTACGATACGTCGCGAGCGAACTACCTGAGCAAAAGCTGTTCATATATCTTCGACTTACTCGACCGTCATGCAACAGCTGGAGCGTATCAACCCATTCAGGTCGCGGAGAGGTTGGCCATCCTCGCGTTCGCGATAGCACCCAACGCCCTTGGATTCCTCGTGCCGCGGGGATGCGGCGCTGAAACACAGCTGTTGTGCCGTCACTGGTCGATCCCCGAAGGACATCGCTTTCTAGCCGAAGATCTAGTGCTAGCCACCCAAATGGTGCTAAGAAAGGATCTCCGAGGGTTAGGTGGAGGTTTACGCCATCCCAGTCTCCAGTGCCGCCGCCGTCTTGGTGTGTTAGGCCATTGAATGGAAACATTCGCCCAAACCCGTTTACTTCCCCAGCACTATCCACAATGACAAGGTGGACCGAGTCAAGTGGAAGCCTGGTGCTGGATGCTGTGCCAACCCAAACCCCCGTAAGCCCCTGCTGAGTTGGCTCGATCGGACCACTACAACCAGCAAGTCTCAAGACCAGGACTAGAAGACTCGTCAGACCTAGCGTCGAGCGAGGGCCACGCGAGATTCTGGGTGGGTTTTTGGCGCGTGATCTGTAGCTCAGTGCGATCATCATTGCCTGATCCATCGGGTCGGGTATCGAAGCCTACAGCATGGGGAATGACGTGACACGGCAGCGCCCAAACAGAACATTCGAGAAAGTCTGGAGGTCGTCGGCGGAGTATAAGAGCGCTGGGTATCGGTTCCGTAACACTGCCACAGAGGAGTAGGTGTGCAGCCGACCGCTGAGAGGGTTGTTTGAAGTCAACTTTGAAGTGCGACGTTCCCCGCGGTAGCGGGTCTTTCATCGAGGCTTCTCAGCCATCGCATTCCTTCGGGGGGCAGTAGCCGAGCTGCTTGTGCGGCCGGTGATTGAGTCGGGTGGCGATCGCGTCACCGTCGGGTTGGGTCAGGTGGGCTATATGCTGACGCTTGGGCAGGTACTGCCGGACGAGGCCGTTGGTGTTCTTGCTGGTGCCCCGATCCCAGGCGTGGCGGGAGGTGGCGGAGTAGAAGCGGGTGGTGGGCGCCTGCTCGATGGCCGCGTGCCCGTGGAACTCGGTGCCGTTGTTTGTCGTGATGGTCCACGCGGCGCGACGCTGGGCCTGGATCAGTGCGGCGATCCGCAACGGCCGTCCCATGAACCCGAGCCACCTTACGGTGGTCCTGCGCGTCGTGCGCCAGCTCATCGTGACGCTCGAGGGCACCTACGGGGATGCCGTCTCCAGGATCGACCCCCACACCATTCACGTAGGCCTCGAGATCGCGCCGAACTGGCGGCGATAGCCGCCGACTTCGGGCGGCCCCCGGTTCCTCCGCCTTTCGCAATATTTGCGGTTCCATGCCCCAACCGCCAAACGTGGCGCAATGAGACGTCTCGTTGGTAGCCCACTTTGCACGCTCGCCGCTCTGTTGTGGCAGCGCCTGCAGTCAGTCCGAGCCGACCGAGCCGGGAGTGCCTCTGCTCTCCATCACCAATGTGGCGTATGGGGCAGATCCGGCGCAGGTCATGGATATAGTGCTCCCCGCCGGGCGGGGCAGCGCGACGGGGATTCACGACCCGCTCTTGTCGGAGGACGCGCCCGCGGCCGCGCCGAAGACCAGCTACCCCACCGCCAGCCCAGTACCAGAATGTTACTTAAACCAGGGTCCGTATCGACGCCGTCGTGACGCAAGAGCCGTTTCATTCGGCCTCCAAGTCATGAGGTGGGTTGTCGATGCGTGTTTCGAGATGGGTACGCCTTTCCCTGGTCGCGCTCACCGGCGTCCTCGCGGCCTGTAACGGCGACGAGGTCGTAGGGCCCACCGGCGAGGTCCGGGAGGTCCGCCTGGCTCCCGACAACGTCACCCTGCTTGCCTCCGGCCAGCCCCAAACTGTTCCGTTCGTGGCCGCGGTAACCGCCGACGCGAACACCGGCGAGCTGACCTATGAATGGATCACGACCGACCCAACAAAGGCGACGATCACCGGCGACCAGGAAACGGGGATGGTCACGATCCTCTCCAATCAGTCGGGCTCGGTGGGGATCAAGCTGACGGTGAGCTCGGAGAATGGAAGCAAGGCCTCCGGCACCGCGCAGATCATGATTGCGGGTGCCGGAATCACCGGCGTCACCGTGGCGCCGTTGCAGCTCAACCTCTCCTCAACCGACGCCCCGGTAACGGCGATCGCGGCCGTCAGCGGCATCGGTGCCTTCAACGGCCACGTCACCTGGTCGCTTGCCTCACCCGGCATCGTCTCCATCGGCGGGACCGGCGCGGCGAACAACAACGTCACCATCACTCCGATTGGCGCCGGCACGACGCTCCTCCGCGCGGTGGCGGACGGCGATCCGACTCAATCGGCCGCGATCGAAATCCGAGTGACCGCTCCAGTTCCCGCCACAGTACAGATCGCCACCGTCACCCATACGAACTCCGCTGGGAACGAAGTGTCGGTGCCGCTCACCAACGTTCTCGGCCAGATCCAGATTCATCTCAACGTCGACAAGGGGGGCCAGACCCTCGAACGCATCGAAGCCGTGGTGGGCGGACAGGTCGTTGCGAGTCAGTCGTTCGGAATCACGCCCGGTCCGGAGGCCGCGGCTCAGCTCTCCGATGTGATCGTTCTGAGCGTCAACACCGCACAGCTCCGCAAAGTCTCCGGGATGCTGATTCCGGTCCTCTTCAATGGAAACGCCACGTTGCGCGCCGACCTGTACGTCAAAGGGGCCGCGGCACCGCTGGCCTCCAACAGCGTTCCAATCGTGCTGACCAATTCGGATGCTCTGGTGCAGGATGGGGCGCAGCTCCGGCCGACGCTGATCGCGCCGTTTGTCCAAGGCCCCGGTGGAGTGACCTTTTTCAGAGGGAGCCAGACGATTTCAGGGTTCAGCTACATCGCGTTTGGCAGGAGCGTTCCGGTGTCGGTGTCGTTGGCTTCGACCCTCTGCGGCCCCACCGGAAACCTCGTCCTCAGCACCGCTTCGGCGTCCACCGGCATCGGACTCACCGGGACCTACGAGTGTGCCGGCGTGGAAGGAGCGAACCGCGTTTCCAGTCCCATCGAAGTGGCCTTCGGCGGCGGGGCCACGGGACCGGACGGGACGACCCTCCAGGCGCCGACCCAGTTCTCCTCGGTGGGCAGCGCCTTCACGCTCAAGGGGGAGGACCGCTGGCACATGTTGACACCGTCGGCCGGCGCACTCCCGGGGCCGTCCCACATCGACAACAAGGCGCCGGTCGTTACCATCGGACGCGTCGCGTTCAACGACGCCTTCGATCAGCCCTGGATCGGGGCCGCATACAGTTTCACCTCGGACCTTGGCGCCACCGACGCCGGCTCCGGGCTTGGCGCGGGGTTCCCGGAGGCCCGAACCTACGCCGCGGGCGTATTCGATCCTCAGCCCGCCGGCTGCCTTACGACCAAGGTGACCAGCGGCAACGATTTTGCCGAGACGACGACCAGCACCGTCACCGACGGCAAGCGGATCTGCGCATACGCCGAAGACAAGCTGGGCAACTCCAGCCAGACCGGACCCTCCAACTACTTTGGCGTCGACAAGACGCCGCCTACCGCGCGGCTGATAACGAACACCATTCCCGCTCCGGTAGGGATCGCGGCCACGGTGAACAACAGCATCTTTCCGATAGGCACTCCGCCCCTCGCGGAAGTCTTCGGCATCGAAGCGCTCGACGGGCGCGCCGGCTTTCATCAAGGTACCGCGGTCAGCAACGTCCCGATCAAGCTCTCGCTGACTCGAATCAGCGGTGCCGGCACCGGCGTCTGTACCCTGACGGCGTTCGCGCCCAATCCCTTCGGGTTCGTCACCGTCTTGACCGACAACTTCGTGCGGTCGATGGAAGTGCCGATCCGCTGCGGCATTCCGGGAAACCTCGGCGGTGTCGGATACTTCTTCTTCAGCGGAACGGTCATTGACCGCGCCGGCAACGTGGGGGGGCCGGTGGACCGGGTCTTCGCGGCCGATCATCAGGCGCCGCCGACCTTGGCCGGCATCTCGACCTCGACCACCGCCTACGTCCCCGGGGAGACGGCGGATTTCTTCGTCTTCGCCTCGGACGATGTGGAGATCATCGAGGCGGACATCGTACTCAATTACCCCGTCGGTCTGGCGGGGCCGTTCACCAAGCTGGCGTATTCCAAGTCGATCGTGGGAGGAGCCGCCCGCTTCGATACGGTGGCGGTGAGTCAGCTTGCCGGAGCGAAACTTCCGGTGCCGGCGCTGATCGGGCGCCTCGATTTCATCTGCACCGGAGTGGCCGCGCCGTACGCCAGCTGCCCCGCCGCCGACGCGGTCGCCACCGTCGCGGCCGACTACAACGATGTCGATACCGATTTGGACCTGCAGCGCGAGAACGACGACAAGAACCCGACCGGCGCCACCGGCAGGGTCTACGACGTGGCGAGCCAAGTCTCTCCATCGGTTGCGATCGGGATACTGCCCTCGCTGATCAATGACGTGGCCGCCACCTGGCCCTCCGCGGAGGCCGATATCGTCTCCTGGAAGATTCGCACGCCGACAACTCTGACCACCGTGCTGGTGGAGCAGAAGGGCAACACGTCGGGCGCCCTGCCGGCGTTCAGCACCGTGGTGCTCGGCAGGATGGATCCGAGCGGCACTCAGCTACTGATTTGCCAGATATCCTCAGCGCCGCCGGCGTCCACCGACAACGGGGTCTTTCGATTCTGGACCTGGAACCTGACCAAACCTGGAAGCGGCCCCTGCACGGAGCCGGGGACCGGGAACTGGTTCGCGATCGGCCTCAGGAATGGAGCGGGGCTAGTGACGCAGAGCGCGCCGTAGGAAGGGCCGAACAAGTCATTGCGAGACCCGAAGGGTCGAAGCAAACCCGAGATCGCTTCGGCCCTACGGGCCTCGCGATGACTTCTGCACGGGTCTCGCAATGACTTTCTCTTTATTCAACGGATCCGGGCGATGGCCACTCGGGCGGAGAGGGCGGATAGCACGCCGGCCGAGCCCGATGCGTCGCTCAGCCGCAGATCGATCGGTTGCCCCCGCGCCGGCACGATGACCCGCAGGTGACGTCCGGAACCTCCCCGAAGGGTGCCGCCGCGATCGAACGTCCCCTGCGAAAGGTCGGGAGCAAGCGGAAACGCCCTCGAGAATTGCCCCGGGTACTGGGCCCGGAGCGACGCCATCGTTACTCGGAGATTCCAGCTCGTATAGGAGAGCCGCGGATTCCTCGCCGAGAAATCCGTGAGGTCATCGAGATAGTTGGCGAGGTGCCACTCACCCAGCAGCGAGGCGAAATCGGCGCCGGTCGCCGCCACTATGTTGGCGGCACCGACCTTCCCGGTGGCGACCAGGGCCCGGGTGAATCCGTCCCCCCCGGCATGGTGGTCGGACAGCCAGCGCACGAAAAGCCATGCCGCCCCTCGCTCGGCAATCCGCCCGGTACTGGCCGACGGATAGAGGAGGTAGGAATCCTCAGGGGCAAAGAGGTACCGATAGGCGTTCGAGATGTCGTTGAATGCAAACTGGGAAAGGCAGTCGCCGGCCACGCAGTGGGCGTTGGGAACCCGCCGGCCGCCGAGCTCCTCGGCGTAATGAGAGAGCCCCTCGTTGAGCCAGCTCTCTTCCGCCGGGCCGCCGCGGACCAGTACGTGCTGATTGTAGCTGATCATGTGCTGGAACTCGTGAATGAAGGTGCCCGGCAGCACCCGCTCCACGAATTCCCGCGTCACCGGGCAGCCGTTCTGCCCCTCTGGGTCGGGAACCAGCGCGAAGAACACCTCACCACCGTTAGAGCCCGGGGAAGCAGGTTGTAGATCGAGCCCGTAGAAATATCCGGTCGCGACGCCCCCAAGCATCGGGCAGAGCCGGTTGACCTGGGCTGTCATCACTACCAAGACGATGCCGTTTTGGTCCACGTCGGACTCTTGGCCGAAGGCGGCCCGCCCAAGCGGGTGGAGCTGTTCGTCGAAGAGCCGTCCCAGACGGATCAAGTCGTCGGGCGCAAACCCTCCGGAGGGGAGGGCATCGTCGACCAGCAAGGCAACTCGTTGGCCCACATGGACGGCGGTCACCTGGACCGGGACGACTTCGGAACAGGCAGGAGTTGCGCAGACCCCGAAGGTCCGTTGCTGCCCGACCAGAGGGGGTGGAGCGGGGGATACGCTTGCTCCGGGGGTCGAGAGGGATGGCGCGGAGAGCCGTCGCTCCCTTGTTCGCAACAGTTCGTGGAAATGGGAGGCCGGGTCGTCTTGGAAGGGTGCCGCTTTGGGGGAAGGGCCTATCGTCGGTGAGGCTAATGCGGCAACCGCACCGCGTGACCTGAGCAGGTAGGGACCGCTGATGCCGTCGGGCGCGATCGCCGTTGCAGCCGAATAGACGACTGTCAGGTACTCGGTCTCGCCGCTGCGAGCGGGAAGCCGGATGCAACCGCTGCCGGCGGCCTCATCGAGCACCGCCGACTCGCCTGGGGCGAGCGACACCTCCGTCATCCTGGCGCAGCCGAGCTCGGGAGCTGGGTTGCCGGGTGGATCGACCGGTTCGGACGGGCCTTCCGAGCAGCCGGTGGCGAGAAACAGGATGGCGGACAGAGCGCGGCGCATAGGCGTGGCCTTGGTTGCCACAAGGCTCGCAGCGTCGCATCACCGGCGGTGCCGCGCGCGGTAACAGGTCGGTCACGGAGCGAACGCGGCGATTGCGTTTTCGGCATTGCCTATCGATCCTCTCCGGCCCACTCGGTCCATACGCACCAACGGAGCCGGACGATGACGAGGCTGGTATTCCTGATGGTCTTGCTGGCCGGCTGCGGCTCGGCGGATAACTGGCGGTCTCTGGTCAGCGGAGAGGGAACGATCGAGCGGAGCGATGGGCCGGCGTTGTACTGGCGCGCGCTCGGAACCGGGCCCGATACCGTCGTGGTAGTGCATGGCGGCGTGGGCCTGCACCACAGCTACCTGCTTGAGCCACTCGGCGTATTCCTCCCGGGTCGGACCCTGATCTTCTTCGACCTAGGAGGGCGCGGGCGCTCCGAAGCGATTCAGGATTCGACCCGCTTGACCGCCGACAATGACATGGCCGACCTGGACGCGGTCCGGCGGCACTTCAACCTGAGCAGGATGGCCGTGATCGGCCACCACTGGGGAGCCGCGGTCGCGGCCCGCTACGCGGTTCGGCACGCCGAGCATGTTTCACGCCTCCTCTTGCTCAGTCCATTTCCGGTGCACTACAGCTTGTTCTTCGAGTTCGCGACAGTCCGGGGCGACACGGCGGAGTTCAACCGCGGGCTTGCCGCGGTCGGCGGAATGTCTTCGGCGGACTCGGTCGCGGCGCTCTGCCCCGCACACTGGTCGTTGTACTTCACGCCATGGCACACCGACAGCGGTACCCCGTATTCCCGAATGGGAGCCGCCATGTGCGATGCCCCCGCTCCGGCCCTCGCCCGTGCCGACTTTGTCCGGCGGCAGGTCCAGAGCGGTCTCGGACAATGGGTCTGGCGAGAGGAGTTGAACGCGCTTCAGCTCCCGGTCCTGATCGTGGAGGGCGGTGGGGTCATCGAGATCGACGATGCCGCCAAGCGCTGGGCTCAGCACTTGCCCGACGCAAGGGTTCTCCTGCTCAGGCGTCCATATCTCTTCCCCTGGATCGGTGACCCGAAGCGATTCCACGAAGCGGGCGAGACCTTCCTCAACGGTGCCTGGCCCTCCGGCGCCGAGCAACCGCCGCGTTGGGCGCCAAAGTAACGGCACGCAGTCGTTCGTTACCACCGCGTGACGGGCCATATACCCAACAGTCCTTCCGCGCACGCCATCCTAGTTGATCTTACCGCCCACATTCGTCCAACCGCATTTCCCTCTTGAGGTAGCCGGTCATGATCGCTGGCGCTGTCCCGGTTCTGGTTCGCGCGGTGGCGCTGGCACTTGCCGCTCTGCTTTCGCTTGGGCCGAGTGTAACGGGGCAAGCGCCGGCGGCTCCGGGCCGGATCGCCGGTCGCGCGGTGGACGCTCAGACCGGGCGCCCCTTGGTGTCGGTACGGATCGCCATCGTCGGTCAAACCGGCATAGCCGAAACCGATCTCGACGGCCGGTTCCGAACCGGGTCGCTGGCCCCCGGGTTCTATACCGTGCGCGCGGCGCTGATCGGCTACACTCCGGTGCGGATCGACAGCGTTCGGGTATCGGAAAGCCAAACTGCCACGATTACGCTGGCGCTCAAGAGCGCACCGGCCCAAATCGAGGATCTCATCGTCGAGGCCGCCACACCACAGCGCGCCGCGTCGGACGCCGGCTTGCTGGCCGCGCAGCATTCCGCCATGGCGGTGGTCGATGGCATCAGCTCGGAGTCGATCAAGCGCACGCCGGACTCCGACGCGGGGCAGGCCATCACTCGAGTGACCGGGCTGGCGGTCGTACAGGACCGGGTCGTGGTCCGGGGGCTGGCCGAGCGGTACTCGACCGCGTTGCTCAACGGGGTCGAAGTGGCCAGCCCGGAGCCGGACCGAAAGTTCGTGGCCCTCGGCGCGTTCGATGCCGATCTGATCGAGTCGATCATCGCCGCCAAGACCGCCACGCCGGATCGCCCCGGCGATTTTGCCGGAGGGCTCGTGGACATCCAGACCAAGGAGTTCCCGGAGAACTCCGTGCTGTCGTTCGGCATCTCCCAGGGCTGGAACAGCCGCAGCACCTTCAAAGCCTTTCCTCGCGCTCCGCGGCATGGGAGCGATATCCTCGGCTTCAATGGCAGCCGCCGAGGGTTTCAGTCGGTCACCAACACCAGCAACCTCGAGCGGGTCTCCGAATCGTTGGCCAATGTCTGGACGCCGCAAGCCTCGAAGGCGCCTCCCAGCGCGGGGTTCAAGTTCTCGCTGGGCGGCCGGAAGGATCTTGGCAACAGCGCCTTGGGGATGGTTGCCTCGTTCGACTATGGCACCGGCCGAGAGTACAACCCGGACCGGTTCGACTACCAGGGCGAAGCGCCGATGTTCTTCGACGAGGCCAGCGAGTCGGTGCAATGGAGCGGGATCTTCAATCTCGCGTACCGCCTTGGCTCGACGACCAAGTTCGGGTTCAAGAACTTCTATTCGCGTTCGAGTGAAGAGACCGTCCGGGTCGGCTTCGGCGGCGACAACGGCGACGGACCGAGCATCAACTATCAGATGCGTTATCTCCAACAGTTCGTGAGTCAGAGCCAGCTCACCGGAGATCACTACTTTGCCTGGCTGGGCCGGTCTCGGGTCGAGTGGAAGGCGAGCTATGGCCAGGCGGGCCGGGCCGACCTCGACAATCGCCAACTCCGCTACCTCGACGGCGGGGAGGGCTTCCGGATCAGCAATATTCGGCCCCATAACCGCTGGAATATCGACCTGGACGACAAGTCGTACAGCGCCCAACTCGACTGGTCGGTGCCTTTCTCGTTGCGCTCCGCCGGAGATGCGCTCTTCAAGTTCGGTCCGTCGTACCGCCGCAAGGACCGTGCGTTCGTAAGCACTGGGCTGCATTTGGAGCAGAAGGGCCAACTGCCCGCCGAGATCCTAGGCCTTCCACCCGAGCTGCTCCTCGCTCCGGAAAACCTGGGGCCCGGCCAGTTCCTCTACGAGGACGCCCGGGTCCTCTCGCCTTACGATGCCCGGGAGGAAGTGCGCGCCGGGTACCTGATGGCCGACTTCGAATTGCTTCGGGCGTTACGCATCGTCGGGGGGGTGCGCTACGAGCGGTGGAAGGCCAGCCTCGAGGAGCGGAACATCATTGGCGGGAACGCCGCCACTGTGGACCGGGACGATGCCGACCTGCTCTGGTCCGCCAACCTGACCTATGCCCTTAGCGCCAAGACGAACCTCCGGGCTGCCGGGTACCGAACCGTGGCGCGGCCCGACCTCCGAGAGCTCTCAACCACGGGATACGCGGAAACCGTCGGGGGATTCGTCACGATCGGGAACGATTCGCTTCAGCGTTCGGCCATCCTGAACGCCGACCTGCGCTTCGAGGTCTATCCGGCAGCCGAGGAGCTTTTTGCGATCAGCGCGTTCTACAAACGGTTCGAGCAGCCCCTGGTCACCACCTACCTCTTTGCCGGCGGCAACGTGGTCCGGCCGGATAATGGGAACAGCGCCACGAGTTATGGCCTCGAGCTCGAGGTCCGTAAGCGGCTCGGCTTCCTGAGCGGCAGCCTGGGTGGCGTTCTCGTCAACGGAAACCTGACGCTCATCCGGTCGCGGGTCGTCTTGACTGGTGGAAGCTCCACGGTCATCGGTTCCTATACCGATGACCTCAAGTTCCAGGGACAGTCGCCGTACCTCGTCAATCTCGGACTGACCTATTCGACCCCGGGCTCCGGCTTGGGTCTCTCGGTCCTCTTCAACCGGTTCGGCGACCGGATTCTCCGCTACGGCCAGGCGGCGCAACAGGCTGAGCTGGAGAGCCAAGGCCCCAACCTGATCGAGCGCGGCCGGTCGCAGCTCGACGCGAAGCTACGGTTCGGTCTCTGGAGTCATTGGGACTTGTCGGTTTCCGGAAAGAATCTCCTGAATGCCAGCTCCGAATTGCTCGACGATGCGCCCCCCACCGCGGGTGGCCCGGCAATCGTGCGGGGACGCACCCGGAACGGGGTCGGCCTGTCGGTATCGATTTCCTATGGCCGCTAAACTCGCCCGAGTGGCGCGAGCGCTGCTCGCGGCACTGGTGCTGGGAAGTTGCGATACCACGGTGCCACTGGCGCCATCCGACGGCCTCGGCGACGCGCCACTCACCGTGACGCCGCTCGACATGCATCGCATCCAGGTACGCTGGCAGACGGTGGAAGGCGCGGACGGGTACCGCCTGGAACGCCGGGCCAATCTGCAGGGGGATTTCGAGGCGATAGGCGACTTTCGGCGCACCCAGACCAGCTTTATCGACAAGAACCTCGATCCGAACACTATATATGGATATCGGCTGGCCATTTTCGATGCCGGCGGGGTGCTCATGGGCACTACCCCCGTCGCATCGGGGCGTACCGCGCCGGAGCCGGGCCTCGAGGTCTCGGTCAATTCGCTCTTGGGCGGTTCCGCCGACAACGCGCGAGACGAGGATGGCTATACCGTCGCGGTGACAGGTGACGGCGTGGATGAGACGACGTCCATCGAGGTGGACGGCACCGAGCTCTTTCAGCCGCTCGACCCTGGGAGCTACACGGTCACGCTGAGTGACGTCGCCGATCAGTGCATGGTATCGGGAGGAGCGACGCGCAACGTTCAGGTCTTGAGCTCGGGGCTCAACACTCTGGCCAAGATCGTCTACGACGTAACCTGCCGCGATCGGACCAGAGGGGTGATCGGCGCGCGAGTAACGGCGGTAGGGGACACGACAGACCCGAACGGATTCGAGGTCGTGCTCTCTGGGCTGGCCAGCGACGCAACGCTCCCCGCGGCGGAGCGGGCCGTAGTGATACGTCGAACCACCAATGGCGGACTCCTGCTGTTCGAGAACCTCCGCGCCGGCAGCTATTCACTCGTGATCGAAGGGGTGGCGCCGGTCTGCTCGGTCGCCAACGGCTCTCAGCGCAACGACCTTGCGGTGATCGCTCTCACCGACCGAACCGAAGACTTCGACGTTACCTGCCAGCGGCCCGGCGGCGGCGACGAAGGGCGTCCCTTCGTCTTCACCACGCAGTGGGTTCCGGATTCCGCGCTTGCCGGTTCGGTGATCAGACTCGCTGTCGGATTGGACTTGCGGCAGGATGCCAACGCGGCTCTTGGAGGGTACCAATTTGCCATCCAGACCCCCGCGACGGTCGTGCGCCTCGACAGCGTGAAGGCGGCGAGCCCCGGATGGAGCCTCACGGTCCCTCCGGGCATTCAAGGCTCCGGATTGTTTCAGGCACTGGCCACCCATACGGGCGGCGGGGCGCTCACGCCCAAAGGGCTGATCGCGCTGATCAACGCGTTCTATACCGTGATCGGGACCAACGGGCAGAAGGCGCCGGCCAAGACCATCGACCTCTTGCTGGCAACGCCGGCGGGGGGGGCGCTCCAGGATCAGACGCGGATAGTGGCGGATACCTTCGTGGTCGGCCCCAAGATCGGGCTTCCCGACAATGCGTCGCCGATAGCCGTTTCGAACGGACCATATTCGGGAACGGTCGGACAGCCGGTCGTTTTCAGCTCGGCCGGCTCGGCCGATCCGGATGGAAGCGTAGCCGGTTTGAGCTGGGATTTCGGAGATGGCCAGAGCGGAACCGGTGCGTCACCGAGCCACACCTACTCGACTGCCGGGGAGTTCATCGCGCGGCTGACCGCCACCGACAACAAGGGCGCGACGGGCACTTCGGACGCCGTGGTGAAGATCTCGGCCGAAAGCCCGGTCGGTCAGACGCCGCTCGTCTGGAGCACGACGTACGGGGCCTACAGCCCAATCGACCAAACGGTCTCCGTGACGCTCTCGCTCGACCTGACGACCAACCTTCCGGAAACGGCGAGCCAGGAGCAGCTGGGAACCTGGGTCGTGGACTCGCTAGCCTGGGATCCCACGGTACACAAGTTCTTTTCCTTCGCTTTCGGCTCCGGCGTGGGGACGGTGGATGTCTCGGCGCAGAGCCGAGGTGTGCTCCGATTCAGCGGCACGGTGTCGGCGAGCAAGTCGACCGGACTCGTCCCGATCGCAACCGTGCGATTCAAGGTGATCGGAACGCCCGGCGCCAGCACGACCAGCAAGACCTATCTGGGTTCGATCAAGGGCACCGCGATCACAGGCACTTATGAGTACAAGCCTCGTATCAGAATAGTGGAGAGCAGCTTCGTGGTGCCCAGCGGAGTGCCGGGCACTGCGGTTTCCGGTACGGTGACCTCTCTTGCCGGGCCTCTTGCGGGTGTCACGGTCTCTCTGTCGACAACCGGCCCGAGCGCCGTGACAGCCGCCAACGGGACCTACACGATTCCCAATGTCGCGCAGGGGAACTACTCGGCCAGACTGAGCAACTTGCCGGCTGGGTGCACGACACCTCCCGCCGTTCCGGTGGCGGTCGGGGGCACCCCGGTCAGTGGCGTGAATTTCTCCGTGACTTGCGCACCGCCCCCGGCCGGCGCCACGGTGAGCGGTACCGTGACCTCGACCCAGCTCGGGCCCCTCGGTGGAGTAACCGTAACGGTATCGGGCGGGTACGCGGCGACCACGGCGGCGAACGGAACCTTCAGCGTGCCGGGTGTGGCAGACGGGTCGCGCAGTGTGTCGCTCGCCGCGTTGCCTTCGAACTGCACCGCGCCGGCGGCGCAGACGATCACGATTGCGGGCGGAGCGGCGGTGGCCGGCCTGACCTTCCAGGTGGACTGCCCCGGCACGCCGCCCTCCGCCGGCACGGTGAGCGGGACGATTACGTTCGCCGCGGGGAGTCTGACGCCGAGCCTCACCGGCGTGACCGTGACGGTGACGCCCAATGGCGGTTCACCGCTCACCACCAACCCGAACGGGGCGGGTAGCTACTCGCGGACCGGAGTGCCGATCGCCAATGGCACCGGGACCGTCGGCGTGTCGACCTTGCCGGCCGGCTGTACCGGCCCCGCCGGAACAGTGAGCTACACCGGGCTTGCCGCCGGAGGCACCGTCACCGCTCCTGCGATCCAGCTCACCTGTGTCGGTGCCCCCGCGAATACCTATCCATTCACTGTTACATGGGGAGCTCCCTCGGGCGGTCAGATCACGATGACGGCGAAGATCGATATGGGGGCCTTCAACGATCCGGCCAACAACGGAACCGGGCCAGACAACATCGGGGCATTTCAAGGCACGCTAACGTTCGGCTCTCGGATTGCGATACCCGGTACGTCGAGCTGCACCGGCCAATCGGGCTTCTCGGCGAGCTTTAGCTTGACCGGAAACAGCCTCGGCGCCCTCCTCACCAACGTTTCAGGGGCTACCGGGCTAGTGACGCTCTACACCTGCACGTTCACCTACTCGGCCGGTTCCGGCACGACGGCCGTGACCGGCATCGATTTTCTCCTCGGCAACAACACCGGATTCGAGTTCACCTCGAAAGTCTCCATCACCCTCGCGCCGATTCCCTGAACGGTGTCGCAGCGATCAGTGTCACTATGCCGTCACGAGTTCGGGCCTCCACAATGAAGCAAGTCGAGACATGGTTGCGCGACCCACGTGATTGAGGAGGGCGACCTTCGTGCACCCTCGGATTGCACGCGCGATCCGGGACGCATCCCGAAGGTCCCTCACCAATTCGTCGGAGGTTGCAATGAACCGCTCCACGGTGGCCCGCCCGGGCACTCGCCAGCGGCTGACGCGTCACTTACTCAGTGCCGTCGCCGTCGCCATCACAGCCTGCTCCGCAGAAAAGACCAGTGCGCCTGACAACCCGTTGCTCCCCGACGATCCGCGCGCCAACCCGGCCGTCCAGGCGGCGGCTTGGCGGTTCGACATCAACACCGCGAAGCGCACGGTCAAGATCACGCCGCCGTCGGGCAAAGTGGCCGGCGTGGCGGGAGGCCCGAGCTTCGACATCGCCGGGGTGGATTACTCGCTGGTGGGCGCGGACGTGATCTCGCTGTCCGCCACGAACTACAACGCGACCGGGGTGGGAACCGGCGGCGCGCCGGCGAACAAAGTGCGCGTCACCTTCGATCTGGCGGTCACCAACCTGCTGACGAGCGTCGATCTCGTGACGCCGACCTTCCCGACGCCGCCGGTCGGCCTGACCGGGCTCTTCGGCTTTGCCTTCGCGACGAACGTCACCACCACTTCGGGTGGCGTCGGCACGAGCGGCAACGACATCATCATCGATCTGCCGAACACCGGCGGCGTGACGCCGTCTCCCAACTTCGACGTCGCGGCGCACAACTGGTTCAACGACACCGGTTGCCCCTCCGGCTCGAACGATTGCTACCGCGCGGAGCAGTACCCGGTGCCGCTCCCGGCCGGGGCCACGAGCGCGGGGCAACAGATCGGCTTCGACATCGACCCGACGGTCTCCAACTTCTCGGCCAAGATCATCATCGCGGCCGACCTCCAGAACTCCGGCCCGGCCATCACCCGGACGGTCTCGGGCACGGTGACCTCGCCGCAGCTTGGACCGCTCTCCGGCGGCACCGTGTCGATCACGGGTGGCTTCAGCACCTCGCCGGCTTCGGGCAACTACAGTATTGCGAACGTCGGCGCCGGCCCCCGTACGGTCAGCTACACGCCGCCCGCCGGGTGCAGCGCGCCCGCTTCGCAGAACATCACGATCAGCTCCGGCAGCCCGACCCCGGTCGTGGTCAACTTCACCGTCACTTGCACCGCGCCGAGCGGCACGGTGAACGGCGCGATCAACCTCGCCTCGGGTAGCGGCTCACCGAGCCTCTCCGGCGTGCAGGTCACGCTTACGCCGTCCGCGGCAGGCACCACTTCGGCCACGGTCAGCCCGACCGCCGTCGGAGCGTACACGAGCTCGGTCCTGATCGGTCTCGGCGCCGGGGCCGGCAACGGGACGATCGCCTTCGCGAATCTCCCGGCCGGTTGCACCTTCGTCGGCTCGAGCACTTCGTCGTGGAGCGGTCTCGCCGCGGGTGGAACGGCCACGGCCGCCCCGGTCACGATCACCTGCCCGCTGCCCCAATATCCCTTGATCTACGCCTGGGGCACGCCGAGCGGCGGTTCCATCACCCTATCGGTGTCGATCGATATGGGTGTGCGCAACGATCCCCTGAATAACGGCGCCGCCGCGGACAACATCGGGGCCTTCCAGGGCACGATCACCTTCGGTTCGCGAGCGTCGCTCGCCGGCACCGGCAGCTGCTCGGGCCAGTCCGGATTCTCGGCGTCGTTCAGCCTGTCGGGCAACACGCTGGGCGCGCTCTTGACGAACACCACCGGAGCAACCGGCCTGGTGCCGTTGTACACCTGTACGTTCAGCTACTCGGCGAGCGGCACCACGACGCTGTCCGGGTCTGGGCACCTGTTCGGCAACAACGTCGGCTACGACTTCGGTAGCCTGGTGAACATCGTCTACAACCCGATTCCTTGAGCGGCTGACTCGAGCCCTGCCGTGGGCGAGCCGGGCCCAGTGCCCGGCCTCGCCTCCGGCGAGCCCGCGTTTCGGCCCTTCACACAGAATGGAGCATTACATGAAACAGTCGCGTTGGAACAAGCTGGTACCCGCCGCGCTAGCCGCGCTGGCAGGGGCCACGCTGATCTCCGCCTGTTCGCGGGAGATGATGGACTCTCCCGCCGGGCCCGCGGTCCGGCAGGCCCAGCCCCTCGAGCTTGCCGTTGAACTTTCCCGCACCGATGCCTCCGCCGGACAACGGGTGGCGGTAGCGATCCGGGCGATTACCGGAGCTGGGGACGTGCTCGGCGGGTTGCAGGGGCGGCTCAACTACGACGCATCACGCCTCCGGCTCGTTGGCCAGAGCGCCGATGCGGACGCGGTCACGATGCTGAACACCGGGAGCGCCGGCCGCGGCGAGCTGATGCTGATCAGCTTGAATCCGCGGGCCAAGGAACTCCGGGCGCGAACGGCGGTGCTGCAGTTCGAAGTGCTGGCCGGCGATTATGCCGGTTCGCTCCGCTACACCCTCGGCGCCGCAAGTGACCCGAGCGGCCGGATGGAGTTTGCCCGGGCGAGCTATCGTGGCGTCGTGGTCGCCCCGGATCTCCGGGCCGATGACGCGGCGATGCTGTTGTCGGACGATCAGTGGGCCCGGGTGGTCGACGCCGCGCTGGCCGACCAGGGTGGACGGATCTACACGACCCCCGGTGAGTACACCCAGAACGACCTCAAGTACGGCGACTGCAACTTGAGCGGTGGCTCGATCAACGTCTTCGACGTGCTCTGCATTGCGCGGATGGCGGTAAGCGCCGACGCACTCATTTCGGGAAGCGACTCACCGGACCGGGACGGCGTGCTGGCCGGCAACGTATCGCCGGAGAATCTCCCCGGCATCGGCGAGATCGGCGATGCGACTCCGCCGGGCATCGAGGGGGGCGGGTCGGCCATCAATATCGATACCCGCCGGCTGAACGTATTCGATGCGCTGCTGGTGGCCAACGATGCGCTGACACCGGGCTTCAGCTCGGTGGTCGGGGCGGTGATCCCGGGCCGCGAAGTGAGTCAGGCTGGCCGGCCGATCGTCAACGTCGTTTGTCCCATCCTCACGAGCCAGACCTGGGTTCGCACCAACATCTACCGGATCGGCCCGAGCGCCAACACCGTCTGCCAAGTGGGCACGAATGGCGGTGGCACCGCGGTGGTTCTCACCATCGAGGCGGGAACCCGCGTCGAGCTCGACGATGACATTCTCCTGATCGACCGCAACGCGCAGATCCAGGCGCTGGGCACGCTGGCCGATCCGATCGTCTTCACCTGCCAGGATGCGGTGCCGACTCCGGGATGCTGGGGCGGGCTCTACATCAACGGCAACGCGACCATCAACAACGGGACGGCCGGCAGTCCGGCCATTGCCGGCCGTCAGGCCGGAGGGGCCCTCCAGGCCGTCGGTGAAGGCAATTCCGGCAACTACGGCGGGGACAACGATGCCGACAATAGCGGCACTGTCCGCTTCGTCATCGTCGAGTTCGGCGGATTCATCTTCAGCGGCACCAACGAGCGGAACGGCTTCACGCTCCAGGGTGTCGGCAGCGGCACGACGGTCGACTACGTCATGGCCGATCAGGGCCGCGACGACGGGATCGAGATGTTCGGCGGCACCGTGAACATCAAGCATGTCGTCGTGAATGCCCACCAGGACGACGGGATCGACTGGGTCGGCGGGTGGCGCGGCAACCTGCAGTTCGGGATCGTGCGCGGCTGCTCGTCGGGCTGCGACAACGGGATCGAGGCGGACAACTTCGGCATCGACGGCGGCAACGTCGATCCGGAGGCGTCACCCCGCTCCGCCCCGACGCTCTATAACCTAACGCTGCTCGGTGTCAACAACCCCACCCAAGCGTATCCGAGCGGCGGCTTCCATGGAATGCTCCTCCGCCAGAACACCGGCGGAACCATCCGCAACTTCCTTGCCTTCGGCTGGAAGGCCGGTATCGACGTGGATTCGACCGGCCAGGCCGCCGCGCATACCGGACCCGCCACCCTCGGCGCCATCTGCGCCAATCTGGCGTCTCCGGGCAATATCCTGAGCGCCCGGTTTGGATACCTGGGCCAGAACACCGCCCAGGGCGACGGCGACAATGACTCCGCCGATCCGCGCGGCACCGGCACGTCGGCCCCGTTCAGTTGCGGGGGCTATTCTCACGCCGGATCCGATCTCGAGGCGGCCTACATCGCCACGGGAACCAACAGCCTGTTTGGAGCCCAGGGCCTGGCGACGGCGCATATCGTCGATCCATGGGGGGCGATTCCGGACTATCGCTTGCTGTCCAGCTCTCCGATCGCGACGGCTACATGCGCCACGCCGCCGTCGAACGGCTTCTTCGATGTAACCGCGACCTACTGCGGCGCGGTGCCGGCGCAGAGCACGACGCTGGTGAACATCCCGTGGTACAGCGGATGGACCAAGCCGAGGAACTGAGTTGACCAATTTCAACCCCGCCCGGGTCCGGCACAGCGCCGGGCCCGGGCTGGCGTGGTTCGCCCTCGCCGGAGCACTCCTGTCCGGCGGGGGCTGCCGTGCAGGTGAAACCTTGGCACCGAGCGACGAGAAACCGCCCTACCTGGCGGTCGTCGCAAAGCTGGAAACCGGGACGCTGCCGGACACCGGCGCGACCTTCCGTTACCGCGTCTCCGACCTCTCCGAGGGCGGGGTCCTGGATACCGTTATTGTGGCGGCACCGAACGACACGCTCATCCTGAGCGTACGGCCGGCAACGTACTCCATTCAACTGGAGCAGATCCCGGCCAAATGTGTGTCCCGCTATGGGCCCACCGAGGTCGTGCTGGTCCCGGAAGGGATCAATACCGCCATCGCCCGGTTCTTCATCAGCTGCAATGCCCCGCTGGCGGTGGACGTCGTGACATCGGGCGGGCCCGATTCGCTGCAGTTCATTTGGGAGCTGACCGGACCGAATCGTCCACAGCAGACCGGGATTATCGGGCAAAAGGAAGAGGCGGTGATCTTCAACCAGCTCGCTCCCGGATCGTACACCTTTTCGCTCTGGAATCTCGGAGGTTGCGAGCCGGTCAGCCGGGGGCGGCGGTCTCAGACGATTGTCGTGCCTCCCGGTGGTGGAGCGCGGACCTCCTTCACGGTCGTCTGTTCGGATCTTCCCACCCGGCCGGCGCTCCGGAGCTTCTCGTGGACTTATCACGACAGCACGGCAGTATTCATCGCCGACGTCACCGATCCGGACGGCAACCTAACTGGCTACTATTTCGACCTCACCGATTGCGCCGGTACGAGCGTGCTCGCCGGCGGTGAGAAGGAGCGGTTTGGCCTGCTCGGCGGACGGACCGCCCGGGCAACGAGCGCGACGATCGTCGGCGCATTCGAACTCGGGATCGACGAGTCGGTGGCCGCGGGGCGCTGCGCGTCCCTCCGCATGGTGGATGACTACGGTGGCACGACCCCGTTCATCGAGCGGCTTCAGGGTCATCCTTTTGGGTCGGCTCCGGAGCCGATCGCCCACAACGCGTTGTTCATCGGCACCTCCGCGCTCCGGAGCCAACTCTCGGTGCGAGATGCCAATGACGACTACTTCGGGGTGTTCGTCGCCGTGCGGCTGCGCGACGGCGCCCTCGGGCCCCCCGATGGCCAGCCCGATCTGGGCATCTACAATGCCGTCGGCTATGAAGGCACCGAACTTCCCGACCTCCTCTTCGGCAACCGGTTTCAATACTTCGACGTCTACGAACAGATCCTCTACCTCGTCGATCGGAAGGGGAACTTTCGCAAAGTGGTCGACCGGGACCCTTTCCATTGAACCGGGGGAAGCGGCTTGTGACGAACTACCGATGGGGCGCCGCCGCGGTGGGAATCCTGGCGGTCGGTTGTTTGCAGGATCGGAGCCCGGTGGAGCCGGATAAGGTGCCGCCGGGATTCCGGCTCGTCGTGAATTCATTTGGTGAAGCGGCCGGCGGCCGCATCGCGGTGGCTGTGCTCGTCGATCAAGGGATCGCCGGCCTTCAGGCCCGGATCCACTTCGATCCGGCAGTGCTCACTTATGTGGGTCAGGAGGATGGCGCTGGGCCGGTTGTGCTGGTGGGGGAATCGGGCCTACCGAGCGGAACCGTTCGCTTCGTTGCGTACGATCTCGCCGGACTCGCCGATACCGCCGCTCGATTCGTGTTCGCGGTGCGCTCATCAGGGTACGAGCGGCGTCTCCAATTGGAAGTGGAGGGGGCCGCGATGTCGAACGGGAAGCCGATGCCGAGCCGGCGTGAGTCGATTGGGGCTGTGCGTGCGCCTGATCTCGCGCTCCCCTCCCGAATTGGCCGGCTCACGGTGGAGGATTGGGGTGCCCGTCTGGCGCCACGCAGTCGGGCCCCCATGAGCTTTCCCCATTTTGCCGGCGACGGGCTCGTGTACGGAGACGTCGACCGCAACGGAACGATCAATGTGTTCGACGTGCTCGGGATTGCGAATGTCTCGGTGGGGAATCTGCCCCTTCTGAGCGGTGTGCCGGTCGATTACGCGGTGGCCGGCGACGTCGTGCCGGCAAACGATCCAGGTGTTGGCGAACCGGACGACGCCATGCCCCCTGGGCTGGAGCCCACCGGCCAGCGAAACATCAATGTGTTCGACGCTTTGGCTATCGCCAATCACGCCATCGGCAACCCGGTCTCGGTGGTCGGTGTGGCGATACCTGGGCGTGCGGCGCGCACCGGCCGGGCGGTGTTGAGCGGCGTTCTCACCGCCGGTCGGACGCTGGTGCGGGATACGGTGTACGAACTCGACGGGATGGTTGTCCTGCCCAGCGGCGCGACCCTGACCATTGCGGCGGGAACCCGGATCGAAGGGAATACCGCCACCCGCGGCGCGTTGTCGATCCGCCAGGGCGCCACGATCAGCGCCCTGGGCACCCGGCTCGAACCGATCGTCTTCACCTGCGCCTCCGCGTCGCCGGCACCGGGCTGCTGGGGCGGGCTCGTCGTCAACGGGGCGGCCTTGCTC
>JABFSM010000092.1 GCA_013140635.1 Gemmatimonadales bacterium
CCGCCACCACAATCGGGGTACCGGCATCGGCTTGCGCGGCAAGTCCAGGCTGGAGCGGCACCGAGCCCAGCAGCGGCACCCCGACCTCATCGGCCAGGCGCTGCCCCCCACCTTCGCCGAAGAATGCCACCCGTGCCCCACTGCTCGGGTCGGTAAAGGCGGCCATGTTCTCCACGATGCCGAGGACCGGCACATTCACCCGCTCGAACATTTTGGCGCCTTTGAGGGCATCGCCCACCGCCATTTCCTGCGGCGTCGTCACGATGACGGCGCCTGATACCGCCACCGACTGCACGAGGGAGAGCTGCGCGTCACCGGTGCCGGGCGGCATGTCGACGAGGAAATAGTCCAGATCCCCCCAGTCGACGTCGCGAAGGAACTGCTGAATCACCTTCATGATGATCGGCCCGCGCCAAATGGCCGGCGCATCGCGCTCCACCAGGAAGCCGATCGACATGAGCTTGACCCCATGACCGTCGAGGGGCCGAATTCGGCCGCCGATCACCACCGGCTTATCGAAATTGCCGAACATGCGGGGGATGTTAGGTCCGTAGATGTCGGCGTCCATGAGGCCGACCCGATAGCCTTCCTTCGCGAGGGCAATGGCGAGGTTCGCGGCGACGGTCGACTTCCCCACCCCGCCCTTGCCCGAACTCACCGCAATGACGCGGCCGAGGCGGGGCATTTCGCTCGGCGTGGGCGCCGGAATTCCCCCGGCCGACTGGGGCCCCGGTCCCTGCGCCGGCGGCCCATGGGTCGCTTTCGGCGGCCCGGCGGGATCGACGACGGTGATCTTCACCCCGTCCTGCTGAATGCCCGGAATGGCCTTGATGGCGTTGCGCGCCTCTCGCACCAGCGTGGCGGGGTCGTCTCGGGAAAGCAGAAAGGTGAAGGAGACCTTCCCATCCGGCGCGACCTCGAGATCGCGAATCATGCCCGCGGAGAGCAGATCGTTATCGAGCCGGGGATTCCGGATCCGGGTGAGCGCGGCGCCGACCGCGGCGCCAAGTGAGTCGGTCACCGTCAGATCGCTTCGACCTGGCGGACTTCGGGCACCATCTGCCGTAGGCGCGCCTCGATGCCCTGGCGCAGCGTGATAGACGAGGCGCTGCAGCCCGAGCAGGTGCCGCCGAGCCGGAGAAGGAGCACGCCATCCGATTCGTCGAAATCGACTACCTCCACCTGACCCCGATGAGACGAGATGTAGGGGCGAAGGGTGTCGAGGGTTTGCTCGATGCGTTCCAGCGTGTCGGTCATTGGTCGCTATTCGCTATTCGCCGTTCGCTGTCAGCCATCACCTCACAGCGAATAATAGGGTGCTGGAGAGGGGGGTCAACCGCGCGGAATGGTGGCGAGATAGGCCCGCGCGGCGTCCAAGATCTGCGCCTGGACGTCGGGCAAGGTGCCATCGAGCGCTACGCCGGCGGCATGTACGTGCCCACCGCCACCATACGGCTTCGCAAAGGCCGCCACGTCGACGCTTCCGATCGAACGAAGCGACACCTTGATTCGGCCCTGCGACATCTCGCGAAAGAGCATCGCCATCCGGACCCCGGCCACCGACCGCGGAAACTCGACGATCCCCTCGAGATCGTCGACCGTCACCCGGTGCCGCTCGAGCGCGCCGGGCGGGACGGTGACCCACGCGAGACCTGGCTTTTCCTCCACCACCAAGGTCTGCAACGCCTCCGCCAGGAGCCGGGGCCGGCCGACGGGGGCGTTGGCATAGACCTCGAGATAGATCTCTTCGGGGTCGATCCCCGCCTCGAGCAGCTCGGCCGCAATGCGGAGCGTTCTCGGCCGGGTGTTGCTGAACCGGAAGCCGCCGGTATCGGTGAGCAGGGCCACATAGAGCGCCCGCGCCGCCTCCCGGGTCAAAGGCCACCGATTGGCCAGCGCAATTTCGGCGATCAACTCTCCGGTGGCAGATGCCGACGGGTCGACGTAGCGGGGGCCGGGGGGCAGAGTGCCTGGGCTCACATGGTGATCGACGCAGGCCACTGGAACTCCCCGTTCCGCCACCGTGCCGCCGAGCATGCCGAGCCGCCCAAGGTCGGCAATATCGAGTACGACGATCACATCGGCGGTACGGAGGGTCTTCACCGCCTCCGACGTGCGGTCCACCTTCGGGAGATCGCGAAAGAGAAAGCCGAACCGAGCGGGAGTCGGGGTCGGATTGGCGATGACCACCTCCACACCCTGCGCGCGGAGGAGATGCGATAACCCGACCTCGCTTCCCAGCCCATCACCGTCGGGATTGACGTGAGTAGTCAAGCAGACCTTGCGACCGGGAACCAGGAGTTTGGCGAACGCCTCGGCGGCGGTCAGCTTGTCGGCGGAGAGGGTGATTGGCATGGCGGACGGAAGGATAATCGCAGAGCGTCGGTAGGTGGGTAGGTCGGTAGGTCGGTATGATCTTGCTTACCGACTTACCGACCTACCGACCTACCGACCTACCGACCTACCGACTTACCCACTTACCCACTTGCCAGCCTACCGCCCATCCCCCCTACGCCGCCAACTTCGACTTCCGTATCCCGTAGGCGAAATAGACGACCATGCCGATCACGAGCCAGATGATCAGCCGTTCCCAGGTCTTCCAGGGGAGATAGTACATGAGATAGGCGCTCGAGAGCACACCCATCGGGGCGACGAACCAGACGAACGGTGTCTTGAACGGCCGCTTCAGATTCGGCTCGCGAATCCTGAGCACGAGCACGCCGGCGGAGACGATGGCGAACGCGAGCAGCGTCCCGATCGAGACGAGCGACCCCGCCTCTCGCACCGTCATGAACCCGGCGGGAATGGCGACGGCGATACCGACGATGATTTGGGTGATCCAGGGCGTCCGGAACTTCGGATGCACCTTGGCGACCACCGGCGGGAGGAGCCCGTCGTTCGACATCGCGAAGAAGACCCGCGATTGCCCGTAGAGCTGCACCAGGATCACGGAGGAGAGGCCGGCTATGGCCCCGACCTTGATCAGCCCGGCGATCCACCCCAGTCCGGCACGATCGGCCACCAGAGCGATCGGATCCGGCACGTTGAGCTCCCGGTACGGCACGACACCGGTGGCGATGGCGGCCACGATGATATACAGCACCGTGCAAATGAGCAGCGAGGTGATGATCCCGATCGGCATGTCTCGCTGGGGATTCTTCGCCTCTTGCGCGGCCGTGCTCACGCTATCGAAGCCGATATAGGCAAAGAACACGACCCCCGCGCCCGCCACGACGCCGGTAAAGCCGAACGCATCGCGCGCGCCCTCGTTCGGCGGAATGAACGGATGCCAGTTTTCGGGGGCCACGTGGCCGGCGGCGAGTGCGATGAAGATGATGACCACCGCGACTTTGATGAAGACGATCACGTTATTGAGGTTCGCCGACTCCTTGATGCCGACGACGAGAAGCGCCGTGACCAAGGCCACGATGATGACCGCGGGCATATTGAAGATGGCGGTCGTGTAGGGGCCGCCGGGCATCGAGGCGCAGGTGGCGCCCGCCGTCGCCGCGATGGCCGACAGGTCGGGGCCGACGCAGAGCCCCCGTGCCGCCGCGAACGCCGCGGGGATGTGGATACCCAGCGTCTTGCCCAAGAACGATACCACGTACCCCGACCAGCCGATCGCCACGGTGGTGGCGGAGAGGGCGTATTCGAGGATCAGGTCCCACCCGATGATCCAGCCGAAGAGTTCGCCCAGCGTAGCGTAGCCGTAGGTGTAGGCGCTGCCGGCGATCGGCACCAGCGCCGCGAACTCCGAGTAGCAAAGCGCGGCGAACACCGACGCGACGCCGGCAAAGACGAACGAGAGTACGACCGCCGGGCCGGCGTTCTGCGCGGCGACGGTGCCGGTCAGCACGAAAATGCCCGTGCCGATGATGGCGCCGACGCCGAGCAGCGTTAGGTTCACGGGGCCGAGGGCGCGCTTCAGGCCGTGGTCGCCCGCGGCTTCCATCTGCAGCGCCTCGATACTCTTGCGCCTGAACAGATTCATGGCACGGTGCTCCTGGTCGGAGAGGGTCTGGGGAACGGAATCAAGATAGCGTCTGGAACAGACTTGGGCTAAGTCGCGTGCTTGACACGACTTGGATGCGGGCGCAGCTTTGCGGGGACCCGCATCAATCCTAGACACCTGAGAGGGACTATCGTGGCCGGCTCACTCTTTCGAACCAAGTCGATCGATCGCCTCATGTCCGACGGTGGCGAGGGGAGCGAATCCTCCCTCAAACGCACCCTCGGCGCATGGTCCCTCGTCGGTCTCGGCATCGGCGCCATCATCGGCGCCGGGCTGTTTGTCCGAACCGCCGCGGCGATAGCCGACCGGGCCGGTCCGTCGGTCACCATCGCGTTCCTCGTGGCGGGGCTCGGGTGCGCTTTTGCCGGGCTTTGCTACGCCGAATTCGCCTCGATGATCCCGATCGCCGGAAGCGCCTATACCTACTCGTACGCCACCATGGGCGAGCTCCTGGCTTGGATCATCGGGTGGGATCTGGTGCTCGAGTACGCCGTCGGTGCCGCAACGGTGGCCATCGCGTGGAGCGAGTATCTCAACAATGCCCTTGGCTTTGTGGGGATGTCTATTCCCTACGAATGGTTCCATTCGCCGTTTCAAGTGTCGCCGGAGGGCGTTCACGGGATCATCAATATCCCGGCCGTGGTGATTCTCTTCCTCCTCTCCGCGCTCCTGGTCCGCGGCACTCAGCAATCGGCGTTCGTCAACGGCCTGATCGTCATCCTCAAGGTGGCCATCGTCCTCCTGGTGATCGCCATCGGCTGGGGATTCATCAACCCGGCCAACCACACCCCCTATGTGCCGGCGGCCACGACGTACACCGATGGGCAAGGCATCACCCATTCGTACGGCGGCTTCATGGGCATTATCGGCGCCGCGGGGGTGGTGTTCTTCGCGTTCATCGGGTTCGACGCCGTCTCGACCGCGGCGCAGGAGGCCAAGAACCCCAAGCGCGACATGCCGATCGGGATCCTCGGGTCGCTGGCAGTCTGCACCATCCTCTACGTGCTCTTCGCCCACGTCCTGAGCGGCGTGGCCACGGTCGAAGACTTCCGCAGCGCGGGGCGCGAGGCCTCGGTGGCGTTCGCCATCACCAAGTACATGACCGGCTACGCCTGGCTTTCGAAGTTCGTCACCATCGCCATCCTCGCCGGGTTCTCTTCGGTGATTCTGGTGATGCTCCTCGGCCAGTCCCGGGTCTTCTACTCGATGAGCCGCGATGGACTGGTTCCGAAAGTGTTTTCGGAAGTCCATCCCCGGTTCAAGACCCCGCACAAGTCGAATTGGCTCTTCTTCGTCTTCACCGCGGTCTTCGCCGCCTTCGTCCCCGGTGACATCGTGGGCGAAATGACCAGCATCGGAACGCTGTTCGCGTTCATGTTGGTCTGCATCGGGGTCTGGATCATGCGGCATCGGCGGCCGGACTTGGCGCGCGGCTTCACAGTCCCCGCTTTGCCGGTCGTGGCCACCCTGGGTGTGATTGTCTGCGGCCTGATGATCTACGGTCTCGGCTGGACCAACTGGTTGCGGCTCGGTGCCTGGCTGCTCATCGGGTTGGTGTTCTATTTCATGTACGGAAAGCGGCACAGCAAGTTGAATGCTGGGTGATTGGAGGGAAGAGGGAAGAGGGAGGAGGGAAGAG
>JABFSM010000178.1 GCA_013140635.1 Gemmatimonadales bacterium
GCCCCCCCTCGCCGAGAGCGCCGTCGAGGGCGCCACCACCCCCGCCGGGGAGGATCACCACGTCGAGATCGCGCAGCGCTCCGGCAAGGGAGACCGCTTCAACCGTGAGGATCGGGTACTTGAGCCGTTGATCGAGGGCATACCAGGCAAAGCCGTAGGTATTGCCGTTGATCCCCTGTCCGCCCACCAGGCCCACGCGCACCGGCCGCACCGGAATGACACTGTTGCTGCCGAGGTCGGTGCCCCCGTCGGCCCGGGCGGTATTGAGGGGGAAGACACGTGCCCCCGAGGTTGCGGTATGCAGGGCGATACTCACGTGGATTGCCGAGTCGTTGACGGCAACCGGCACCAGGAACGCGCCGCGTGGGAACGCATCATCTCCGATGCGGAAGGCGCGCTGGGCAAAGCGCACCCGGATGCTGTCGGCCAGCAGAGAGCCAAGGAGGCGAAGACTCGCTTCACTGCCCGGCTCGAAGGCGTAGGCGAAAGTGGCGCGGACCCTTCCAGCCGTACGGACCGCGGCCGACATCACCGGCTCGACGGACGCAGGAAGGGTGCGGAGGGTCCAGGCCTGAAGCCGGAATGTCAGGGGCAGCGACCAAGCGGTAATGTCGTAGAACCGGCTCGGCTGGCCGGTGCGCCGGCGCTCGAGCTCCTCCTGAATGAAGGTCGAATCGAGGGCGGCGTCGGGCTCGAGAATGGCCCGGGCCAGCCGTCCCTGCGGCTGGGCATAATCGACGAGGTACGTTCCGGCGCCGAGCCGAGCCGTTTTCGGCAGCGTCTCGCCATAGGGGATCGCCCCCGGCACCTCCGCCGCGGCAGTTAGGCGCTGCACCCGAATCCCGCTCCGCACCAACAGGCCGGCCAGCGAATCGGCCCGGCCAAAGGCATCGCGCTCGAACGCCACGGCGCGCGCCGCCGACCGTTCCCCCTCCGCCACGGCGGAGCGGCGGAACTCCAAGTAGTCTCGCACCCGTTCCCGCACTCGGTCGGCGCTGGTGCGGAGGGTGGCCATGGAGGTGGTGTAATGGTGCCAAGCCGCATCGTGAAGCGTCATCACGGTCCCGTCGTTCCGCCGGATCGCGCCGCCGCTGCTGGATGCCTGCTCATACGTCATACCGACGGCGCCGGTCAGGATCGGATACGAGACGCCGTACCCCGGATAGAACTCGTCGTACCCCTCGCGGCGGAAGTAGGGCCAACCATGTCGGTCGAAGGCGGCCGCATTCGCGGCGGCGTAGATCTCCCACCAATCGCGAATCATCGGCGGCACGTTCTTGTTGACCGGCTCCATCGGCGGCGCGAAGAAGTAGCTCGAGCTCGACCCCATCTCATGCAGGTCTACGACCACGTGGGGCCACCAGGAAGTGATCACGCCGACCCGGCCGCGCGTTTCCGGATGCGAGAGGATGAACCAATCCCGGTTGAGGTCGAAGTAGTAGTGGCTGGTGCGAGGGCCGGGCCAGTCGCCCTGGTTGATCATCGCCGATGGGAGGGTGGGATGGCCGCTGGCGGAGGTGGCTCGCCAAACCCGCTGCACGTGGCGCTCGTGGCCGTCGGGGTTTTGCACGGGGTCGATAAGCACCACCGTATTCTCGAGGATGCGCCGGGTCTCCGGGTCGCGGCCGGCGGCCAGCTGATAGAGCGTGGCGATCGACGCCTCGGTGCCGGAGGCTTCGCCGCCATGCACCGTATAAGCAAGAAAAACGATGGTAGGAAGGCGCTCGGCGGCCGCCTGCAACTCCGTTGCGGGAACCCCGGCCGGATTCGCGATCTTTGCCGCATCGGCCCGGATCTGCGCCATCCGCTGATGGTTCGCCTCGCTGGTAACTACCGCGAGCAACGCCTCCCGTCCACCGAACGTCACCGCCATCGTGTCGAGGCGTACCCGCGGGCTCGCGGCGGCCACCCGCTCGAAGTACCGGCTCAGGAGATGGTGCGGGGTGAAGCGCTGGCCGACCTCGTAGCCCAGGACCGCGCGCGGCGTCGGAATGGCGGGGTCGAACTCCCCATTCGGCGCAAAGCTGTGCTGAGCGAACGCGGGAACGGGCGCGAGCAGGGAGAAGCCGAGCAACAGGCGGAAGCGGCGCATCGAGAATCCGGGGAGAAGTGGAGGCAGTAATCGTACGCTTCTCCCCGGCTGGTGGCGAGGGGTCCCCTCGCCGCGGCGCTACGCCAGTGTGATGGTTCCTTTCCGGAAGGCGTCGATGTAACGCGCCCCCTCCGCGCACACCCCGGTGCCTCCGAAATTGGGAGTCCCTCCATTGGATGTCGTGAGGGTCCAGGGATATTGTCCGTTGCTACCGCCACTGCCCAAGGCCTGCGGCAACCAGGCATTGCTCCAGGTCACGATCGCGCTCAGGTCGGGGGGCTCCAGCGAGACGCCGGTGCCGCCCAGCCAGCCGGAGGTGGCCGTAATGGAAACCGCGTGGCCGACGTCATCCTGGTAGAAATAAGTGAGCGGACCCGCATATTCGGCGGGGACGGCAAAGACCGCGCGGATACGCCGGCCGGTTCCCGCGTTGAAGAGGGCAAAGACCGGAATCGGTAGCGGCGCGCCGAACTGAATAGTCCGCGGCGCCATGGTGTGGAACGACTCCTGGGCGAACCGCGTTTCGGTGGGAAACCCGAGAATGTTGTTGGCCCGAATGGAAATCCGCTGGAAATCTGTGGCCGCCTGCAGGTCCGCCGGAACACCGCCCGCCAAGAAGCCGCCGATGGCGGTCGTCGCGGCAAAATAGAGCGCGGCGGGATCGCAGGAAGCCCCGGTGTAGTAGGACATGCTGTGGCTGACCGATTCCGTTCCGGCAAGCCCGGTCATCGTGATCATAGCGGTCGCGAGCGGTCTGGATTCGCCGCCTGTCAGGTCGAGATTTCCGACCGAGCCACCGGCCGCGAGATCCACTCCATGTCGGACCAGCACTCGATACGCCCCGCTATTGGCCGCTTGCGAGGGGAACGGCTCGCGATAGGCCACCAGGTCTCGGAGTCCTGAGGGGACGTTCTGAATCTGGAAGGCGCCCCCCTCAGTGAAGACGGCGCTGCTCTTGCCACCAAGCCCGATCACGACAGAGCTCACCGGCGCGCCGACGCCCGTCGCAGTGCCGATGATCGTCTTCCCCGCTGCCGCCGGCGCCACCACGCAGTACCGGAGCGTTCCGGCCGTCAATTCGGCCCGCGTCATGTATTGAATGTTCGTCGTCGCGTTGGTCGCGTTCGGAATCTTGGACACCCAGAGAAACCCCGCCTTTGCCTGGGTGACGTTGAACTCGTAGGCGTCCCCGCCGATCGAGGCCACCGGAGTCCAAGTGCCGTTGCCGTCCTGCATGGCAAAGAACGCAACCTTGAAGAGCCCGGTGGTGCAGGCGCTCAAGTCTACCCGCACTACCGACGAAGGAATGGCGGTGACGGTCAACTGCAGCGGAGTGCTTCGGTCGCCGGCCGAGGCGGCGCCGTTGACAGTTAGGTTGTACACGCCCGGCGCCACCGAGAGCGCCACACTCACCGTAAGGGACGAGCTATTGGAGGTGGGCGCGGCGGGGCTGAAATCGGCGGTGACCCCAACGGGCGCGCCGGCCAGCGAGAGGGCAACCGCACCGGCGAAATTGGTCCGCGCGATATTGACCGTCGTGGGGGCATTCCCGCCTTGCACGACGCCGAGCTCCGCCGAGGAGAGAGTAAGCGCGTAGTTCGGAGTGGCGGTGACCGTCAGGGCGAGCGGCGCGCCGGCGTCCACGATTGACTCGACTTCGGAGGAATCGGCTCGGAGTGCCGCGGCCCCCGTACCCCGAACCGTCAGGCTATAGGTGCCCGGCGTGACCGACGCCCCCACGGTCAAGGTGAGGACGGCGCTGGTCCCGGTCGGGGCGGCGGGCGCGAATGCGGCCAGAACCCCGGCCGGGAGCCCGTCAACGGCCAGGGTGACTGCCCCGGTGTAGTTGGTTCGAGTAACGGTGACCTGGACGACCTCATTCGAATTCTGAACCAACGTCAGCGCCGGCGCACTGAGGCTCAACGTATATGATGGGGTCGGCGCCACCGTAAGCTGGAAGCCCACCGACGCGGCGGAGACCCCGGCGCCGGTGCCACGAACGGTGAGACTGTAGGTTCCCGGTGCCACCGACGCCGCCACCGTGATCGTCACGGTCGCGGTCGTTACCCCTCCGGCCGTCGTCACTCCGCCCACACTCCCGGTCACGCCGGCCGGCGCCCCGTCGACGGAAAGGGCCACATCGCCGGTGAAGCCACCGCTTCGGGTCAGGGTCGCGGTTACCGGAGCGCTGCCGCCTTGAATGATCGTGGCGGCCGAGGAGCCGAGGGAGAGGGCGATGGTGGGCGTGGGCCCCGGCTCGGTGCCTCCATCGCCTCCCTTCGAGCCGCATCCGACGGTAAGCGCAGCAGCCAGAACCAAACGGAGCTTGGACGGGAGCGTTCGCATACACCCTCTCGGGGACAGGATGGCCGCACTAGGTCTCCCCGATTGGGCGCATTTCTCCGTCCGATTGGCTCATGGGGTGGAAGCGCAAGAGGGCCGGCGTCGCCGCCGGCCCTCCGCTCTGCTCCGGTACTTGGACTGCGCTAGTGGTTTCCGATCCTCGTGGCCGAGAGGATGTCCCGCTGGAAGCCAATCCGGTCGGTAAGGGCCGCGCCAGCGGCGGGCCGGCGGTACACCATAAGATCGTGCACGCCGTCGGCCACGTTGTTCAGGGTGAAGTTGGGTGTCAACGAGGTGGCGACCGCCGAGCCACTAAGGTTCGGGCTCCCGCCGCGGTCCATTCCGCCTGCGTCAAGAGCTGGATGATCAGGGACGAGGATCCGCCGGCGCCCTGGACCACATAAGCAAAGGCCCCTTCCCCGCGGGACAGATTCGATGTACCGCGATGTCTTGAGCGTTAGGTTCCCTGAACCACGCGGTCCGGAAAGGGCACTTCGATCGTCATCCCGTCCCGTGCCACGACGACATCCGGAAAGACGAGCCGCGCCTCCTCGAGCAATTCCGGGGCCTCCCGGGTGTACCGCGCGCTAATATGGGTGAGCGCGAGGCGCCGCACCCCTGCCTCGCGCGCCACCTGCGCCGCCTCGGCGGCGGTCGAGTGGCCGGTCTCGACCGCGCGGGCCTGTTCGTCCTGGCCGAAGGTCGCCTCGTGCACCAGGAGATCGGCCCCGCGCGCCGCGGTGACGACGCTCCGGTGCGGCCTGGTGTCGCCGGAGTAGACCACCGTGCGGCCGGGGCGTACCGGGCCGACCAGTTCCGCCGGTGTCACCTCGCGCCCATCGGCGAGCGTGACCGTAAGGCCCTTGTGGATCTTTCCCCAAAGCGGCCCCTCGGGCACGCCGAGCTCCCGGGCCCGGTCGGGGTCGAAGCGGCCGAGCCGGTCGTGCTCAACCAGGGCATATCCCACGGTGTCCGTCCGGTGATCGGTATCGAAAACGGCGATCTCGTAGTCCCCGCGGCCGAGCCGGTCGCCCGGCTTCACTTCGACGATCTCGACCGGGAACTTGGTTCGCTCGATTCCGACCGAGAGCGCGCCCCCCAGGATTCGGGCGGCGCCCTTCGGACCGTAGAGCGTCACCCCCTCGGTCCGGTCCTGCAGCCCCATGGTGCGGAAGAGGCCGATGACGCCGAGGAAGTGGTCGGAGTGGTAATGGCTGAAGAAGATCTCGCGGAACGAAAAGCCGACCGCGTATCGCATCATTTGCCGCTGGGTTCCCTCGCCGCAGTCGAACAGCAGCGTCTCCCCCTCGCGATGAAGCGCGAGGCCGGAGACGTTGCGGTCGACCGTCGGACAGGCGGCGCCGGTGCCGAGAAAAGTGACCCGAAGCATCCGGGTAAAATAACCCGCCTACTTAAAGGACGGCTCGATCTTCTCGAGGCCGCAGTAGCCGCCGCTCGAAAGCACGGCGTGCGATGCGTCCATCACGAAGGTGTTCTGGCCCGGCACGATCAGATCCGACAAGAGGGTGACGACCTGGTGCTCGCTGATGCCCCGGGCGATCGCCGCCGCCGGATCCCTGGTCATGAAGATCGCGACATGGTCGTCCACCGGATTCAGGTCGGTGCCGCTGCCCACGATCGGATCGAGATTGACGTCCTTCCAGTCGCTCTCACCACTCCGATAGATGTCCCCACTGTACTCCATCCCCGCCGCGCAGGCACCGAAGGTCGATGACGGCTTCATCCGGAGCACATCGGACATCTTGAGGATGACACACTGATAGCTCCCGTTGGCCGGTGTACCCTGGAAAAGCACCGGATTCTGCATGAAATCTCGGTCGGTGCCCGCGGCCGGATGCTGTTGGACGAGCACCGGGCCCGAGCAGTCGGCGGCGGGGCTGATCCAAAGCGCGTAGAGACGGATGGTGAGCGACGACGCTCCGCCCCATTCGGCGTCGGCGGGCCCCGGGTCGAACGAGGGGGCCGCTGCCGCGGGCGCGGTGCCGGCGCCATATACCGTGAGCAGGGTGGCGGGATCGTGGGTGCCGGCCGGATCGGTGGAACAACCCGCGGCCGTGGCGACAAGCAATACTCCGGTGGCGAACTGACGCATGACATCCTCCTTGAGGTGAATGGTCCGGAGGAGCGGTGCGTAGTCGCGCCACGTTCCTTCGGTAGCTGGGCCGTCTCGGAGAGACCCCTGGCTTTGCGACCCCGGATCGCTCCGGGTGTGCCTGTTCGGTGAACGCTTCACGCCATACGGGCGCGATGGAAAGAAAAGCAACTAACGTGCCCGGGAACATGAGAGGAAATTGAACCGCGGTGAATCGCGGTGATCTCAGAAAAGCTTAACGGTAATCCCGATCTTGCCCGGATGCTTCTTGATGTCGTCGACGAATTCCTGAAGCGACTTCAGCAGTTTCTGGGCGTTTTCGTAAAAGAGCGTATCGCTGGCAAACTTGCCGAGGGTCCCTTCCCCGCGATTCACCTTCGACAACAGCTGGTCGAGCTGCTTGGCGGTGGACTGGGCCTCTCCCGAGAGCTTCGTCAGCGTAGCCATCATCGAATCGGCGGCGCGAAGAGTCCGTTCGAGTTGCGCCGCGGCCAGCACCGAATCGATCCGCGCGCTCACCCGCTGGAGGCTGCCCATCGTCGTCGTCAGCTCGGCCACCGGGCCGGCCTTCGTATCGGAGTACACGGACGCCAGCCGCTGAAAGGCGTCGAGCGTGCGCGACAAGTCCCTCGAGAGCCGCTCGTACTCCACCTTGTTGAGGCCGCCAAGCAGTTGCTTGGCTTGGTCGCCGATCTCGGTGCCGATATCGGTGATTCCCCGGGCGACCGTCCCCTGGATGACCGTACCGTCGGGAAGCGGCTCCGGCGCCTGACCCGGATTGAAATTCACGATCGCATCGGCGACGAGGCCGACGGTGGCGAGCTCCGCCGCCGCATCCCGCTTGGGAACGATCGTCTCGTCGAGGGTCACGCGCACGATCACCCGTCCGTAGCTCTCGAAGTCGATCCCTTCGACCGTACCGAGCTGTACCCCGGAAATCTTCACCGGCGAACCGCGCTTGAGGGTGCCGGCGTCCGCAAAGGCGATCGCCACCGCGGGCGATGTGTGCGAAAAGTCCTTTCCCCCGAGCCAAAGCGTGCCGACGACGAAGAGGGTGGCGCCCACGAGCACCAGGGCGCCGACGGTCACTTCCTGTTTGTAGTGAAGATCCATGGCTCGGCTCAGGCCGCAAAGGAGGTGGAGTCGAAATCGCGCTCGAGGAAGATCTTCACCTTCGGAAGCTCCGACTCCCGAAACTCCTCGGGAGTTCCCTGCAGCACGATCCGCCCCTCGGAAAGAAGCGCCAGCCGGTTCGCGACGTTGAAGGCACCGCGCACATCGTGCGTCACCACGACGCTGGTGACGCCCAGTTCGCCGCCGAGGCGCTTGACGAGGTCGTCGATGATGTCCGCGTTCACCGGGTCGAGACCCGAGGTGGGCTCGTCATAGAGGAGATACTTGGGCGAGCCGGCGATCGCGCGCGCGATACCGACCCGCTTGCGCATCCCACCCGAGAGTTGCGCCGGAAACTTCTGCATCGTCTCGGACGACAGATTGACCAGCCGCAGGCATTCGGCCACGCGGGACTCCGAGAAGGCCTGGTCGCGATACTTGGTGTCGTCGGAAAGGCCGAGCCGCACATTTTCGAAGACGTTCATCGAGTCGAAGAGCGCCCCGTTCTGGAAGACGTAGCCGATCCGGGTTCGGAGCGCGGCGAGTTCTTTCCGCTTGAGCATGGGCACATCCTCGTCATCCACGACGATCCGGCCCGCGTCCGGCCGAATCAGGCCGTTGATGTGTTTGAGCAAGACGCTCTTGCCGGTGCCTGACGGCCCGAGAAGCGCCACCGTCTCTCCTTCGCGGACGTCGAAGTCCACGCCGTCCAGGACGACCTGCTCGCCGAAGCGCTTCCGCACCCCACGGATCTCGATCATTGATTGAGCAGAACTTTGGCGAGCAGGGTGTTGAGCATGAGAATCACGACCGAACCGGTGACTACGGCGGCGGTCGTGGACTTGCCGACTCCCGCGGCGCCTTGCTGCGTGTTGAAACCCATGTAGCAGGAGACGAGCCCGATCCCCAGACCGAAAGCGAACGCCTTGATGAGCGAGTACCAGGCGTCGAAGGGGCGCCAATAGTACCGCGCGCCGTACGCGAAGTCCCAGTCGGTCACCGGCAGCACCTGCTTGACCCCGATCCAACCGACGGTGACCGCCACGACATCCGCAATGACGACCAGCACCGGCAGCATCATCGTGGCGGCGAACACCCGGGGAATGATGAGATGGGAATAGGGCGAGCGGCCCAGCGACTCGAGCGCGTCGATCTGCTCCGTGACCCGCATCGTTCCGAGCTCCGCGGCATTGCGGGCGCCGATCCGGCCCGCCAGCACCAGCCCGATCAACACCGGCCCGAGCTCCAGCACGATGGTCTCGGTGATGAGGGTGCCGAGGACATAGACCGGCAGAGTTGTCTGCCATTGATAGCCGGCCTGAAAGGCGGTCACCGCCCCGGCAAAACCGGAAATCAGCAAAATGATGAAGAGGGAGCCCGAGCCGACGCTCGCCGCCTCTTCGATGGCGCGCGGAACCCAGATCCGGACCTCGGCCAGACCACGGACGATCTCCGCCAGCATCCCGGCAAACCGGCCGAGATGCGCCAAGGAGCTGAGCGCAATCCGGCCGATCAAGCGAGGGAATCGCAGCGTTGCGGTGGCCATAGGGCCTTATCTTGGAGGTGTATGCCCCCGAAGTCCACCCCGAAAACGCCGCCGCACGCCCCGGCATTCCGGCGCAAGCTCCTGGCCTGGTTCCGCCGTCATGGGCGGGACCTGCCCTGGCGGCGTACCCGCGATCCCTACCGGGTGCTGGTCTCGGAATTCATGCTCCAACAGACGCAGGTGTCGCGGGTGGAAGGGTTCTACCACCGTTTCCTAGCCGCTTTCCCCACCGTGCACCACCTGGCCCGGGCTCGGCCCGGCCGAGTGCGGGAGGAGTGGGACGGCCTTGGCTACTACCGTCGCGCCGCCAACCTCCAGCGTCTGGCGCAAACCGTGGTCGCCGAACACGACGGTCGAATCCCCGATGAGGTGGCCAAGCTTAACGCCCTGCCGGGAGTGGGCCTCTATACCGCTGGGGCAGTCGCAAGTTTCGCGTACGAACAGGCTGTTCCAGCGGTCGACACCAATGTGGCCCGCGTGCTCCGGCGGGCGTTCCATCCGAGAATCGGTGTCGATGCCAAAGCAGCGCGGCGGCTTTGGGAAACGGCCGCCACCCTCCTCCCCCGCCCGGGGCCCTCGGCGTGGGCCTTCAATCAGGCGATCATGGAACTCGGGGCCTTGATCTGTACGGCGCGAATTGCGCGGTGCGGGGAGTGCCCGGTGCGGAGTGCTTGCTCCACCGGGAGACGGGAGAAGAAGAGGGAGGAGGGAAG
Organism: Gemmatimonadales bacterium; assembly: GCA_013140635.1. Taxonomy (GTDB): domain Bacteria; phylum Gemmatimonadota; class Gemmatimonadetes; order Gemmatimonadales; family GWC2-71-9; genus JABFSM01. The sequence goes on from JABFSM010000178.1 coordinate 9,921, forward strand.
AGAGAGGAGGGAAGAGTAAGCGGAGTAAGCGTTCTCGTACCCGCGATCGCCTCCCTCTTCCCTCTTCCCTCTTCCCTCTTCCCTCCTCGCTACTACCGCAACATCGCCCCCGCAACGAGCGCGAGCAGCGCCAGAAACGCCGAGATCATCCCAGCGAACCTGAGCTTGGCGCGCAAGCGGTCAAAGAGCGCCGCATGCGGGCCGACAGGATCGAGCCGGACTAGGCGGGCCGACGTCGGCACGATTACCACGAGCGTGAGCAGGGCGGCAAGCAGTCCGGTCCCCTGCATGAGCATGAGAAACCGCGGAATGCCGACGCTTGCCGCCTGGCCATAGAGGCTCAAGGTCAGCACCAGCCCGGAAATGACCGTACAGATGGCGCCCGGCAGCACGAGCCCGGTGTAGATCGCGCCCTGCAGTCGCGCCACCGCCCCCCAGCGATCGCGTGGCTCCTGGCGACTCGCCGTGCCGATCGTCATCGCCGCAAACGCCCCTCCCATCCACGCCACGAAGCCGAGCAGATGGGCGGCGACCCAGAATTGTCTCAATGGCCCACAGTCGTCAGGAAGGTGGAATCGATAGGCTGCCGGCCGGCGTAGCCGTCGGCGATCTCGTGCCAGTGGGTGATCTGCTCCTCGTCCACCCGCCAGCAGAGAAAGACCAGCCGGTCGTCGCGCAGGGTGTAGAAGTCGACCAACCCAGCGTCGAATCCGCGGAAGACGCATCCGATCGCGTCGATCTCGGCCATATAGCCCTCGATCCGCTCGGCCGACTCGTTCACCGCGCGCCGAGACGCCTGCACTTCGGCGGCAGCGAGCGGATCTCCTTGCGAACTCCGCGACACGAGCCCGTCTTCCGCGTCGGCATCTTTCCAGACCCGGTACTCGTTGCGCAGGTCGGTCAAGATGCGCCGCAGCAGCGGGAGCGTGCGCTGCGCTTCCTCGAGAGTGAAGATGCGGGCGTCGGACACGGCGCCTCCGCGATCAGGGGGATATCGTAACATCCGACGTTGGCCTCGCGGGGTCAAGCCCGCCACGCGGCAAGGGCGGCGCTCGCCGCCCTTGCGCCTTCTTCGAGGTACCATGCGAGTTGATCGGCGGCAAAGGTTTCGCCATAGCGCACCCGCGGGCGAATCCAGAGCAGCGGCGGCCGCCCCGGCGTCGCTTCCCAGAGCGCGCGCGTGAGGATCGTGTTCTGCGCCATGAGCGCTTGCTGCGCGTCCCCCGCGAGGCGCAGGAGTGCCGGTGGCCTTGGCCGCGAGAGGCTCGGCTCCATGTCGGCGCCCGGCCCGACATCGACGGCCACGACGAGCGCGGCGGGAAAACGCGCCGCTGCGGCAAGGGGCACCACGGCGGTAAGACCGCCGTCGGCGCACCGCCTCCCCCCAAGCAGAAAGGGCGGGAAGTAGAGCGGCAGCGCGCAGGCGGCGCAGAGCGCGTCGATCAATGTCACCTCTTCTCCGCCGGCGCCAAAGAAGAGTTGACGCCCACTGTCGAGGTCGGTGGCGGTAATCGTGAGGGGCAGCCGAAGCTCGCTGAAGGAAGCGACCGGCAGCAACCGTTCGAGGGTGCGGCGAAAAGGCTCGGGCCGGAGAATGGCGCGGGCCCACATTCCCCGAATGAGCGCGCTTCGATCGAGAGCGAACACCTCGCGCGGCTTGAGGCCGCTCAGTTCTGCCGCCACTTCATCACACGTCATCCCCGCGGCCAGGCCGGTCGCGATCACCGCGCCCATCGAGGTACCCACGTACCGGGTCGGCCGGAGGCCGCCCTGCTCGAGTACTTTGAGCGCGCCGAGATGGGCGGCCGCTTTGACGCCCCCGCCTGAGAGCACCGCGGTGAAGGGCTCGCTCACCTCCGCCTTCGGGCCTCGTACCGGAGCCGGGCCGTGTCGAAGCGCGCGAATTCCTCCGGGGTCTCCGGCACGAGCCGCGGAACCCGCACCGGCTTACGGTGCTGGTCGATCGCCACGAACACGACGCGCGCCGTGTGGGTATGCTCTCGGTCGCCGGTGCTCACCCGCTCGCTGAAGACTTCGACCGTAATGTCCATCGAACTGTTCCCGACGTAGTCCACGGTCGCGTAGCAGGTGGCCAGCGCGCCGACCGGAATCGGGTGGTGGAAATCGAGCCGGTCGATCGACTTGGTCACCGCGGGGCCCCCGGCGTGCCGGATGGCCGCAACCGCGGCGGCCTGGTCGACCAGCGCCATGAGATGGCCGCCGAAGAGGTCGCCGAGGACGTTTTGCATGTGGGGCATCACGAAGGTGGTGATCTCCCCGCGGGAATACGACATCGGCCGGCTGTCGGGCACCACGCCTAACTCTCCCGGGCGCGCGCGCCCATCAGTAGTCGACCGGCCGGAGGTAGTATTCGCCGATCGCAGTCTGGCTCACCATCGCCACCGTGGGCAGCCGCCTTTTCCAGTGGGTGGAATCGAGGCGGCCCCGCACCAGCGCCACCTCCGCCGCCGTGAACCCGAGCGCCTCGATCGCCTCGGCGGCGTAGCCCAGCAAGAGCCAATGCAGGATCGCGTCGGCCTTCGCGTAGCTGATACCGAAGTCACCTTCGTCGGTCTGGCCCTGGACCAGGTCCGCGGTGGGCGGCTTCGAAACGATCGCCTCCGGAATGCCCAGGTGCCGCGCCAGCGCCCATACCTGAGTCTTGAAGAGGTCGCCGACCGGGTTCACCGGCGGCGTGTCGTCGGCGTGCCAAGTGAAATAGCCGAAGAGCCGCTCCGTCTTGTTGCCGGTGCCCAAAGGAAGCGCCGTCCCCGCCGCGGAACGGTCGAAGAGCGCCGCCATCCGAACCCGCGCGCAAATGTTCCCAAGGCGCTGGGCATCGGGACGGTCGGGGAGCGCGCCGGCCAAGCCATCGACACCGGCGGAGATGTCGATCGTCTCCGACGGCACCCCGAGCCGGTCGATGAGGAGCTGCGCGTGAGTCAGGGAGTCGGAACTCGAGGTGCGATAGGGCATCCGGAGGGCGGTGACGTTGCCCGAGCCCAGAGCCTCCGCCGCCAGCGCGAGCACCACCGCGCTGTCGACACCGCCGGAAACCCCCACGACCGCCCGGCAGAACCCCCGCCTCCGTTTCACTTCGTCCCGCAGAAACTCCACCAGCCAGCGCCGAGTGAGCTCGGGATCGATCTCAAGCGGATTGGTTCGGGGCCTGAGACGAGCGGGCTCCGGCGAGAGCGGCAATCGGGCGGCCGGCGGCCGGCGCCGTGCCGGCGCCGCGCCGTTCTCGGAATCTCGGCGCCCCTCGAGTTCGTCGAGAAGATGTGGAAGCCGCATCTCGAGATCGGACAGCAAGGGCATATCCGCGCGCGCTCGAGCGATCTCGCCGAGATCCACCGTCACGAGCAGCAGATCCTCCTCGAAGACCTTCGCCCGGGCCAACACATCACCCCTCGGCCCAACGACGAGCGAGCCGCCCGGAAATCCCTTTCCCCCTTCGAACCCGACCAATTGCGCGAGCGCCACGTACATCCCATGCTCGCCGGCGATCGCCTGCGCGGTGCGCTCCCACCTGAGGAGGCTCGCGGGCCGCTCCTCCCCACCCTTTTCGGGGTGGAGGCCGCGCGCCGGGCTCGCGCTCACGACGATGAGTAGCTGGGCGCCATCCACCGCGGCGATCGTCGGAACCAGCGAATGCCAGGCATCCTCGCATACGACGACGGCGGCCCGCCCCCAGCTGGTGTCGAAGGCACGCACCGATTTTCCGGGTTCGACGAAGCGCTCTTCGTCGAAGACGCCGTACGTGGGAAGGAACACCTTGCGGTGGATGTGGCGAACCCCCGCGTCGGGGCCTCCGAGGGTGGCGGCGAGTGCGGCGTTGTGCAGCCGGTCATCGTGAAGCTCGAAGAAGCCGGCGACGATATCGAGGGGCGGCGCGCCCGATCCCCGATGCGCGGCGCTCAGATCGGCAAAGAAGTCGTCGGCGCTCTTGGCAAGCTCCCGCACGGCGCCCTCGACGAAGTATCCGGTGAGCGCCGTTTCGGGGAGGACGAGGAGATCGGCCGGCTCCGCGTCGCCGGCAAGCGCACGAAATACCTCGCCCAGCCGGGCCAGGTTGTGCGGGTAGTCGCCCTTTCGCGGCTTTTGCTGGGCGATAGCGATGCGGAGCATACCCAAACTTAAGCAGGACGCTCTTCACGCGACGGACCCGCCGGACTACCATTCTTCATGCCATCCCTTGCCGACGCACTGACCGGCGTGCCGAATGCCTCGCTCCCCCTGCCCGGCCTCGCTGCGGCGGGGCAACCGTCGGCGGCCCAGTTCGAATCGTTCAAGGCGGCCGGAACGGAAGTGGTGATCGACATCCGAGATGCGATGGAGCCGCGCCCGTTCGACGAGCCTGCCTTGGTGCGCAAACTGGGGATGGACTATGTGAATATCGCGGTCCGTCAGGGAGCGCTCGACGACGGGGCCATGGACGCGGTCCTCACCGCCGTGCGTGCCGCGACCGGCCGGCCCACCCTGATCCATTGCGCCAGCGCCAATCGTGTCGGTGGCGCGCTCATTCCCTATTTCATATTGGACCGGGGAATGTCCGAAGACGAGGCGGTGAACGCCGCGATGCGCATAGGCCTCCGCGGAGCCGACCTGCTGGAGTGGGGCCTCGACTACGCCAGACGCAAAACGGGCGGCTGACGCCGCCCGTCGTTACGCGCACTGCCATTCCACCTTACGGCCGCGGCCGCGGTCTGCCGCCTCCGCCTTGTGAGGACGGCGGCGTCTTCGGGGGCGACTTGGGCGGCGACTTCGCCGGCTCCGCCCTGGGCGGCTGTGCTGCCGGCGCACGGCCTCCCCTGTCCCCGCCCCGCGAGACCGACGGCGGTGCCCCCCGCCCGCTCCTGCCGTCATCCGGGCGCGCCCGCCGAGCCGGCCCATTTGCCGTCCTGCCGGCATCGAATCCACCGCCGAACCCACGCGCACTGGGAGCAGGCGCCCGCCGATTGACCTCATAGTCCCGCGAGCGGCCGGTCAGGTACGGCGCCCGGCCGAACGCGCCGCCCGGATAGGTGGGCCGGCCCCAGCCGTAGCCATACCCATAGCCATAACGGGATGGACGGAAGAAGTAGGGGTCGTAACCGTAGTAGTAGCCGGTGCCGAACGTCCAGTAACCGTCGTTGGGCCAGCGGCGGCAATCGTCGTAGGCCCAGCGCCAGTTGTTGCAGAAGTAGTAGCTGTCGTAGACGTAGCCCGGCCGCCGGTACGAGACGGTGGCGGCATATCGGCTCTCTCCATAGACCCGGTAGCCGAGGACGTCGTAGTCGAAGCCGCCCGGGCCGGCGAGACGCTGCACCATGTCGGTCAGCTCGGCTTCGGGTTCCGTGGTTTCCTGGTCGATCTGGAACCGCGATTCGTCCCACCGGCCATTGAGCACGACCTCGTCCAGCCGCCACGGTTCCCGGGCAATGGCCGAATAGACGATACCGGTACCATCTCCGGCGGCCCGGAAGGCCTGGCTCCCTCCCTGATCGCGGACCTCGTAGCGCCGGCCCGCCGCCACCCGGGCATCGTCGCCAGGCTCGAGCGGGAAGAGCACGCGCACTCGGCCTTCCGGATCGTAGTTGAGCACCAGGAGGTAGCCACCCTGCGCCGCATCGACCTGGAGGCGGACCCGCTCGCCAGAGCGAAAACTCCGGTCGCTGTTCATCCAGAGCTTGAGCGCAGGCTGGTCGGCCGCAACAACCGCCGGGCCGGGAGCTGGGGTTGATTGGGCGGCAAGGGCGGTGAGAGCAGCAAGCATGGTCAGCATGGGAACCTCCGGAGCGAACCGCCGGCCGACTACGGCTAGAAGAGGACATCGGCCGAGATACCACCGAGATATCCAGATCCGTGCCAAACCGTTGTGGCGCGCAACTCATTGTATTGCAACCGTTTTCAAATCTGTGGCCGGCGGAACGATGTCCTCCGTTGGGGACACTCAGACCGCCGAAGCGCGGAAACGGGGATCACCCTCGGCGGTGCCAGTACATCCGCATCTCGGTAATCAGCAGGTGATCGGTCTCGCAGAAGAGCGCGCCTCGAGCCTCAATCCACTCTCCGGTTCGGCGGCGGCGAAAGACCGCCTTGAACTCGGTACTGAACCATGGTCCCGCCACGAAGATCTCGCCGGTGGTGACGGTGATCTCCGATTGGTGCACCGGAACGTCACTCCAATACCGGCGAATCTTGTCGCTCCCCACGAGCGGCTCGGCAAAGGGATCTTCGATGAAAACGGCGCCGGTGCTGAAGACCGAGAGGATCAGGTCGGTCTGGGCCTTCGACCAGCCTCGAGCGAAAGTGTCGACGAGTTCGCGGGCGTGATCCCGAAAGACGGCTGGATCGGTGGGCGCGGTCACCATACTCAGCATAATAACCGGAGGTCTTTCCATAGCTGGCCCGATTATCGGTCTGCCATGAAATTGCGCTTCCCGGCGGGCCATTAGGTACCTTTGAGTTACGCTTGGGCGGCCGGGGCAGTACTCGGCCACCTCAAGGGAACCTGTGAAACCACGACTTCGGAGGAGGACTCGTATGAGGAGCGTAGCTCGACTGATAGTGTCGGGTGTCATCCTGGCAGCGGTCGCCTCACCGGTGACCGCACAGATGCGAGGTACCGTCGGGTTCGGGGGCGGCGTTTCCCTTCCGATGGGGGACTTTGGCGAAGGGTTCAAGACGGGGTTCGTCGGACAGGTCACCGCTGGATTCGCCAAAGAGGGAAGCAAGTTCGGTGCACGGGTCAACGGGACCTTCCAGAAGTTCTCGGTTGACCTTGAAGGGAGCGATGGCAGCGCCCAGATCATGGGGGCGATGGCGGACTTGGTCGTAAGCCCCGGCACCTCGAACACCAAACCGTACCTCCTCGGAGGTGTCGGCTTTCAGAACTTCAAGGACGGGGGGACCCACTTCGCGTGGAATGCCGGCGGCGGAGTTTCGCTGCCCCTTGGCGCGAGGCACGCCTTCTTCATCGAGGCGAGATACCTCTCCATCAGCGGAGACGGCGGCTCGTCGACCATGGTTCCGATCACGGCGGGGATCCGGCTCGGCGGTCGCTAGGCCAGTACGCCTGGGACCCACCGTAGTGAGCGAGGGCGGCCTAACAGGCCGCCCTCCGCTTTGGGGCTGGGTCTAACTGAGTTGTTACGTGGCGAGTGCGGCCCCCCCTCGGGGCGGGTTACCCCCGTCCCGCGGCGAGGGCGCTCCCGCAGTGGCGGCATTTGATGGCTTCGGCGCGGACCGGTTCGGCGCAGAAAGGGCATTTGCGCATCGCTGCGCTGGCCTGCCGCGCGTGTTCGTCTTCCCTTGCCTGACGCAGTTCCCCGCGCTTGGAGAGGTAGACGGGGAAGGCGATAAGCCAGAGGAGGAGACACGAGACGAACCAGCCCATGGGGCTCATGTCCCAGAACCCTCCGTGCTCAGGTTTCGTCGCCCCAAGGGCAGTCGCATCCTGATAGACCCACAGGCTGGTCGCCAGCACGAGCGCGCACACGAGGTAGAACATTGGCAGGGGGCTCCGGGAGACGGGTGGCGGAGAAAATAGGAATCACGGATTATGCATTCTTTGCATAATCTCCGCCAGCGCGCTCCGTGGAGATATGCGAAATGTGCATACTCCGGCGTATCGAGCGTTTCTGGTGCAGCTCATCACGGCTCGGGAACGGACAGGGCTCACCCAAGTCCAGGTAGCGAAGCGGCTGGGCTGGCCCCAGAGTCGGATTAGCCGGATGGAGACGGGAGAGAGAAGGGTGGATGTGGTGGAGCTGCAATGCTTTGCGACGTTGTATCGGCGGCCGTTGTCGTGGTTTGTACGAGCGCATACGTCGTATTTGACAAGGTAAGGAGAGAGGGGGATATTCATATAGTGCTGTTTGTCAAGAGCTTTGTATAACGGAATATCTCGCTTACGCGCGGGGGCGGATGGCTGAAGAGAAGAAGACCCGCGACGAGATGGTTGGGGAATTCTTAAGAGAAGCGGCGGTATTGGTGTTGGTTTTTGGAATACTGGATGGCTTCTTTGCGAGTGAATCGGATTGGAAGTTTTTGGGAGAATGGAAGGGCGCAATCACTGTTGCTCAGATCGTCTATGGCGCGGTGGTAATTGGGGTGAGTCTGTTGTTGTTGAAGTTCGGGCTGGACAAAGAACTCAAGCGGGAGGAGTAGCGTGACAGGCCGGATCATCTTCCTCGTGATGCTCGCAGGGTATGGGGCAGTACTGTGGAAGTGGGGTGCTAAAAAGAATCCCACCCAGCTTCCATCAGCGAAGCCGGCTGCTGATCCCTTGAGTACGCCGCGAGTACCTCGCACTCATCGAGCCTAAGAGCCGTCTTCGGGCGGCTCTTTTGCTTTCGCTCTCCCGCGTTCTATCTTCCGCCATATGCCAAAGCGCTCACGTAAGACCAAGCCGCCGAGTGCCGACCCCAACGTGGCGGCGTTCGAGGCGGTGGCCCGGCTCACGGGACGCCGGCCCAAGCGTCGGAAGAACCCCGCCGCGGTCGCTCTGGGCCGCAAAGGGGGACGGATTGGCGGGAAGCGCCGAGCCGAGAACATGACGGCCGAGGAGCGCTCGGAGAGTGCCAGAAAGGCCGTCCTCGCACGGTGGGCAAAGCGGGCCTAAACCGTAGTTAGCACAGGGAGTTACACCGCTTGAATGTACGTGACCGCTTACGTATATTTTTGGCGTGTACACGCTGCGTCCCACCACGCGAGCCACCCTCCTGCATTGTCTGACGGATGGCATGTCCGTTCGGGCGACCTGCCGACTCACCGGGGCCAGCAAGGGGGCGGTGCTCCGATTCCTCCATGAAGCCGGGTCGTTCGTCCAGGTCTATCAGCACCACGTCCTGCGGAACCTCTCCACGGTGCGGGTGGAGGCCGATGAGATTTGGTCTTTCGTCGGAGCCAAGCAGCGGAATGCCAGGCATGAGGGGCAGGGGGATTGCTGGACCTTCTGCGCCCTCGACGCGGACAGCAAGCTCGTCTTCTCGTGGCTCGTGGGAGCGCGGTCGGAGGACAACACCCATGCGTTCATCGCCGATGTGGCGGCGCGCCTCACGGGCCGGGTACAGCTCTCGACCGATGGCTGGGGAGCCTACCTCGGGGGCATTCGGAAGGCGTTCGCCTTTGCGCGCGTGGACTACGGGCAAATCGCGAAGTCGTATGGTCAGCCGGAGGGAATGGAGCCCGCGGTCACCCGGCGGTACTCCCCGCCGGTCTGCACGGGGGTCGTGAAGCGCCGGGTGATCGGTCGGCCGAACATGGCCACGGTCTCAACGTCCTACGTGGAAGCGCTGAACCTGGCGACCCGACAGCACTGCCGGCGGTTCACCCGGCTGACGATTGCCCACAGCAAGACGGCGCAAAACCATGCGCACGCGGTCGCGCTGCACTTCTTCGCGCACAACTTCCTCCGAGTCCACACGACGCTCAGGCGTGCCCGGAAAGCCCCGACCACGCCGGCGATGGCGGCGGGGGTGACGGATCATGTCTGGACGGTGGAGGAAACGCTGGACTTGATGGATCCCAACACTGTTACAGTCAAATAGACCCAGCGCCCTCCGCTTTTTCACCCCTTGACGGCCAATTCCGATAAAAATACTTTTGATTATTGAAAACGACATGATACTCATTCTCATTTACTATTCACCTATCGAACTCCTACGCTCTCATGCCAATATCATTGCCCCAATTACGGTTAGCCTCAGCGCTCTTTGCGAGCCTCGGCGCCGCAGCGCCGCTCATGGGACAGACCGGGCTCCTCGTCGTAGCCCATGGAGCCGACGCGGGGTGGAACACCGGAGTCCGGGACCTGGTAAAGCAGGTCCGCTGGGACAACGGCCCGGTGGCGATCGCCTTCTTGATGGGGAGTGAGGCGGCCGCTGATGGGTGGAATCAGGGCATCGCGCGGCTCCTCGTGGCGGGGGCCAAGCAAATCATCGTCGTTCCGCTCATGGTCTCTTCCCACGGCAGCCACTATCAGCAGGTTCGCCATTACGCCGGCGAATCGGCCGAACTACCGGCGGCCTTCCATGAACACGAGGCGCCGGCTCCCATTCCCGTACCGGTCACGGTCACGGTCACCGCGGCACTGGACGATGCAGCGGAACTCGGTGAAGCCCTCCTGGAGCGGTGGCGTGCGCTCGACGAGCGGGATCGCCGCCGCCCTCTCGTCCTGGTGGCCCATGGCCCATCGACCGACCGTGAGGCGGCCCTCTGGGTCCGCAACATCGGGGCGGCCGCCGAGCCGCTGAGCATGGCATCGGGCCACCCGGTGGCGGTGGGGCTGCTCAGGGATGATGCGCCACCACCGGTTCGCGCCGCCGCGATCGACTCCCTGCGGCAGACCATCGAGCGGCTCGCCCGCCAGTCGGGCGACTCGGTGTCGGCGATGCCGGTGCTGATCTCTCGTGGGGGAATCACTCAGGTGACGATCCCGAAGGACCTGGCGGGCCTCCCGGTCCGCTACGCGCCGGCAAGCCTCACTCCTTTGCCGGCGATTGCCCGGTGGATCGAGCGCGTGGCGCTGGCCAAGCTCGCGGCGGTTCAATAGCGCCGGGTTTCCGTGGCCCAATTGGTCCCGCCAGACGTCCCCAGTCTGGGTCAGTCCACCACGATCATCCTGGAGTCGCCACGATGCGCTATTGGTCGCGTTCCATTCGTCTATCGCTGCTGACGCTCGGCGCCGGTCTGCTTTCGGCGGCAATTCACTTCCCGGCGCCTGCCCAGGCACCCTCCATCGGAGGGCTCTGGCGCTTCAACGCGGAGAAGAGCGAGCGCATAGAAGACAAGATACAGGCGGCGCGAGGCCGCCCCGGCGGCATTGCCCGCGGAGCGGGGGGCCCCGGTGGTGGCGGCACTCTGGGCCGGCGAACGGAGGGAAGCCTCCCGCCCCTCACGGTCATGAGCTTCGCGCAGCCGGTGCTCCAGGTGCTCATCCGTCAAGACGACTCGACGGTCTCGATCAGCGATGCGGTTGGACAGATGCGGACGGTGGACACCAGGGGGCAGAAGATCACCGAGATCCAGCGTACCGGCGACGAGCTGACCACGACGGCCAAGTGGAAAGAGGGCCGCCTCGAGATCGAGCGAGAATTCGAGGATCAGGGCCGCGTCCGGGAGCGCTACTCGATCGACGCAGCGACCAAACAGCTGGTGGTCGAGATCAAGTTGAGCGGCATATTGCGGCGCGACATCGAGCTTCGCCGGGTGTACGACCCGGCCCCACAAGGGCAATAGATGCAACTTCGTTTTGCGGCGCTCTTCGCGCTGCTGGGCCTGGCAACGCTCCCCGCACCACTCCCGGCCCAGGTGGGAAGCTCTACCGACCTCCTCACCGGCATCGTGAAAGATGAAGCGGGACTCCCGGTTGCCGATGCGATCGTCGAGGCGACCTCGCTCGAAACCCAGGTGGTGCGCTCGACCAAGACCGACCCGCGCGGGCGGTACACCCTGCTCTTTCCCGACGGCGGCGGGCAATACCGCCTGATCGTCCGCGCGATCGGCAAGACGCCGGTGCAGCGCACGGTTGCCCGCCAAGCCGACGAAGACCGGCTGATCACCAACATCACTCTCGGCGCGCCGGCCACCCGGCTTCAAGAAGTGGTGGTACGCGGACGGCCGGCGCTCCCCCCGGGCAGCGGAGACGGCGGCCCGCCGACCCCGGGGTCGACCGAGCGGGCGCTCAATCCGAACCTCACCGCCAAATTGCCGATCGACGCCGGCGACCTCGCGATCCTCGCGACACTCGCGCCCGGGGTAGTGTCGGTCACCGGCAACGACAGCACCGCCGCCGGCTTTTCCGTGGCGGGCCAGCGGCCCTCCAGCAACAGCACGACCCTCGACGGACTGACCTTCGGCGGCGCAGGCGTGCCGCAGGATGCGGTGCGGAGCACGCGGGTGATCACCAATAGCTACGACGTGGCGCGCGGCCAATTCAGCGGCGGCCAAGTGGCGACGACCACGCGCGGCGGCACCAACCGGATGCAAGGCACCAGCAATTACTCCCTCCGCGACCGCGACCTCTCCCTCGGCACCGGAGACAGCACCGCCTTCGCGCAGGGCTTCACACAGCACCAGCTCTCCGCCGGGTTAGGCGGGCCGATTCTCAGGAACAAGATTTTCTGGTTCGCGTCGAGCCAGGGCCGTTTCCGCGACGACGGGCTCCAGTCGCTCCTCACGGCGTCGCCCACCTCGCTCGGCCGGCTCGGCCTGGCCCCCGACTCGGCGCGGCGGTTTCTCGACTTCCTGACCGATCGCGGTCTCCCGCTCGCGACCGACGATAGCGCCACCGTCCGTACGACCAACGACTTCTCCGGCATCGGGCGGCTCGATTTCCTCTTGTCGCAGAATCACACCCTCACGATCCGCGGTGACTGGCGGCAGAACCGGGCGGAGCCGACCGGCGTCGGCTCCCTCTCGGTGCCGGCCGCGGGAGGAACGACCAAGTCGTCCGGCGGCGGCGCGATGGCCACGCTGAGCTCGCGATTCGGCACCAAGATCATCAACGAATTCCGGACCTACTACTCGGGAAGCTCGCAACGCGGCGCCGCCTTCCACGATTTGCCGCAGGGGCGGGTACAGGTCTTCTCGGTGCTCGACGACGGCGCGCAGACGGTCACGAACCTCTCCTTCGGCGGCAACTCGGGGCTCTCGCAGCGCCGGTCGAGCAGCGGCGTCGAGATCACCGAGGAGTTGTCGCTGATCCCGGGGGATGGCGCTCACCGGCTCAAAGCGGGCGTCCTCTTCAACCGGACGTCGTCGAGCCAGGTTGTGGCGTCGAATCTGACCGGCACCTTCCTCTTCAACTCGCTGGCCGACCTACAGAACGGCGTGCCCGCGAGCTTCACCCGGACCCTCAGGCCCTCCGACCGGGCGAGCACGAGTACCAACAGCGCCCTCTATTTTGGCGACACCTGGCGCAAGTCACAGGCGCTTCAGATTACCCTCGGCGCGCGAATCGAGCGCTCCAGCTTCGGGCATGCGCCGGCATATAATCCTGTGGTCGCACAACAATTCGGCTATCGGACCGACCGGCTGCCGAGCGAGACCCACTTCAGCCCGCGCGCCGGGTTCACTCTAACGGTAGGTGGAGGCGGCGACATTCCGGCGCCTCCCCGCTTCACGATTCGCGGCGGCCTCGGCGAGTTCCGGAGCCCGATTCCCGCCGGCCTGGCCGCGGCGGCGCAATCGGCCACCGGGCTCGGAAGCGCGGAAACCCAGCTCGTCTGCGTCGGGGTCCAGGCGCCGACTCCGGACTGGCAAGCGTATCTCGCCGACCCCGACAACATCCCCACCGCATGCCTGGGCGGCGGAACCGGCACATTGCCGACGCAGCTCCCCCAAGTAACCGTCTTCGATCCCGAGTTCGGCGCCCCACGTGCATGGCGGGGCTCGCTCGGGATTTCTCACCGTCGCGGAACCTGGACCCTCTCGGCCGATCTCAACCTGGCGCGCGGCGTAAGCCAGTCAGGATACACCGATCGGAACCTCGGCCCGGCGCAGTTCGCGCTGGTGAGCGAAGGAGGGCGCCCGGTCTTCGCGCCCGCGGCGCTGATCACCCCCTCGACCGGGGTGGTCCCCCTGGCTGCTTCGCGGAAGGATGCGCGCTTCGGCCAAGTGCTTCTCCTCGATTCGAAGCTCGGCTCCCGATCGGCGGGGGTCACCTTGGCCGCCAATGGCATCACCAGGGGCGGGGTGATGATGCAGCTCTCCTATACATGGAGCCGGTCGCGCGACCAGTCCTCGTCGTCGGAGCGCGGGGGGGCGAGCGGTTTTGCCGGCCAGACCGCGGGCGCCGATCCGAATGCCAGGGAGTTTGCCCGGAGCGACTTCGAGCGGCGCCACGCATTGCTCGCCGTGGTGACGATGCCGGTCACCGCCGCGCTCGAGCTCACCGGCATCGGCCGGCTGACCTCCGGGAGCCCGTACACGCCGCTCGTCGGCGGCGACATCAACGGCGACGGCGCCCGAAACGACCGCGCCTTCATCTTCAACCCTGCGAGCGCCCCGGACACCGCGATCGGGAGCGGCATGCGGCGGCTCCTTGCCGGGGCATCGGGAGGGGCCCGCGCCTGTCTGGAAAAACAGATGGGCGCCATTGCGGCGCGGAACAGTTGCGTCGGCCCCTGGCAGCCGTCGCTCGACCTGCAACTCAACTACCGGCCCGCCTGGCTTGGGCTGCAGCGCCGGCTCTCGATTTCGCTCGTCACCCAGAACTTGCTGGTCGGGGTCGATCAGCTGGTGCATGGGAAGGCCAACCTCCACGGCTGGGGCCAGACGGTGCGCCCTAACGGCACGCTCTTGTCGGTGCGGGGCTTCGATCCGGCTACGGGCCGCTACATCTATTCGGTGAACGAGCGCTTCGGCGCCACCTCGGTAAGCTCGAATCCGTTCCGGCTTCCCTTTCAGGTCGGCGTGCAGCTCCGCTATCAGATCGGTTCGGTGACCGGGCTCTTCGGCGGAGCGGGTGGAGGGGGTGGCGGT
>JABFSM010000163.1 GCA_013140635.1 Gemmatimonadales bacterium
CTCATCGAGGTCGAGGCCGAGCGTTTCGATGCAGGGAACCAGAACGGCCGGCAGTTCCTCGAAGACCCCCTCGACTACCGCGCGCTGCGCACCGGGTCGGATGGCGCCGCTGTCGGCGCGGCCGCCGAGGAGGAGTCCGAGCGCGTCCACCAACATCGACTTCCCGGCGCCGGTTTCGCCGGTGAGGACGTTGAGGCCGCTGCCGAGGAGGAGGGTGACATCCGCGATCGTCGCGAGATCGCGGACGCGGAGTTCGGCGATCATTGCGGCGCTTCGCGCTCGAAGAGATCGCCCCAACGGAGGCTTGCGCGCATCCGCGCGAAATAGTCGGCCTGGAACCGGACCAGCAGCACGGGGGCGTCGCCGCGACGGAGCTGGACGCGGTCGTCGGGGCCGAGCATGGTGGCCTGCTGACCGTCGACCGAGACGAGCAGGTCTTCCGCCCATGGGCGAATCGGTTGCACATCGATTCGCGCCGAAGCGGGAATGACGAGGGGGCGGACGCCCAGCGTGTGGGCGCAGATCGGGGTAATCACCAGCGCCTCGACGCCCGGCACGATGATCGGTCCGCCCGCGGAGAGTGAGTAGGCGGTGGACCCTGTCGGGGTGGCGATGATGAGCCCATCGGCGCTGTAGTTCGCGACTTCCAGACCGTCGACCTGCACGTTGAGCCGGATCAGCCGAGCCACACCCCCCTTATGGATGGTGACGTCGTTGAGCGCCGCGGGGAGGGCGGAGGTATCGCCGCGGGTGCCGGTGATGGCCACCTGCAAGGTCTGGCGCCGCTCGGTGAGGTAGTTCCCGGCGGCCAGGCGCTCAAGGGCCTCCCCCGCCTCCTCTTTCGGCGCCGCCGTCAAGAAGCCGACGCGGCCGAGGTTGATCCCCATGACCGGCACCGCGCGGCCCTTGAGGAGCCGGGCGCCGCGCAGGAGGGTCCCGTCGCCACCTAACGTCACCAGGGCGTCGAGCGGAATGGAGCCGATCGGCGGAAGATGCGCCGGCCAGTAAGGTTCCAGCGCCGGCTCGGAGAAGAGGGTGAGCCCGAGCCCCGCCGCGCGCGCCGCCAGCCCGGGGAGAATGGTCGCGAGACCGGCGTACCGCGGATTGCCGACGACGCCGACGTTCATCGCGCCTCGAAGCTCTCCTCGTGGTAGAGGGCGGTGATGCGCGCCGCGAGCCCCGGGCCGGTCAGCCCGAACCGCTCGAGCTGCTCGGCGCGGGGCGCCTGCTCCATCAGGCGGTCGGGGATGCCGATCGCCACCACGCGCACCTCGGGATGCCCCACCTGCACGTCGCGCGCGATCATGGCGCCGAACCCGTTCACGACCGCCCCCTCCTCGATGGTGACGAGGAGCTTGCAGTCGTGCACGATCGACTCGAGCATGAATTCGTCGTACGGCTTGAGAAAGCGGCAGTTGATCACCGCGGCGTCGATCCCTTCCCGCGCGAGCCGCTCCGCCGCATCGAGCGCCGGCTGCACCATCGTTCCGACCGCGAGGAGCGCCACGTCCCGGCCGGCGCGCAGGGACTCCCAGGTGCCGAACGGCACCGCCGGCGTCCGGGCGGCGGGCACCGGCTCCGCCGGGGCCTTGTCCCGCGGGTACCGGGTGCAGAACGGGCCGTTATGCAGCAGCCCCGTCCGGAGGAGGCCGACCAATTCGTTGCCGTCCTTCGGCGCGGTCACCGCCATGCCCGGCACCGCCAGCATGTAGGCGATGTCGTAGAGCCCCATATGAGTCTGGCCATCCTCGCCGACGAGCCCCGCCCGGTCCATGCAGAAGAGCACCGGCAACTGCTGCACCGCGACGTCGTGGATGATGTTGTCGTAGGCGCGCTGCAGGAAGGTGCTGTAGATGGCGCAGACCGGGCGGACCCCCTCGGCGGCCAGCCCGCCGGCAAAGGTCACCGCGTGCCCTTCGGCGATCCCGACGTCGAAGAACCGCTCCGGCCACTTCTTCTGAAAGATGTTGGTTCCCGTCCCCGAGGGCATCGCCGCGGTGATCACCACGAAATCGGGAATTTCGGCGGCCAGCGCCGTGAGGGCGTCGCCGAAGACCTGGGTCCAGGTCGGCGGCCCACTCGCCTTCTTCCGCGCTTCGCCGGTCACCGGATCGTAGGCCGCCAGGCCATGCCACTTTTCCTTGTTGGCCTCGGCGAGGGCAAACCCCTTTCCTTTTTCCGTCAGCACGTGGAGCACGCGGGGACCGTCGAGCTTGCGCACGAACTGCAGCGTCTCGCAGAGCTTGCCCACGTCGTGCCCGTCGATCGGGCCGAAGTAGCGGAAGCCGAGCTCTTCGAAGAACATGCCGGGCGAGAAGAGGTTCTTGGCGCTCTCCTCGAGGTTCTTGGCGAAGTCCACCACCTGCTCGCCGAAGATCCCCCCCGCCTTGAGGGTGAGGCCCTTCACGATGTCGCGCAGCTTGTTCGTGAACGGGCTCGCGACGATCCGGCCGAGGGTCTTGTGGATCGCGCCGACGTTGGGAGAGATCGACATCCCGTTGTCGTTCACGATTAGGAGAATGTCGCGCTCGGAGTGCCCCGCGTTGTTCATCCCCTCGTAGGAGAGCCCGCAGGTGAGCGCCCCGTCGCCGACCACGGCGACCACTTTGTGATCCTGGGCGCGAAGATCGCGCGCGGTGGCCATGCCGAGGGCCGCCGACATCGCGGTGCCGGCATGTCCGGCGCCGAACATGTCGTGGGGGCTTTCGGAGCGCTTGAGGAATCCGGAGATCCCCCCGGTCTGGCGGAGGGTCTCGAACCCGGTATTCCGCCCCGTCAGGAGCTTCCAGGCATAGGCCTGGTGGCCCACGTCCCAGACGATCTTGTCCCGGGGGGAGTCGAACTCATAGAGCAGCGCGATGGTGAGCTCGACGACACCGAGCGAGGCGCCGATGTGCCCACCGGTCACGGAGCAGGCCTCGATCAGGCGCTCCCGAATCTCCGCCGCGAGGGCGGGAAGCTGGTCGCGCCGGAGACGCTTGAGGTCTTCGGGGCCGTTGATACCGGCGAGGAGAGACATGCCGATTCCGGGCGAAAGAAGGCTACGAGCGACGTTGCACAATATAACCCGCGAGGGACTCGAGGGCGCCGCTCTCGATCCCCGAACCCCGGAGCGCCGCACAAGCTAAGTCGGCATGCCGCAACGCCTCCGACCGAGCCCCGGCCACACCGAGCAGGCTCACGTAGGTGGCTTTTTCAAGGGTGGCGTCACGACCGGCGGTCTTGCCGAGCTCGGCCGAGGTGGCGGTCGCGTCAAGGAGGTCATCGGCAATCTGGAATGCCAGGCCGATTTCCCGGCCAAACTCAGTCAGCGCCGCTTCGGTGCGCCGATCGGCGCCCGCAGCGGTGGCACCGAGCGCGCAGGCCGCCTCGATCAACGCGCCGGTCTTCCGGCGATGTATCTCCACCAGGTCGGCAAGTTCGAGCCGGCGCCCTTCCCCCTCCAGGTCGAGCCACTGCCCACCCACCATGCCGCGAATCCCGCTCGCCTCCAACAGAGTCTCCGCCATGCGGCCAAGGGTGGCATCGGGAAGCGCCATCGCTTGCGCTCCGTCGGCGAGTTCCTCGACGGCGACGGGGACAAGGAGAAAGCCGGTGCGGGTGGCGGTCGAGGTATCGAATTGCATGTGCGTCGTGGGGCGGCCGCGCCGTTGAGCATCGTCGTCCATACACGGCAGGTCGTCATGCACCAGCGAATAAGTGTGCACGATTTCCACCGCCGCCGCGATCCCGGCGATCCCCTCGGCCTCCCCACCCGCCGCGCGATAGCTGGCAAAGACGAGCGCGGGACGGACCCTCTTGCCGGCCGTGCCAAGGGCGTAGGCCAGGGCCTCGCCGTCGCGGCCTCCGGGGGACTGCCGAAGGAGTTCCGCCCGCCTGGTGAGGCGGAGGTCAACGGCATGACGAGCTTCTTGGAGAATGGTCGGTAGGTCGGTGAGGCGGTGGGCCGGTAGGCTCATTCCCGAAAATCTTCGGCCCGGAGGTGGCCCGACGCATCCTCCAGCACCTTCTTGACCCGAACTTCGGCCTCGGTAAGCCGGTCGCGAGCGGCGCGAAGGCGGACGACTCCCTCCTCGAAGAGGGCGAGCGACTTGTCGAGATCGATGTCCGTGGCCTCGAGCTGGCGGACGATCTCTTCGAGGCGGCGCAAATCGTCCGTGAGGGTAGACTGCTGTTGTGGTTGCGCCATCCGCTGTTCACTCCGCGCCAATCGTCCGGACGACAATCTCGCCACCTGCCGAGTTCGGACATGAATATAGACCTGGCCGGGTCTCCCCGAGCCAATCAGGGATGAACTTGCGCCCACTCTCTTAGGCTCCCTCAAGCGAGGTCGTATGCGCCGATTTCCCTGGATTCTGACCGCGGCGGTCTTGGCCGCCGGCTGCGGTGGCGCCGGAAGCGAACCGACGGCCCCGCCGCCGCCACCCCCACCTCCTCAGGCTCCACTCGGACTCCCCACTACCATCTCGGTTCAGGCGGGAGACGGACAGCAAGGGGAACCTGGGTCGGTTGTCCCAATCAGGCCGGTGGTGATAGTGAGGGACGGGGCCGGGCGCGCCCTTTCGGGGGTGACGGTCACCTTTCAGGTGGACTCGGGGGGCGGTTCGATTCAGACCGCTTCCGCGACCAGCGCCGCCGATGGGACGGCAAGTCCAGGCGACTGGCGGCTCGGCCCCGCCGAAGGACGAAATGTGATTCGCGCCGCGGCCGGAGCGCTCACCCCCGCGAAACTTGGGGCAGCGGGCGTCTTCGGCACCAAGACGCTGCACGAGGGGGACCTGGTGTCCGGCACCATCGCCGTCACGGCCGATGGTCCCCTCAAGGGGACCACCCTTGAGGTGCCGAGCGGGGCCTTCCCTTCATCCATTCGTTGGAGTCTCGAGCAACGCTCGGCGGGAGACTGGCCGCTCAGGCCCGGCATCACGACGGTAGGCGCGGCGATGCAGATCACCAGCACTGCTTCCGGAATGGCGGCGGTCCCGCTCAAACTGACGCTGCCCGCGCCGTTACGCGAGGGGTTCCAGCGCTTCATCCTGATTCGCAACCCGGTCACGGGAGCCGTTGACGTCCTCCCCACCGCGGCCTCCAGCCCTACCACGGTGACAGCGCTGGCACCGCACTTCTTCGGGAACGCCCTCGAGTTTGCCCGGGCAACGGCAAGCAACCGCGCGAGGCTGGTGGCCGGGGGATACGACGCGATGGTCGTCGTTGCCGACATTGCCCAGGCCGACCTCGATCGCGACTTCGACACCGGATTCCGGCCCGGCGTGGACGACTGGGAATTCCGCTCGGTGCGCACCGAACTGGTACCCGAGGGAATGCACTTCGGGAAGCAGCTCTCGGCGATGGTCCACTTTGCCTACCGCAAGGCAAGCCACGGCGCGCTCTGGAGAAAGTATCAGGAGGCGACTCCGATCGTGGGTAGCAATCGGCTGGGGCTTCGGGTGACTTCGCTGTTCGAGCTGACCAAGAGCAGTGAGGTCGTCAACAACGGGATCGTCGCCACCCGCAACGCCCTGCCGCTGGCGGTGCGGGACCAGGTGTTCTACAGCTACCTCAAGGCGAGCCTGTTGGTGACCGGGCTCCCCCAGGTGATCTCCGCCACCTCACCGGACCCCG
>JABFSM010000151.1 GCA_013140635.1 Gemmatimonadales bacterium
CGAGAATGCGCCGAGCGGCGTCGGCCAATGCCTCGGGGGCGGTCAAGTCGGCGGGGGGGCATGGCGCCACCCGGAGCGGCGGCCGCACTCGGCGCATTCTCGTGGGCGCGGAGCTGGCGCTCGCCCTGACGCTCCTGACCGGGGCCGGCCTCATGCTCCGGAGCTTCGTCGCGCTCCTCAGGACCGAGGCGGGATTCGACACCGACCATGTCGGCACCATCGAGCTGACGTTCGCGCGGGCGGTGGGCCCCGAGGAGAATCGGCGGCTCCGGGTGATTCGGGAGACCCTCGACCGAGTGCGCGCCATGCCAGGCGTCGAGGCGGCTGGCGCCGTCAACGACCTGCCTATCCGCCGAGACGGGGGCGGGGTTTCCATGAAGGTTGACGCCGAAGGTGGCGGCTCGGCCAAGATCGACCAGCCCTTCGTGCGCTACCTCATGGCCAGCGATGGCTATTTCCACGCGCTCGGCATCCCCCTCCTGCGGGGACGCCTGATGGCTCCCACCGACAACGCGACGGCGCCACCGGTCGCGGTGATCAGCGAGCGCATGGCCAAGACCTTCTGGCCGGGCCAAGATCCTATCGGCAAGCGGTTCAAGATAGGAAGCGCGGAGTCGCAGCCGAAGATCGTCATCGGCGTGGTCGGCGATGTGCGGGAGGGGAGCCTCGAACGGGAGGCGCGAATGCAAATGTACTTCCCGGTCGACTCGTGGACGCCGACCGCAGCCGCCCTGGTGGTGCGGGGTTCGGTGCCGGAGGCGGTGCTCCTCAACTATTTGACCTCGGCGCTCCGCGAAGTCGATCCGGCGCAGGCATTCTATAACGCCCGGAGCATGGACGAGCTGCTCCGGCACACCCTCGCCCCTCGGCGGTCCAATACCGCGCTGGTGACGGTGTTCGGGATCCTGGCGCTGGTGCTCGCGGTGGTCGGAGTCTACGGGGTGATGGCGTACGGGGTGGCGCTGCGGAGCCGAGAACTGGGGATCCGGGCGGCGTTAGGTGCCGGGCGCCGCCGCTTGGTCGGGCTCGTGCTCGGCGAAAGCCTGACGACGGCCACCATCGGGATCGGTGTAGGACTCGCCGGCACCTTGGCGTTGTCCAAGGTCATCCGGAGCATGCTCTACGGCGTGGCCCCGACCGATCCGGCGGTGCTGCTCGGCGCGGCGCTCACCTTGCTCGGCGCTATCGCGGTGGCGGCGGTGGTACCGGCCCGACGCGCGGCGCGGACCGATCCGGCGGTGACGCTGAGAGAGGAGTGAAGAGGGAAGAGGGAAGAGGGAAGAGGGAAGAGGCGGCGCGACGAGCCCTGTCGTCCCAGCGAACGTCAGTCGACGGCAAGGTGACCCGAAGGGGCACCGCCGCCCCAAGACTGCGGTTCGCGAAGACGGCAGGGCTCGAGCGCCGGCGAGAGATTGCTTCGGCCCCTGCGGGGCCTCGCAATGACCTTTACCTATTGCATGATCGTCCGTCCGCGAGTGCGCATCCCCTCCGCCCAGAGCCACCCCGCCGCAACGAGGAAAACGACGAAGAGCCACCACCGCGGCATCGGCCGTTCACGCGGGACTCCCGCCACGCCCCCCTCGGCCGGCCCCTTGCCTGGCGGCAGCGAAGCGCGCCGAGCGGTGCCTCGCGCGCGCGCCGAGCGGTCCGCGCCGGCCCACGACCCCGCCGGCTCGCCGTGGAAATCGAGCGAGCCACCCCCTTCGCGCCGAAGCTCGTGCCATCCGGCCGAAGCGGGCCAGTAGAGGCCGCTCCAGGTATCGGTACTCCCAGCCTCCCGGCGAAGGGAGACGGTATCGACCGCCCCCGCCGGGGTGCGAACCGTCGCGACCGGCGCGGGCGCGGAGGAGAAAAGCGTTATGGCAAGCGATTGATCCACGGTAACGGGCCCGTCGGGCGAGACGCTCCACCGGTCGGCGGTATCCCGCGCCACCGCGCCGAGCAGCCGGCCCCAGTACGCCTCGAAGAGATCGCGCTCTTGCCGATAGGCCCACGCCGATGGGGTGAGGACGAGACTCGTGCCGATCCGCCCGCGGCCGCGGACGAGCACCGCGGCGAGAGTGCGCCCGCTGCCATCCTCGAGAATCGGGACGGCGTCGGGGCGCTCTTCAAAGAGAGAGGACTCGACCTCGACCGGCGAGGCCCCGGTGTGGGCCGGCCCGCGGAGCGCCACACCGCTCTCCCGGGTGAGCGCTCCGGGCTGCCGCACCAGCGGAAACTCGAGAAAGAAGCGCTGGTCCGAGCCGGTGTTTCGCGACACCGCCCGCGCCACCGAGTCGCGCCAGACGAGGACGCCGAGCCCCTCCTCCAGCACGGCGCGGCGGAGGAGCGCCATCTCGGGCGCGGAGAGCTCGTTGACCGTGAGGCCGTCGAGCACCACGATGTCCACCGAGCGGAGGAGCTCCGGGCTCAGGCGCTCGAACGGCTCGACCCGGCGGTTGAAGAACTCCCGCAGGTAGCGATCCTTGGCCACCCGGGTCCGCACCGCCACCCGGCCTCCGCGCCCGGCCAGCAGGCGCGTCAGGTCGCGGGTCTCGAAGCGCGGAGTGCCTTGCAGCAAGAGCAGGCTCGGCGCCGCCGCCGCCACGACCGCGACACCTAACGATTCCGCCGCCATCGTGGCCCCGTTCCGCCCCACCGCCCGCACCACGTACCGGTGCCGGCCGGCGGCCTTGGGCACCAGGGAGAACCGGAAGGTGGTGTCGGCGGCGGCGGTCTCGAGTGAATCCACGACACCGGAGAGGTCTTCGAGGCGGAGCTGGGCCGGCGCCGCGCCGGGCGACACGAACCGTCCCTCGACGGCGACCTGGTCGCCGAGGAGAGCGGCCCGGCGCCAGGTGGCGGCGACGAATCCGGTGGCGCGGGGAGGCCGCCCGGCGGTGACCGAGAACCGATCGGCGCCGGCCCAATCCTCGTCGCGCACGCCGGCGCCTAACACAAGGAGCGAGTCGAGCTCCGGGTGCCGCCGTGCGAGGTGGGCAGGGTCGTATACCCCCGGCGACGGCAGCACCATCGGCTCCGCCGTGCCGATCGAGTCGGCGGC
Source organism: Gemmatimonadales bacterium (assembly GCA_013140635.1). Classification (GTDB taxonomy): domain Bacteria; phylum Gemmatimonadota; class Gemmatimonadetes; order Gemmatimonadales; family GWC2-71-9; genus JABFSM01. The sequence continues at coordinate 3,044 of JABFSM010000151.1, forward strand.
TCGGCGCCCTTCGGCCATGGAAGCCCCCGGCGTCACCAGGACACCGATCCGACGGGCGGCCAACGCGGGGAACTTCGGCGGCGCCAAGAGAGCCGCGAGCGCGGTCCACGCAACCAGGGTGGCGGCGAGCCGAAGGGCCAATCGTTCGCGACGGGGCCGTTGCCACTCGAGCGCCAAGAAGAGGAGCCCGAGGACGCCTAAGACGACGAAAGGGATCACGGACGCCGAGCGAGCTCGCGCGCGTAGGCGTCGGCGAGGCCTCTGCCTACGCGCGAGCCAGCGGAGAGGGCCGCCGGCGGAAGGGGGAGCGCGCGCCAGAGCCCTCCCGCAGCCAACGCGGCGCAGGAGGCGCATCGGCGCCCAGCCTCGAGGGAATCGATCGTCTCGCGGAGAGCGCGAAGCGCCGGGAGGAATCGGGCCGGGTCGTCGAGCGCCAGCGGCGCCAGCGCGCGCCCCCCCTCTTCGAGCACTCGGCGGTCGGCGGCCTCCCCAAGGCCCCCGTCCGCCAATCGCACCGCGGCCCCGAAGGCGAGCGCCACACGCGACGAATCGCCCGGGGCGGAGAGGTTCTCGGTCCGGACAAGAGGACCCATTCTCTTGAGCTCGCCGGTAAAGCGTTTCTTGTCGGGCTCGAGGGTGGGTAACTCGAAGGCCAACCGCTGCACGTAGAGGCGCGCGTCCTGTTGAATCTCCTTGAGGAGCATGAGGGCACGGTTCTGAAACGGCAGCGAGGCCCGGGGCTTGTGGGTGCGGAGCATGAGCTCCGCGCGCCACATCTCCGCCACCGCCTTCCGGAGCTTCGTCTTGGTGACGGGCGAGAGCAGCACCGCCACCTCGGCCACGTCGTGGCGGTGCTCGGGAGGGATGACCGGCGGCGTCGGCCCGCCGGGCAGGAGGCTCGGATCGGGAAAGTTCGGCATCTCCCCGGTCAGTTCCTCGCCGTGATAGTCCTCGTCCCCCAGATACTCGCCGTAATGGAGCCGGAGGAGCCCCTGGTCGAGTCCGATGTTGGCGGAGCGGTCCTCGAACGACTTCAGGGAGATCTTCGCCGAGTCGGCCAGCAGGCGTTCGGTATCGATGATGAGTTGGCGCTGGCTCCGGAGCGCCTCCGGCAAGGGGGGAAGCGCCATGCCGGTCAAGGCAGCGATCGCGACCCGGCCGGTGTCGACGATCCCGATGAAGACGGTGGGTGAGATGGACACGTTAGGTACCGGGCGCCGGCTGTCGCTGACCCGCACGTGCGCGTAGAGCACGTCGCCGGGTTCCATCCCCAGCCGCTTGAGGTCGAGCCGGCTCTCCAGCACGCCGGTCCGGCCCTCGTCAGCGTTCCGGCGAACGAGCTGGAGCGTCACACTCCGGAACCGGATCGCCTCCCCCGAGCCGTTCGAGACGGTGCCGACCAACGACGTGGAATCGACGCCGTGATCGTCACGCGCGGTGGCGTGGAGGGTCAGGGTGAGCGCCCCGCCGGAAGGAATCTCCACCCGGGTCGCGGGAGAATCGATCGCCACGGTCGGCGGCGCGTCGAGCCGAACCACGAAGCGATGGAGATCGGTGGCCTTGGCGGGCGCTCCGGCGCCGGTGAAGAAGACCTGGTAAAGCGTCGACTGCGCCGCGTACACGGTAGCACGGAGGAGGCCTTGGCCCACCGGTTCGAGGGGAATCGAATCGCCGGTGGTCATCACGAGTCTTGCCGGCGCCGCCCCGCCGGAGACGGAGAAAGTCCAGGTGACCTTGGAGCCTTCCTCCACGTCGAGATCGAGCTGCTCCGCGCGCCGCACGGGAAGGCGGGTATACGCGGGAGGGACGATCTCGATCCGCACTCGATCGATCTTGGGCGGGGTTGCGGCCGCGACGGAGGAACCGGGTGAACGGACACCGGCATCCATCGGCGCCGCGCCGAGGGCGCGCCCACCAACCAGGCCGATCGTTAGGAGGAGCCCGGTTCCGGCGGCAAGGAGGAGCCGCTTCCGCCAGGTATCGGGAAGGACGAGCCTTTCGAGGATCGGCTCGATGCGCGGGCCGACTCGGCCGCGCTGCAACTGCTCCAGCAGGGTGAGCTCCGACGCGGCGCGCAAGAACAGTTCGGCGCTCTCCTCTGCCTCGGTGAATTCCCGGTTCAGATGGCGCGCGATCGTCTCTTCATCGACCGGTTCGCGCGAACTCCGCCAGCGAATGATGACCGCCGCAACCGACCCGAGCAGAAGCGCAGGGATGACTCGCGCGGCCAATGGAAGCGCGGTAGCGACGGCAAGCGCCGTGAATCCGAAGAGGACGACGCCGAGCACCGCGAGCCATTCGGCCACTCGACGGCGGGTGCGGTAGCGCCGCGCCAGCAGCGCGAACGACGCCGGTATGGCGCTCATGCGGCGCTCCGAGCCCGCCGAAAGGCGAGCAGCCGCTCGACGGTCCAGAGCGCAAGCAGCAGAATGATGCCGGGTACCGTGAGGCTCAGCGGCGACCCCGCCGCCCGGCTCGAACCCTCGGCGGCGGATCGGGTAACTATGGATCCGGTGACTATTTGGCCCGATGCAAGGGGGCGGGGATCGATGCCCCGCACCGGCGCCGCTTCGAGCAACGCACGCAGAAGCGCCGGAAGGGCCGGCCCCACCGCCCATGGACTCCACGCGGGGTGGAAGCGGGAGCCGAAGAGGAGCCGCCGCCCTTTCCCCGCCGCTTGGCTGGTGAGAAGAGGGGCGCCGGCGCCGTCGCTCAAGAGCACCGCTCCCGCGCCGGGAAGGGGCTCTCGCCGATGCACCTTGCCCGGCATCGCCGCGACCAGGGGCGCCAATGCTCCTTCGCCGACCACCTCGCTCGGCCGCGGCGGGGCGTCGAGCAGCCGCGACTCGACCAGGAGCGTTCCACCGCCCTCGACGAACGACCGGGACCATTCGGACGGCTCGGCGGACGAGAGCCAGATGAGCCAGTCGAGCGCCGGCGCGCCGTCAGGCGCCTGGGTGAGCGGCACGGCCGACAGCTCGACCGGCACACCGCCGGCCGCGGCGACCGCCCGCAGAGCGGCGCTCACATAACGTGCATCGATGGCGCGGTCGGCAGCATGGGCGATGCCTACTCGGACCGGAGCGCGCTCGGTAACGCGCAGGGAATCGATCGGCACCGGGCGGAAGCTCCCGCTCACGAGCAGTCGGAGCCACCCTCCGGGCGGGGCGGAGAGGAAATAGCCCTCGTTGTCGGTGAGCGGGATCGTCCCGCCGGCTCGGCGGACGGCCATAGTGACTTCGCGGAGGCGGAGACCGTCCATGACCGCCACGATGACGTGGACGGAATCGCCGATGCCGACGGCCCGCACGAGCCAGGGGTCGGCGGGCGATCTCGACACGAGATGCCACCGGACCGGCATCGGGAGGACCGGCCTCGATCCGCGGTAGTGCTCCGCCTCCGCGGGCGCGATCACCAGGACGTCCGTCGCGCCGTCCAGGGAATCGAGCGCCTCCCGCACCAGCGACCAGACCGGACCGGCCGAAGCGGGCGCCGCGCTCACCGAATCGAGCCTAACCTCCACGAACCCAGGCGCCAGGAGCCGGACGGTGCTCCCCGCCGTCCGAAGCGAGTCGAGAAGCGGGTCGGCGAGCCCGGCGGAATCGAGGACCTCCGGCGCTACGAAGATGGCGGCCCGGCGCTCGGTGCCTGAGGAGCGACCTGCCTCACGGTACGGGTCGGCCAATATGGCCACGAAGAGGGCAAGCAGCGCCAGTCGCACGAGCAGCAGCGGCCATTCCCGAAGGCGGGGCACCCAGCGCGACATCGCGTCCTGCCCCGCCAGATGCCGAAGGCTCCCCACCCGGATCACCCGGCCTCCACGGCTCTTCCGGAGATGGATGACGAGTGGCACCGCGAGGGCGGCGAGGAGCCAGAGCGACCAGGGTTGAGCGAAGCGCATGCCGAGCGACCCCTGATCGTGCCTAACCGAGCCGCTGCCGAGCCACGAGAAGGCGGCGGAGCGCACGGTCGAGGGGGGTGGCGGTGGAGATCCGCTGGTAGTCCACCAGCCGCGAGGCGCAATCGCTCTCCAGGCGGCGGAAGTGCTCGGCGAGCGATGCCTGATAGCCCGCGCGCGCGCCGCCGCAATCGACCTCACGCTGGGCGCCGGTCTCCAGATCTTCGAGCGTCACCACCTCCCCGAAATCGAGGGTCAGTTCGTCGGGGGCGATGAGGTGAAAGACCAGGACGTCGTGCCGCATCGCGGCGATGGCCCGAATCGTCTCCCGCACCTCGATGCCGTCTTCGTGGAAGTCGGTGATGAGGATGACGAGACCGCGCTGGCCTTGCGCGGCGAGGGGCTGAGACACCAGCGCCGGATCGGGCCAGCGGCCCCCGGGCTTGGCCTGCTCCAAGAGATGGAAAAGCCGGGATAAGCGGCTTCGGTCGCGGGAGGCGGGCTGAACCTCCGCCATGCCGTCATGCGCCAGCACGAGGCCGGCGGCATCGCCCTGGCGCTGGGCCAGGAGGGTGCACCCCGCGGCCAAGAACCTCGCATAGTCGAATTTGGAGAGGCCGTCGTACTCCAAGCGCATGGAGGCGGTGGCGTCGAGCACCAGGTGTATCGTTATGCTCGTTTCCGCCTCCGATTCTCGGACGAAATACCGGTCGGAGCGGCCGTAGAGCTTCCAGTCGATCCGGCGCAGGTCGTCGCCCGGCTGGTAGCTCCGATATTGGCTGAACTCGATCCCGGCGCCGACCCGCCGGCTTGCGTGCGCCCCGACCAGCATGCCGTCGACCACGCGGCCGGCGACGAGGCGAAGATCGCGAATCGAGGCGAGGAGCCGCGGATCGGTGCCAAGCATCAGCCGAGCGGGCTCCGGGGCGGCGGGACGCGGGCGATGACTTCGGCGGCGATCGCATCGGGGCCGATCGACTCCGCTTCGGCCCGGAACGAAACCAGGATCCGGTGGCGGAGAACCGGCGCCGCGACCGCTTTGAGGTCGTCCAAGGTGGCGGCGAAGCGTCCCATGACGAGGGCCCGCGCCTTGGCGGTGAGCACCAGCGCCTGCCCCGCCCTGGGCCCCGCGCCCCAGCGCACCGACTCCTTCACCATGGCGAGTTCGGTCTGCTCCGGCCGAGTGGACCGAACGACGCGGGAGGCGTATTCGAGCAGATCGTCCGAGATATGCACCGACCGGACGAGGCGCTGCAGCCGCTGCAACTCGGCGCCGGTGAGGACCGCTTGGATTTCGGGAACAGCTTCGCCGGTGGTGCGGCGGAGAATCTCCTGCTCCTCCTTGTGGTCGGGGTATCCGATCCGAATCAGGAGCAGAAAACGGTCGAGCTGCGCCTCGGGAAGGGGATAGGTGCCGCTCTGCTCGATCGGATTCTGGGTGGCGAGCACGAAGAAGGGCTTCGGCAACTCGTAGGTCTTGCCGCCGTACGTTACCTCCCCCTCCTGCATCGCCTCGAGGAGCGCCGCCTGCGTCTTGGGCGGGGTCCGGTTGATCTCGTCGGCCAGGAGGATGTTCGTAAAGATCGGCCCCTGCATGAACTTGAGGAAGCGGCGGCCGCTGGTGTGATCCTCCTCCAGCACCTCGGTGCCGACGATGTCGGTCGGCATGAGGTCGGGGGTGAACTGAATTCGGCGGAAGGTGGCGTCGACCGCGCGCGCGAGGGTGCGAACGAGGAGGGTCTTGGCGAGCCCCGGCACCCCTTCCAGAAGGACATGTCCTCCGGCGAGGAGCCCGATGAGCAGCTCGGTGGTGACCCCCTCCTGCCCGACGATGGCGCGGCCGATTTGTTCGCGCAGGCCGGCGAGCCGCCCCACCAAGGCGGTCACCTCGGAGTCGGCGCCCACGGGGGCGGCGGTCATGCGGGCCTCCGCGCTACGCGGTCATGGCGTGCAAAACGATGTTGACGCCGAATTTGGTGTTGTCTTCGGCCAAGAAGCGTTTGTTGCGGAAGTCGTAGTCCCACTCGCAGCCGTAGTCCTTGTTGCTGTAGAGAATCGCGATGCGGCCGCCGATCTCGACGGCCTTCAGGTAATCATGTACGATGTCGTCGCCCCAACCGTTCAACTCGAGCCCCGTGGCGGGTGGGCCCTTCTCGAAACTGAAGAACGCCCGGTAGATCGGATGGTCGTTGGGAATCTTCCGCAGGGCGGTTGCCCCGAAGATACCCCCGATTTCGGTCTCGAACGACTTCGCGAAGAGGCCGTCGATGTCGTGATTGCAGTCGTCCGCGAAGAGGAAGCCCCCACCCGCCAGGTACTGCTCGAGAATGGCCCGCTCCTTGGCGGTGAACTGCACGAGCTTGTGACCGGCGAGATAGCAGAACCGCGCGTCGAGGACGGCGGGATCGGCCAGGGCGAGCACCCGTTCCCGAGTGCTCACGTCGACGCTGGTGTACTCGATCAGGCTATTCAGCAGATTGGCCGGCATCCGCTGGTCCACGTCCCAATCACCCGAGGTGTACTGCAGCCGGGTGAAGTGGAATTCGGGCCGGGCGCGGCCGAACGCGATCGCTCGCGCTTCCGCGCCCGGCGCCAGCGTGTCGTGCCACTCCGAATCCGTCATTGCGAGGGGCGCGCCTTCAGTCATTGCGAGCCGCCAAAGGCGGCGAAGCAATCTCGCTCAGATTGCTTCGGCCCCTTTCGGGGCCTTGCAATGACTGCCGAGGCTCGCAATGACATCCTTATACCGCCTCCGACAAGCTCGTGAAGGTAAAGTCCCGCACCCGCATCGGGGGAATCATGCTTCCCTGGACCCGGATCGGCGCGCCCAAGGCGTCGATGTTGTTGAGCATGATCACCGGCGACTCGTTGAACCGGAGATTCTTGATGGCGTGCTTGATCTGCCCATTCTCGACGTAGAAAGTCGCGTCCCGCGTAAGGCCGGTGAGCAGGAGCGTCTGCGGATCGACGAACCGGATGTACCAGAAGCGGGTCACCAGGACCCCTCGGCTGGTATCTCGAATCATGGCCTCGAGGGAGGCGTTGCCGCCGCTCATGATCATGTTCGTCGGGAAGGGGGTGGCCGGCTTCCCCTGCTTCTGGGCCCAGTAGCGCGAATAGTAGAGATTCGCGACGACGCCTCTGTCGATCCAGTTGGTGCGCCCGACCGCCCGGCCGTCGCCGATCCATGGGCTCGACGGCACATCCGGATCGGCGGGATCGGAATAGATCGTGACCCGCTCATCCACCAACTTTTCTCCGACGCGGGTGCCCCCCGCCTTGGCGAGGAAGCTCCGGCCTTCGTCGGCGGAGCGGGCGTCCATGCTGCCGATCATCACCTGCAGCATTTCGACGCCGGCCTCGGGCTCGAGAATAACGGTGTACTTCCCCGGCTCGATCGCCTTCGGATTCCGCGAGGCGACCGCCTTTTCGAGCGCGATGGCGGAGGTGCTTTCGGGGTTGAAGCCGGAGACGTCGTTGAAGTCGCGCGACACGTAGCCGGACCCGGTGCCGTCATTGCTCCGCACCGTGACGGAGAGGCTTCCGCCGGTCTGGCGGTGGAACGCCGCCAGGCCTTTGGAGTTCATCATCCCCTGCCAGTTGACGCTGTCCTGGAAGAAGCCCGCGGCGGTGCAATCGCGGCTCGAGGCGGGATCGATGCTGGCCTTGGCCACCCGGGTGCGGAACTCGGGGGTGATCGTCGCGGTGGCCCGGGAGTACGCCTTCGGATTGACCGCGGCGTATTGCTGCGGCCCCATCGGCCCCATGAATTCGGGATCTTCGGGCGCTAGGCGGGCCAGCTCTTCCGAGCGCTGGACCGCGCGGGCCAGGGTGGCGTCGTCGAACTCGTTGATCGTGACGGTGCCGGTGCGGCTCCCGAAGTTGGACTGCACGACGAGCGTGGTGTCTTCGTTGGCGCCGGCGGTGGAGACGGAATTCCGGGCGTAGCGAATGTTGCCGCCCTGCGAGCCGAAAATGTTGATCTCGCACGCCTCGGCCTTGGAGTAGCCGAGGGCCCGTTCCATCAGCTGCCGCATCTGTTGATCGGTCATCTCGGGCATTAGAGCTTCCTCGCCGTATTCAGGATGTTGACGCCGTTGACGCGGGTGGTGGAGGAGCCGTGGGACACCGCGCTGATCTGCGGCGGCTGGCCCTTGCCGTCGAAGAAGGAGCCGCCCATCCGGTAGTCCCGGCGGTCGCAGACGCCCACCACGGCGTTCCAGAATTCCTGGGTGTTCGACTGATAGGCAACGTCCCTCAGCATCCCCACGATCTTGCCGGCTTTGATCTCGTAGAAGACCTGGCCGCTGAACTGGAAGTTGTAGCGCTGCTGGTCGATCGAGTAGGAGGAGTCGCCCACGATGTAGATGCCCTTCTCGACGCCGGCGATCATCTGCGCCGGGGTCATCGGCGTGTCGCCCGGTTCGAGCGACACGTTCGGCATCCGCTGGAATTGCACGTCGCTCCAGCTGTCGGCGTAGCAGGCGCCGTGGGACTCCTTCTGGTCGAGGATCTGCACCTGATCGCGGATCGCCTGGTAGTTGACCAGGATCCCCTTCTTGACCAGATCCCAGCGGCGCGCCTTCACCCCTTCATCGTCATAGCCCACCGCGCCGAGCGAATTGGGCTGGGTCCGGTCGGCGGTGAAGTTCACCAGTTCGCTGCCGTACTTGAAGGTGCCGCTCTTCCACTTGTCGAGGGTGGCGAAGCTGGTGCCGGCGTAATTCGCTTCGTAGCCCAGAACCCGGTCGAGCTCGAGCGGATGGCCGACCGATTCGTGAATGGTGAGCCAGAGGTGCGACGGGTCGAGGACGAGATCCCACTTTCCGGCGTCGACCGACTTGGCCGTGTGTTTGGCTTTGGCGTCTTCGGTGGCCGCGGCAGCGTCGGCGACCATGTCATAGAAGTTGCCATAGGTCGTGGCGGCGAGGCCCACGACGCGGCCCGCCGGCCGCGCCGACATGTATTCCCACCCCATCCCCATCGGCGCCGAGTAGGAGGCGCGGGTTTCGAACTTGCCGCTCGCCTTGTCCACCGACGTGACGTTGAACTGCGGCCAGATCCGGTGGATGTCCTGGTCGATGTAGCTCCCCTCGGACGAGGCGTAGTACTTCTGCTCGTTGACGAGGAAGAGCCCCGAATCGACGAAGCTGGCGCCGCCTTTGAGTGCGATCTCGGCGGCCGCCTTGAGCAGATCGGCCTTTTCGGTGACGGAGACCTCGAAGGCGTTCTTCTCGATCGGCGTCTTCCAAGAGACTTCGCCGTAGGAGGGGACCGGCGCTAGGCGGACCGGCTCCTTCTGGATCGTCGCGTTGGCCTTGGCAATCGCCACCGCCTGGGCGGCCGCGCGAGCGACACCGGCGGTGGTCACGTCGTTGGTCGACGCGAAGCCCCAGGTGCCGTTGGCGATGACCCGGATCCCCACGCCGAACGACTCGGTGTTGGTGATGCCCTGGATCTTGGTATCGCGCGCGTTGATGAACTGGTTGAGGTAGCGCCCGATCCGGATGTCGGCGTAGGAAGCCCCCGCCGCCTTGGCGGCGGTGAGCCCCACATCGGCCAGCTTTTTCCGGTCCTCCGCCGGGACCGGGGTCAGGCTCCCGGACCACTCGAGCCCACTGTGGCCAAGGTTCGGCACCATGGCGATGCCCGCGCCTAGGCCGGTCCATTGGACGAAGTCTCTTCGTTTCACGTCGGGGGTCCTCCGTTGAGAGTGGTGCGGAAAGCGGTCGCGGTATTTGGATATGACTGACGGGGTGAAAAGGCGCCATGTTTCGCGCTTCGCCCCATGAACCCTCTGACACGCCCGCCTCGGGAATCGTTGCGACCATTCCCCCGAACCGGACGCCTAATGTACCCTCTCCCCAAGAGCTCCGCCGGGCCAGTAGGGCCCCCTTCCCCCGGTCCAGCCGGCGGTCCCGGCTCCCAGGAAACCGAAGCGCTTCGGACCGCGTAGGAGGAGCGCGCCGCCCTCCGACCCTTCCCCGGGAGCCGCCCACCGATGCAAGGCTTCATCACCGACCTGCGCCATAGCGTGGCCGGTCTTCGCCGCAATCCCTGGCTCGCGCTCACCGCCGTCGTTGCCCTGGCCATGGGAATCGGCTTCACCACAACGATGTTTAGCATCGTCCGCGGCGGAACCCGGAGCCTCCCCTTCGATCAGCCCGATGAGCTGGTCGCGGTCTCGATGGTCTCCGTGGTGCGGGGCGGCGATCGGGAAATCTGGCCCGAAGGGCATGAGTACCTCGACTGGTCACGCCGGCAGCGGAGCTTCGAGGGGCTGGGCGCCTATCAGGCAACGCAAGCCAACTTGAGCGGCGACGCCGACCGGCCCGAGCGCCGGCCGGCCACGTATGTGACCGCCAACACCTTCGTCCTGCTTGGCGCGCGCCCGCTCCTTGGGCGCACCCTTGCCCCAGCCGACGAAACGCCGGGCGCCCCCGACGTGGTCCTCCTCGGCTACGACCTCTGGCGCACCCGATTCGCGCTCGATTCGCAGATCGTAGGACGGGTGATCCGGGTGGACAGCCGCCCCGCGACCGTCATCGGCGTGATGCCGCCGCAGTTCGGTTTTCCGATCAACAGTCACCTCTGGCTGCCGTTGCCGTTGGATCCCGCGGTGCTCATCGGCAACCAGGTGCAGGTCTTCGGGCGGCTCCGGGACGGCGTTTCCTCCGAACGCGCGGCGGCCGAACTCACCACGATGCTGGCGCGCGCGCCCGCGGTGAGCGCCGGCACCCCCGCCGACCGGCGCGGCAAGGTCATCCCGTTCATCGAAACCGAGACGCCCCGCGAAATGGTGAGCGCCCTCTACCTCATGGTGGGCGCCGTCTCCTTCGTGCTGCTCATCGCCTGCGCCAACGTGGCCAATCTCCTCCTGGCCCGCGCCGCCAATCGGAGCCGAGACACCGCTATCCGCACCGCGCTCGGCGCCACCCGGCGGCGGCTCGTCACCCAGCACCTGGTCGAAGCGGTGCTGCTCTCCGGGATCGGGGGGCTGATCGGGTTAGGCATCGCTCATGCCGGCGTTCGCTTCTTTGCCCTCATGTCCGGTGAGATCCTCGAGGCGTTCTGGGTGGACTTTCGGGTCGACGGCGTCGTGGTCGTCTTTGCGAGCCTGCTCGTTATGTTCGCGGCGGTGGCGGCGGGGATTCTCCCGGCGCTCCGGGCCTCGGCCACCGACGTGGCCGAAGTGCTGAAGGATCAGTCGGCGGGGTCCACCGGCCTCCGAATGGGGAGGCTGGCCCGCGCGCTCGTGGTGGGCGAAGTGGCCCTTGCCACCGGCTTCCTCATTACGACGGTCACCTTCGTGAAGAGCGCCGTGGCGCTCCGGGCGGTCGACCTTCCCTTCCCCGCCAAGCAGATCTTTACCGCACAGCTCGGGATGTCGCAGGAGTTGCTCGCCGATCCGGAGCGCCGCGCGCGGTTTGCCGCCGACTTGTCCGCGCGGCTGCGCGCCATCCCCGGCGCCGAGGCGGTGGCGCTGGTCAGTTCGTTGCCGGGCCGAGGCTCGGTAACGTGGAACTTCGCGCTCGACGGCGCCGTTTTTCCTCGCCCCGAGGAGAGGCCCTACACCAACGTCGTAACCGTCACCCCGGATTTCCTCGATGTCCTCGGCGCAACGGCGGTGCGGGGCCGGAGTCTTTCATGGCGGGACGCGATCGGCACTCCCGCGGTGGCCATGGTCAACGAGAGTTTCGTGCGACGGCATTCGGCGGATCGCGATCCGCTCGGCCGCCGCCTCACGCTCGGCGAGCGGGAGTTCACCGTGGTCGGCGTGGTACCGGACCTTCTCGTCCGGGACGTCGACCAGCCGCTCCAGGACGGCGTGTACCTCTCGCTGCTCCAGGCCCGGGCGTATCAGACTCGGATCTTGATCCGAACCGCCGGGGCGCCGCTCGCCCTCTCCGCGTCGGTGTGGGAGGCGGTGCGCGCCGTGGACCCCGACCTTCCGATTCAGGAAATCGCCTCCCTCCAAGAAGCGATCTTCGCGGACAGCAAAGTGCTCGACGCGATGGCGGCGCTCTTCCTCGCCTTCGGCGTCGGGGCGCTCTTCCTCACGGTCATCGGGCTCTACGGGATCGTGGCGTTTGCCGTGAGCCGCCGGACCAGGGAAATCGGGGTGCGGGTGGCGCTGGGCGCGCGGCCCCGCGACGTGGTGGCGTTGGTGCTGAAGCAGGGGGCGAGGGAGGTCGGGCTCGGCACCGCCATCGGGCTGGCCATTGCGTTCGCGCTGGCCAAGGCGCTCTCGGCCGCCATCGAGGTCGTAGACCCCGCCGACCCGGGGGTCTACGTAGCGGTGGTGAGCCTACTCCTAACGGCTGCGCTCGCCGGCCTGTTGGTGCCGGTGCGGCGCGCGCTTCGGCTCAATCCCTCGCGGGCGCTGGGGGCGGAGTGAGATTGCTTCGGCCGCTCTGCGGCCTCGCAATGACTAGCGTAAGGCTGTCATTGCGAGGGCCCGCAGGGCCCGAAGCAACCTCTACGGCACCGGCCGGGCCGGCGCCGCCGCGGGGGGCCTGGGCATCAGCTCATCCCGGTTGGCGATCGAGTAGACGGTAAACGCCACCACTGCGGCGGCCTGCTTCAAGTCCTCGATCACTAGCCGCTCGTAGGTGTCCAGATTGGAATGGTGCGTTCGCGTGCCGTATTCGATCGGGTCCTGGATATAGTTGAAACCTGGAACGCCCACATCCACGAAGCTCAGGTGATCGGTCCCGCCGGTGGTTCCGTTCTTCACCACCACCACCCCCATGTCGCGAAACGGCGCGAGGATCTGCTCGAAGATCGGCGACGCCGCCGTGTTGTCCTGATTCCAGATCCCGCGGAGCTTGCCGGTGCCGTTATCGACATTGAGGTACGCCGAGATCTTCGGCAGTTCCGCCTTGTGCAGGCGAAGCCACGCTTCGGAACCGAGCAGCCCCTGCTCTTCCCCGGTCCAGAGGCCGATCCGCACCGTTCGCCGCATCGGCAAATTCAGCGTCTTGAGGAGGCGCATCGCCTCCATCATCACGACGGAGCCGGCGCCGTTGTCGGTGGCGCCGGTGCCGGAGTGCCAGCTGTCGTAGTGCGCTCCGATCATCACCACTTCATCCGCCTTGTCGGTGCCCCGTATTTCGGCGGTGACGTTGGTCGGGACCTTGGTGTCATCGAGGAACCGGACCTGCAGGTTGACCTCGATCCGCGTCGGCAGACCGCGCTGAGCTATGCGATACAACGTCCCGTACTGTTCCGTGGCCACGATCAGGTGCGGAATCGGGTTATAGACGCTGTCCCGGGCACTCCGCCCGTCGAAGTGGCCTCCGTTCAAATACATCCCATAGCTCCACTGCGAACCCTGCAGCACAAGCGCCGGCTTCTCCGCATTGAGGAACCGACCGACCGCGGCGTTGAAGGCTCGGGCGGCGCCGAATCCACCCCGTCCGCCCCGCGGGGTGGGGGGCGGCGGCGCAAGGCCCGGCACCGTGGAGATGATGCTCGGACTGCCGGGATCGCCGTTGAGAAGCTGGTCGAGCGAGAAGCGGCGCTCGCTCTGCATGAACTCCGGCCCGCGGTCCGCCGGGGCATTCCGGAGAATGCAGGCGCCCTTCAACTTCCCGGCGTACTTCGCGAAGTCGGTGGTGTCCTTCACGTCGAAGATCATCACCGGACAGGCCAGCGTGGCGGGCTTGCCCTTGGCATCGAGCGTCCCGCCACTCCAGGCCTGCGGATATGCGGCGAGGGGCTTCGACCAGGGCTCGAGAATCCTGCCACTATACGAGACGATCTCCCACCCTCTCGCGAAGGCGGAATCCCAGGGCTCGACCTTCACATTCGCGAGCCCCCACGATGTAAAGGTCTCTGCGGCCCATGCATTGGCTTTCCGGCTCCCGGGGGAGTTGGTGAGCCGGGCGCCGATCACATCGGTGAGATAGCTCGCCATCTCGTCGAGCTTCGAGCGCTTCATCTCCTCGTCCTTGATCCGTTGGGCGACGGAGAAATCCACCCGTTCGGCGACGACTTGAGCGGGGAGGGAGGTGACAACCGAGGCCAGCGCAATGCCGGCCACGAGGAAAGCGTGGCGGAGCTTCATGGGGCGTCCTAATTGAAGGATGCTAGAATGATATTGTAAGATGCCCCTTTTCTGGGACGAACGGAAGAGAGGCTAGGGCACAAGCGCCGCCAGCCGCCGGTCGATCTCTTCCCGCGCTATCCAGCGGCCCGCCACCATGACGCCGGCGCGCCGTGCCACGTTCTGGATATCGGCCAGCGGATTTCCGGACAACAGAATGAGATCGGCCCGCTTCCCGGCCGCGACCGTACCGGTTTCCGCGGCATTGCCGAGAAAATCGGCCACGTTGCGGGTGCCGGTGGCGAGCGCCTGATAGGGCGTCAAGCCCGCGGCCACGTAGGTGCCGAGCTCGCGCTCGCTCGAGAAGCCGGGGGCGTTCCAGAATTGGGGCGAGTCGGAGCCGAGCACGATGCCGACGCCGCCGTCATGGAGCGTCTTGATGATCTTCCGGCGCATCGCGATGAACCGCTGCCGCAGTTCGCGCGGATAGGCGGGGTTCTCCCGGTATTGGCGGGTGGTGTTGGTCCATCCCGATACCAGCGCCGGCGCCACATATTTGAGCTCCGGCCGGGCCACGAGCTGGTCGAGCGGCTCATCGCCCATGATCGCCTCGAAGAACGCCTCAGTCGGCACCATCCAGACCCCCGCCCTCTTGGCCGCCGCCACCAAACCGGGAAGCCGGGATTCGTCGAGATCGGCCGCCAGCGGCAGCCCGAAGAACCCATCTTGTTGCGGCGTCGTGGGCGGGCCGCCCCTGGCCATCGCTTCGAGGAAGCCGTCGAGGTGGTCGATCGTCCAGTACTTGGCCTGTATGGCGCGCTCCAGGCCGACGGCCAGAGGGACGTGCCCCGCGAAGCGAATGCCGAGACGGTCGGCCGTTGCCGCCAACGAATCGAAGGCTTCCCGCGGGATGCCGGGATGCATTTTCAGAAAATCGTATCCCAGCGCCTTCTCGGCCCGCACCATCCGCATGGCCGAATCGGCGTTCGGCACCGAACCGCCGCTGAAGGACGGCCCCGATGCCCAGATCCGCGGGCTCAGAATCTCTCCCTTGGCCGCCGCCTCACGGAAAGGGAGATGCTTGGGAATCCCGAGCATACTCCGTACGGTGGTGACGCCATTCAGGGCCCAGAGCTCGAGCATTCGGGTGATTTCGGCGTCGGTCGCATTGCCGGGAGGAACGTGCGCATGCATTTCCGCGAGGCCGGGAATGAGATACTTGCCCGCCCCGTCCACGCGGATGGCGCCGGCCGGGACCGGGACACTCGCGGCGGGGCCGATGCGCACGATCTTGTTCCCCTCGGTCACCACCGTCTGCCCCGCGATCACCCGCTCCCGGTCCATCGGCACGACATTCACATTCACAAACGCCACCGGCGGCGCCTGACGGGCTTGCGGCGTATGCCGCAGCACCCGGCCGCCACGCGCCTCCGTCATCTTGCCGTCGTCGACCTCGATCTTCCCGTTGACGATGACGTATGGAATCCCGTCCGGATACTGGTGCGGCTGGGCGAAGGTGCTTTTCTCGCCGACCGTGGCGGGATCGAACACCACCAGATCGGCCTTGAGCCCGGCGGCGATACGCCCGCGGTCGGTGAGCCCCATTCGCATGGCGGGGAGGGAGGTCATCTTGCGCACCGCTTCGGGAAGCGTCAGCACCTTGAGCTCCCGCACATACCGGCCCAAGACCCGCGGGAAGGTGCCGTAGTTTCGAGGATGCGGCACGCCGACGCCGGGCTCCGACAGCGAGCCGTCCGACGCGATGGCGGTCCACGGATGCTTCATGATCCGCTGGACGTCGCCTTCGTCCATGACGTGATAGATCATCCCCGCGCCACCGTTCAGCACCCCTTCGATGACGAGGTCCACCGCGCCCCGGGGAGTGGGCGATACTCCCCGTTCGACGGCCCAATCGTAGAGGGTCCTGCCCTGGAGATCTCGCTTCCAGGCCACGCTCGCGAATTGGACCCGCTTGAGGTCGCCGCCACCGCGGTCGTTCTCGAGAATGTCGAGGATCCCCTTCGCGATACTGTCGCGAAGGACGGGGTCTTTCACCCGGCGGGCAAAGGCGCTGTCGCCCCCGGCAAAGGCCCACGCGGGCACGAGCACGTTGAAGCCGGTGGAGCTCGCCGTATACGGATATTGATCGGCCATCACGTCCTGCCCCGCCGCGCGGGCGGAATCGATCATGGCGAGGGTCGCGGCGCTCCGGCCCCACATCGCCTTGCCGATCGCCTTGTGGTGGGTGAGCACGACCGGCATCCCCGCTTCTTTCCCGATCCGAATGGCCTCCGCTACGCCGTCGAGCAATCCGAGGCCCTCCTTGCGGAGGTGCGAGGTGTAGATCCCGCCCGAATCGCCGGCCACTTTGGACACCGCAATGACCTCGGCGGTCGTGGCGTAGGTCTGCGGCACGTAGAGCAGTCCGGTGGAGAGCCCGAAGGCGCCCTCGTGCATGGCCTGGCCCACGAGGCGCTTCATCCGGTCCAGCTCATCGGCGTTAGGTGCGCGGTCGCTCCGGCCGAGGACCGCCTGACGGACGGAGCCGAACCCCACCAGCCATCCGACGTTGACGCCGAGCGCCACTTTGTCGGCGCGCTCGAGGTAGGCGCCGAACGGAGTCGGGCCGCCGCCGTCGGGGCCCGCCAGCGTGGTGGTGACCCCTTGGCGCACCCGGCTTTCCGCGGCGGGAAGCTGGAAGATCGACTCGTTATGCGCATGAAGGTCGATGAAGCCGGGGGAGACCGTCTTCCCCGCCGCATCGATCACCCGGCGAGCGCGGGCCGCCGGAATCGGCGTCCGGGAAACGGCCGCGATCCGGTCGTCGAGCACCGCGACGTCGGCTCGGAAGGGGGGAGCACCGGTGCCGTCGAGCACCATGCCGCCGCTGAGAAGGAGATCGTATGCCGGCGCCTGGCCGGCCGGGGCGGCGAGCGCCGCCAGCAACAGAAGCATCATCGCGGGGCTCCTTCGGCACCCGCGCGGGAAGCGAGCCAGCGCCGGCGCGCGGCCATGGCCGCCTCGCTCACCGTCTGACCCGCCGTCTCCGCGGGGACGAGGTCGAATCGCGGGTTGGCCTTGAGCACGAGGGTGGCGGTGACGTTCGCGCCGCCTCGACTCACGAACGTGATCGGGAGCGAATCGCCGGGCTTATGCCGGGAAACGATCGAGTCGATCTCGGCGCCGCTCGCGACCGGGCGGCCATCGAGAGCGGTGATCAGGTCGCCACGCTCGACGCCGGCCAAGTAGAGCGGTTGCCCGACGAGCGCCCCATTCGTCACGCTCGCGCCGCCGGCGGCGCTCTGCAGAGTCGCGTCGCCCAACCAAGCCTGATCGGAACGGGTGGGCCGGAAGAGAAAGCCCATAGCGGCGAAGAGCGACGGGAAGTCCACCACTTCCCGGCCGGCGATGTACCGCCGGAAGAAATCGTCGGCGAAGGCCTGGTCCCTGGTGACTTCGCCGAGCGTCAGGCGAACGTCGTCGAGCGTATAGGGCTTTTCGGTCCTGCCGTGCTTGGCCCACATCGCGCGCATGAAATCGTCGAGGGTGACGTTCGAATACTTGGTGCGGAGCGTCAAGTCGAGCCCGGTGGCGATGACCTGGCCCCAGGTGTAGTACGAGATGAAGGTGTTGGCGCGATTGTGCGGATCGACCGGCCGGGCGGCGTCGACAAACGGCGCCTGCCGGCTCATCTCGACTGCGGAGAAAAAGTGCCGGCCCGGCCCATTGACGACGGAATTGACCGCGCCGCCGATCGACCGAGCAAAGGTCGCGTCATCGGTGATCTCCGCGCGGCGGAGGGAGAGCGGTCCGTAATAGTTCGTGAAGCCTTCGGCCAGCCAGAGCTCCCCGGACATGTTGGCCTCGGTGAAATCGAACGGCTCGAGGGTCTTCGGCCGGATCCGTTCCACATTCCAGGCGTGGAAGAATTCGTGGGCCACGGTCCGAAGGTTGGCCATCATCCCCGCCCCGGCCAGCGGATCGGCATCCGAGACCACGGTCGAGTTCCGGTGTTCCATTCCATCGCCGCTGGCCCAGGGGAGATAGTCGGCCAGAAAGGTGTAGGTGCCCCAGTCGAACTTCGGCAGCTCCCCGAAGACGCCGGCTTGCTCGGCGACCACTCGCTTGATCAACTCGACGTACTGATCGACCTCGGCCGCGGTACCGGTGTGGTGAATGGCAAGCCGGATCGTGTCGGTCCGGGCGCCGTTCTTGACCGGCCAAGCGCGGATGTCCACCGGACCGACTTCGATCGGACTGTCCATGAAGAGCTGAAAGTTGGGCGCGGTAAAGGTGACCGGATCCTTGGTCGGCGCGAGCTGGGTGGCCACCCGCCACCCCGCGGGAAGCGCCGTAAAGGTGACCCGCCGCGGGCGGTGGTCCTGGCCCTTTGCCCAAAGGAAGGTGGCGGGGACGTTGAGGTGCGCGTGGGTCCGGTCGATCTGGGCGTAGGTGCCGTCGGTGAGATCGCCGAAGAGGGTGTAGCGCACCCGCACGGTGCCGTCGTGCCCGGTCACGCGCCAGGAATGTGGATTGGCGGCGGCCGCCTGCAGCGGGCGGCCTCGGCTGTCTTCGGCGCGGAGGTTGTAGACGTTCTTGGCGAACTCGTGCACGGCGTACCGGCCCGGTGAACTCCGGCTCATCCAGAGCTCCACAGATCCGGCCGGGAGCCCGGAGAAGGTGGCGACGATTTCCGCCTCGTGGTGGGCGGCGTTCGGGAAGGAAATCTCGTAGGTGACCGGTGGGCTGGCCTGCGCGCTCAGCTCACCAATCCCAAAGGCAAACCAGAGGATGGCAACCGCTCTCATGTGTCTTCCGAGGGGATCAAGGTGAGCAAGCCGAGCGAGTTGGGAAGGTAGGGAGCGTTTCGGCCAGGGGCAATTCTTTACAGATTCTTCACCTCGACCGGCCATCGCCAACCCCTCGTATGTCCGGCGCATGCCCGGGTGGTTCGGCTCCATCACACAGTTTGCACATACCAGATCCGAGCCGACGGGCATCCCACGCATGAGGATCCCCCTTTTCGTCCCCGCAAGACGGGAAAGGAGCGCCACATGCTGGTCCTGGTCACCTGGCTTCAGGTTGCCGCACCCATCGATACGTCGCGCGCGGTTGCCTCAGTGTGCCCCCTGCGCGAGACCGGGGCGATGAGTTGTATATCGAGCGCCCGCTCGATCGTCCTCGCCCCGGCAGCATGGGCAACCGATATGAGCACCCGGGTCAATGACGCCGGTGAGCAATTCCGCCGGCATTTCGGCCGCATCCCGGGCCGCGGCTACCTCTTCGGAGGCGCCGCGATGGACAGCGCCGGCTGGAACGACGCGCGGCGGGCGGGTCATGATGCATGGCGCCTTCCGTGGCCGGTCGAGCAAGTCGCCTCGCGCTCGAGCGGCACGGCCGACCAACGGCGCGCGTTCGCGTTGAGCGGCATGGCGCACGAGCTCTCGCACCTTTGGTTCGGTGCGGCATTCTGGCCTGAGCCTGCTACCCCGGGGATGGTTCGCTACGGCTC
Source organism: Gemmatimonadales bacterium (assembly GCA_013140635.1). Taxonomy (GTDB): domain Bacteria; phylum Gemmatimonadota; class Gemmatimonadetes; order Gemmatimonadales; family GWC2-71-9; genus JABFSM01. The sequence goes on from JABFSM010000151.1 coordinate 22,502, forward strand.
GGGCGCGCCGGATTGGCTGGACGAGGTATCGGCAGCGCTCCTCGAGGACAGTTTGACGACGCGGTCGCCAGCGCCCAGGCTCCGCACCGGTACGATTCCGTTCCAGCGCTTCCTATCCATGGACCATCCGGCACTCGCGCAGTCGGCATTCCTCGCTCAGGCGCGGGCTCGAGCAGCCGAGTTACGAACCCAGGGGGCCTCGGCGACAGCGATGCAGTTGACACCTCCACCCGGCCTGGGGGACACACTGGCCTTGTTCTACGGCCAGGTTCGCGGACTAGCGACCTGGCTGGCGACGCGCGCCAAGGGCAGTGCGGTGTTCGGCGAGCTCGCCCAAGCGATGCACGCAGGCGCCACCCTCGACGAGTGGCTGAGGCGCCGCGGGGCTGCCGTAGGCTGGCCGCCGAGCGTTATGGAGCTCGAAGCGGACTTTGTGGCCTGGGTGCGAACGGCGAACTGAATGGAGATCGCTTCCTCACATCCGCGTGGTCACGGCTGTCGGCGGTAGTAACCATCGAAGTGGCTGCGCCAGGTCGCTCCCTACATCTCCGGCCGGCGTCTTGTTCGTCCCCTGCAACACCATCGAGCCGTCGACGATGCCGCCGTCGAGCGTGAGGAGGTTGCCGCCCCCATCGACCCAGGTCTGGTGCCAGCGGCCGCTCCGCTCGTCGTAAATGTTGAAGCTGTGGCCGCGCCCGCCATCGAAGGCGGTCCAGTTTTCCTGCAACACGCACCCGCCGAGGATACGCTCGATCCGGTTGGTTCCGGCCCGGGCGCCGTCTTTCTGTTCGACGATCCACTCGCCGATCCAAAAATCGAATGCGCGATGACTCGCGGAGGCGCATGGCGGGGGAGCCGGGGCCGGGGAAGGCGCCGGCGCTTGGGCCGGCAGAACGGCGGGCCGGATAGCGACGGCAAGGGCGATCAGGAACGGGCGCATGGCGAACCCCGGGGCAAGAGACGATATTAAAAGGAACGCTTGTTCTGTTTGTATAGCAAGCCGCCCGGTCACTTCGGAGGATCCGCGCCATGCCCAAGGTTTCCGCCCCGTACTCGGCCGCGCGGCGGCGCCAGATTCTCGCCGCCGCCACCCGGTGCTTTGCCCGGCGCGGGTTTCACCAGACCACCATGCGGGACATCTGCCGAGCGGCGCGGCTGAGCTCCGGCGCGGTCTATACCTGGTTTCCCTCAAAGCAGGCGATCGTCGCCGACATGCTGCGGGACCGCCTCCGCGGCTTCGAAGAGGCGCTGGGCCTCACCACCACCGTTCCCCGCGACGCGGTCCGGCTCTATCTGGATACCGTTCGTGAGGCCGCCCGGGCTCCAGCCCAAGGCTGGATGAACATCCACCTCGTCTCCGAAGCCCAGCGCGATCCCTTTGTCCGCCGGGTCATGCGGGATGTCACCCGACAGGGGGTCGAGGTGCTGGCGGGCGCGCTCCGGCGCATCGGCGGACGCCGGCGTAAGACCGCCGGCGCCAGAGCGCGCCTCCTCCAGGCCGCCGCGTTCGGGATCGTCATTCAGCGGCTCCTCGACCCCCGAGGCGCCGCCTCCTTCGACCTTGCCGAACGGCTTCTGGTGGGACGATGACACCGACCCTCCGCCTCGTCTGGCCGTTGGGCGTGGCGCTCCTCATCGGCCTCCTTTCCGGTGTGACCGCTTTCGGGGTGCTCGGAGCGATCGTGAGCGCCATCTTCGCGGTCCGAGCCCGCGGCCGCCGCGCCCTGGGGCTTGCCTGGCCGGCTCGACCGTCGGCCATCGCGGGCCTAGCGCTGCTCGGGGC
>JABFSM010000021.1 GCA_013140635.1 Gemmatimonadales bacterium
GGGCGGCGGCGGTTCGCCGGCCCCGCCGGCGGTTCTCGGTCGATGACGCAACGTCATGTATGTCTGCTGCTGGGTGCCTTGGCCGCCGCCGCGTGCGGAGGGAGGGGGGCCGCCAAAGTGGCTCCACCGGCGCCCGCCCCCACCGCGGCGGTCACCGACTCGCTCTGGCGCGAGGCGGAGGCGCGATTCAACCAAGGCCAGTGGCGGAAGGCGCAGGTCCTCTTCGACCGCCTGACGGTGCTGGTCATCCCTCCGGACCCGCGGTACTACCGGATGCACTTCTACCTGGCCGAAGTTCTCTACGCCCAGAGAAACCACTTGCAGGCCGTTCGGGAATTCCGCCGGGTGGCGGACGAGAACCCCGATGGGCCTCTCGCGGCCGACGCGCTGGTTCGCGCGGGGGATGCCTACGCGGACCTCTGGCGCCGGGCCGAGCTCGACCCGACCTATGGAGAGACGGCGCGGACCGTGTACACCGAGGCGGTCTCTCGGTACGATGCGACCCCCGCCGGCGGCCGGGCCCGCCTCCGCCTCGCGGAACTGGCGGAGAAATTTGCCCGAAAGGAATACAAGAGCGGGCTCTTCTATTTCAAATACAAGGCCCATGACTCGGCCATCTTGGTGTTCCGCGGCCTGATCGCGAACTACCCGCGGGCCGCGGTGGTGCCCGACGCGCTCGAGCGCCTGATTCGCTCCTATCTGTTCCTCGGCTATCAGGAGGATGTGAAGGAGACCTGCGCGTACGCCGCGCAATACCACCCGAACGCGAACGGGCCGAAGAAGTATTGCTCGGCGGCGCCGGCCACCGCCCCGACCGGTGCGCCGGGGTCGGGAGACGCGGGGCGGCGGTAGGGTGCGCATCGGTGTATTCGGCGGCTCGTTCGATCCGGTCCACCACGGCCACTTGCTGGCCGCGCTGACCCTCGCCGAACACCTCGGGCTCGATCAGGTGCGGCTCGTGGTGGCGGCGCATCAGCCCCTCAAGGAAGGCCGCCACGGGGCGAGCGCGGAGCACCGCCTGGCCATGGTCGAGAGCGCCGTGCGGGGGGTCGGGGTGCTCCAGGCCGATCGCATCGAGGTCGATCGGGTCGGGCCGTCGTATACGGTCGATACCTTGCGCGCCTTTCACCGGGCGGCGCCGAGCGCCGATCTGGTGCTTCTCCTCGGCGCCGACGCGGCGGAGGAACTGCCCCGGTGGCGCGAGGTGGAAGAGGTTAGGCGACTGGCGCGGGTCGAGGTGTTCGCGCGGGCCGGGGCGCCAGGTGGAACGGTGTCGGTGCCTCGCATCGACATTTCGTCCACCGATATTCGCGCCCGCGTCCGCCGGAAACAATCCATTCAATTCTGGGTGCCGCCGGCGGTGGCGGAGTACATCGCCCGGCACCGGCTCTACGTGGCGGAAGGGGAAGATCGGGACGGATGATCAAGCGACTGGTGGAAATGTTCTTCGGGACGCGTCAACAGCGCGAGGTCAAGCGCCTGATGCCGCTCGTTCACCGCATCCACGCGGAGGAGGAGCGCCTCAAGGGCCTGAGTGAAGAGGAGCTCAAAGGGCAGACCGCCCGGTTCAGGGCCCGGATCGCCGAGCTCGCGGGGGGGCCGCAGGAAGAGCTGGCCCAGGTCAAGCGGGCCAAGCATGCCTGTGAGGATCCGGTGGAGCGCGCCCGGCTCGAGGAGCGGGCTCACGCCGTCGAGATCGAGTTCAAGAAGGCGCTCGCCGCGGCACTTGAAGAGATCCTGCCGGCGGCGTTCGCCACCGTGCGCGAGGCGTGCCGCCGCCTCCTCGGCACCACCGTGATGGTAACCGGGCACGAGCTGACCTGGGACATGGTGCCCTACGATGTGCAGCTCATCGGCGGGGCGGAGCTGCATCGCGGCCGAATCGCCGAAATGGCGACCGGCGAGGGCAAGACCCTCGTGGCCACCCTGCCGCTCTATCTCAATGCGCTGGCCGGCCGCGGGGCCCACCTGGTGACCGTCAACAACTATCTGGCCCGGCGCGACTCGCAGTGGATGGGCCACGTGTACAAGTACCTCGGCCTCACGGTCGGCTGCATCGATGACACCGAGCCCTCCTCGCCGGCGCGGCAAGCCGCCTACCGATCCGACATTACGTACGGCACCAACAACGAATTCGGCTTCGACTATCTCCGCGACAACATGGTCTTCTCGCTCGACCAACGGGTCCAGCGGGAATACGCCTTCGCGATCGTCGACGAGGTGGACTCGATTCTGATCGACGAGGCGAGGACGCCGCTCATCATCAGCGGCCCCGTGGGGAACGAAGGCGACGAGAAGTACGCCCAGAACAACCGCCCGGTGGCGGAGCTGGTCCGCCGGCAGACGACCGTGGCCAACCAGCTCCTGGCGGAGGCGGAGCCGCTTCTCGCCGACGACAAGCGCAAGGCCGAAGCGGGCCGGAAGCTCTTCCAGGCCCGGCTCGGCATGCCGAAGAACAAGAAGCTGCAGAAGATGCTCAACGAGTCGGGCGTGAAGCAGCTGGTGCAGCGCGCCGAACTGGACTATATCGCCGACCGAAAGCTCCCGGCCAAGCAGCAGGTCATGCGGGACCTCGAGGAAACGCTCTACTATGTCCTCGACGAGAAGGGCCATTCGGTGCACCTGACCGACCGAGGGGCCGCGGCGCTCTCGCCCGACGAGCCGCAGCTCTTCCTGGTGCCGGACATCTCCGAGGCGGTGCACGCCATCGAACGAGATCCGAACCTCGGCGTGCCCGAGAAGCGGGCGGCCCGCCAGGCGGTGGAAGCCGAGTATGCGTCCAAGAGCGAGAAGCTTCATATCATCCACAAGCTCTTGCAGGCCCACTCGCTCTACGAGAAGGACGTCGACTATCTGGTGCAGGACAACCAGATCTTCATCGTCGACGAGTTCACCGGCCGGGTTCTCGCGGGGCGCCGCTGGGCCGATGGGCTGCACCAGGCCGTCGAGGCAAAAGAGGGGGTCCAGGTCAAGGGCGAGACCCAAACGCTCGCCACGATCACGATCCAGAACTACTTCCGGATGTTCGACAAACTGGCGGGCATGACCGGTACCGCGGAGACGGAAGAGGGGGAGTTCTTCTCGATCTACGGGCTCGAGGTGGCGGTGATCCCCACCAACAAGCCGACTCGCCGAAGGGACCACACCGACCGGATCTACAAGACGCGGCGGGAGAAGTACAACGCGGTGCTCGACGAGGTGGAGCGGCTCCACGGTCTCGAAATGCCGATCCTGATCGGCACGACGTCGGTGGACGTCTCCGAAACTCTGTCGAAGATGCTCAAGCGCCGCGGGCTCCCGCATGAGGTGCTGAACGCGAAGTACCACGAGCGAGAGGCGGAAATCGTCGCTGGGGCGGGGCAGAAGAAGGCCATCACCATCGCCACCAACATGGCGGGCCGCGGCACCGACATCAAGCTCGGCCGGGATCTCGATCTCTCCACGCCGGAGGCGGGGCTCCAGATCCTCGGCACCGAGCGGCACGAGTCGCGGCGCATCGACCGCCAGCTGCGCGGGCGCGCCGGCCGTCAGGGCGATCCGGGCGCGTCGCTCTTCTTCCTCTCTCTGGAAGACGATCTGATGCGGCTGTTCGGGTCGGACCGGATTGCCGCGTACATGGACAAGACCGGCGCCGAAGAGGGCGAGGTCATCAGCGGCCGGCTCGTCATGGCGGCCATCGAGTCGGCCCAGAAGCGGGTCGAGCTGCAAAACTTCCAGTCGCGGAAACGGCTTCTCGAATACGACGACGTTATGAACCAGCAGCGGGAGGTGGCGTATTCGCTCCGCCTCTTCGCCCTGGAACGGGGCGAGGAGCTCAAAGCCGAGGCGCGGCTCATGATATCGAGCGCGCTGGAGCATGCGATCCGAAAGTTCCTGGAAGGGACGGAGCGGCCTGACGATTGGGACCGGAAGGGCCTGGTCGATTCGCTCACGCTGGCCTTTCTCGTCGCCCCCGAGGCCGTTACCGACAGAGTCCGGACGCCCGACCTCGCGGCGGCCATTCGCGCGGCCACCGAAGAGGGGGACGCGGCGTTCCACCGGAAGGTGGAGTATCTGCAAGAGTTTGGGCGGGGCATCGGGATCGCCGACGTGGACCAGCAGGTGCTTTCGCAGGTGATGCTGTCGGTGATCGACGAGAAGTGGAAGGATCACCTCTACGATCTCGACCAACTCCGCAACGCGATCCAGTACCGCGCCTACGGGCAGAAGGACCCGCTGGTGGAGTACAAGAAGGAAGCCTACGAGATGTTCGAGGATCTGATGCGCGACATCCAGGCGACCTTCACCGAACGGTATCTCAAGATACAGGTGAGCGCGGAGCCCCCCCGGCAGGCACCGCCGCCGCCCCCCGCGGCGCTCTCGAGGGGAGGCTCGGACGATCTCTTTACCGGGCCGGCCCGAACCTCGACCGGGCCAATGGGGTCACAGCCGCCCCCGAAGGTCGAGACCTCCCTCGGGAAGCTTGGCGCGACCTCCGGCGCCGGACTGCCGCAGGTCGGGCGGAACGATCCCTGCCCGTGCGGGTCGGGGAAGAAGTACAAGAAGTGTCATGGGGCGGGGTTGTAGAGAGTGTCGGGCGCTTGACGTTACCTGAGAATGTTATTACAGTAAGTACATGGCATCGCGTGAACTCAAGATCACTCGCATCGGCAACTCCCGCGGAGTCCGGTTGCCCGCCGAGTCGCTCAAGCGCTACGGCCTTGGCGATCGCGTCATAATGGAGGAGCGGGCCGATGGTATTCTGCTCCGCCCCGTGGGCCACGCGGTGGCCAAACTCACCTGGGAAGAGACCGCCAGGGCCATTGCGGCCGGCGCGGAGGACTGGAGCGAATGGGATGCGGTGAGCGCCGATGGCTTGGCCCAGATTCCGTGGGAGCCCGGCAAGCAGCGCCGTGTGGCCGAATCGAAAGCTGGGTACCGAAGGGGTAAGGCCAAGCGAAAGTGAAGCGTTACGATCTCCACTGGGTCTCTCTCGATCCAGTCCAGGGATCGGAAATGGCCAAGACGCGCCCGGCGGTCATCGTGAGTCTCGACGAACTGAACGACCGGCTTCAAACCCTCACCGTCTGTCCTTGCACGACTCAGCTCCACCCGACCTGGCGCTCTCGGCTTCAGATCCAGGCCGGCGGCCAGCCAACCGAAATTGCGGTCGACCAGATACGCACGATCAGCAAGTTTCGGCTGGGTCGAAAAATCGGCCAGCTTTCCGATCGGGACGCGACAGCCTTGCGGCGCCTCATCACCGAGATGTACGGCGAATAGCCCGTTCCCGCAGCATTTCGGCCCTCCACTCCAGTGCGCATCGCCGTATTGTGGGGCTATGTCCTCCCCTTCCACCCTGTCTGCCGCGCCGGCGCCAGCGCGGCCGGCGGGTTCCGACCGTCCCCGCGAGCGGCTCTGGAGCCACGGTGCCCAAGCATTGACCGCCCCTGAGCTATTGGCCATTCTCCTAGGGACGGGGCGAGGGGGGGCCACACCCCTCGAGGTGGCGGGCCGCCTTCTGGCCCCAGCCGAGGGGTCCCTCCGGCGGTTGGCGGCTCGGCCGCCGGGCGAGGTACTCCGCACGGCGGGAGTCGGGCCGGCCAAAGGTGCTCGGCTGCTCG
>JABFSM010000001.1 GCA_013140635.1 Gemmatimonadales bacterium
GACGCTGCCATTGCCCTCCCATGACTGAAGAGTTCCTTCCCGCCGCCACCGCGATCGGCGCAGAGCTTGCCCGACGAGCGTTATGGCACGGAAGGGAATGCAACTGGCTTGCGCCGCCCGAGCGGCCAAGCGGTTCGGGCGAACCGCTCCAGGGCGACGTCTACGCCGGAACGGCGGGCATCGCGCTCTTTCTGGCCTTTCTCTACCGTGCCACCGGCGATCGCGACATCCGGTGCTGCGCGAAGGGCGCCGCGGAGCACGCGCGCCGCGCTCTCGGCACTTCCCGGCCACCGGGAAAGAGAGCATTCGGTTTCTATACCGGGCGCCTCGGCGTCGGGTGGATGCTCACACGGGTCGGCCCGTTGCTCGGTGAGGACCGGTGGAGAGAAGAGGGCCTCGAACGCCTGGCCGCGCTCCGCCTCGAACCAGAGGAGAACTTCGGACTCGATGTGATTTCGGGTGCCGCAGGGGCCATCCCGGCGCTGCTGGACGTTCACACGCGCACCGGACGTCCCGATCTACTCGCACTGGCGCAGCGGTTGGGAGACCATCTCCTCCAGACGGCGCGGCGTGAAGCGGTCGGGTGGTCGTGGGATACTTTTCCGCCCTGGGTTATTCGGAATCTCACCGGCCTGTCGCACGGCGCGGCCGGCATGGGCCGCGCGCTGGCGGAGCTCTATGCCCTTACCGGCGACGGGCGCTACCGGTATGGGGCCGAACAGGCATTTCTCTACGAAGACCGGACCTTCGACCGGACGGTCTCCAATTGGCCCGACTTCAGGCTCTTCGGACCGGAAGAGTACGTCGACATCGAAGCCGATCCGGCCACAGGCCATCTCCGGGCGAGTGGCAACGTCGCCGGCTTGCGGAAGGCGATGGAGGCGGGCCGCATCTCTCTTCGGCCGAGGTTCATGTCGGCCTGGTGTCACGGAGCGCCGGGGATCGGGTTGACGCGCTTGCGTGCCTATCAGCTTCTGGGCGCCGCGCGATTCGAGCGCGGCGCTCGGCGTGCGCTTGCGGGATTGAGGCTTCCAGCCGGCCAAGAGGCGGCGGCGCTTTCGCTATGTCACGGCCTGGGGGGGCGCCTCGAGCTCCCGCTGGTTGCCGGCGAAGTGTTGGGCGAGATGCGCTATCGCAGACGCGCTGAGGCGGCGGTGCGGAAGATCTTGAGTCGAGGGCTGGATCTACAAAAGGAGGACATGGAGCCGGGACTAATGCTGGGCTGGGCGGGCATCGGATACTTTCTGCTCCGCCTCTGCGATCCGTCGGGAGTGCCCTCTATTCTCCTCCCTGGGCCGGCATCGCCGGCGGAAGACAAGAACCCGGGGACGACACGAGGTCGAGTCGAACTCCGGCCGGGCGGCGGCCGAGGGGGTGCTGAGGGCCTTCGAGATGAATATGTACGAGAGTACTTCGGCGAAACGCTGAGCCTGCTTCCGCAGACGGTTCGTCCCTCCGCCACTGATTTCAAGTGGGGCCGGCCGGACGTCGAGTTGGCCTATCGGGCGATCCGGCGCGCCGTCGGCCGATTGCGAGGGCAAGCGGGGCGATCAACGAGCCCGGTCTTCGCTCGGGAGCGCCAGCGATTCTTGGCCGCAAGGCAGCCCTCCCTCGAGGGACCGCTCCTCCTCGAGACGCTCCTGCGGCCCTCATCGTCGGCATTGGATTGGGACGGCGCACGATTCCAGATTCATCCCGCCGTGCGTCTGCTCTCCGTCCTCGGCAAGCGCTTTGCGCTGCGTCCGCACCGTGGCCGCCTCTTGGACGTGGCATTGTCCGAGACGGAATGGCAAGTGCTCCATGGTCTGCGGCGTCCCCGGTGTCTGGCCCGGCTCTGCCGTGCACTCGTGGGAACTTCAGTTTCCTCGCAGGAGGCCCGGAAGCTCACATCGTCAATTGCGGTGGTAAAGGCAGTTCTGGAACGTGCCTATCGCCTTGGCATTGTTCGCGTCGTTACCCAGGCGTAGACCTCGCTCCCCCTAACCGTCCGGATCATCTGCCCAGGAAAGGGCAGGATCAGTTTCGTGTTTCAGTATCCGGGAGCACGACGATCTGCAGGGCGTCCCATTGCGGAGGAAGGCTTCTCGACTCGACTCCAGTACCCCACACTTGCACGGAGGCTCCAACCGCGACCGACTCCCACGATGTCCGGCGTAGGGAACCGCTTGGGCGCTGAACGAAGACAGGACGGCGCGAGGAAATGTGTACGACGACCCTCCTGGAGGCTGAACCGGCCACGCCGTTGACCAAGATGCTTAACTGTGTGCCGACTGGGCCAGTAACGCCCTCCACCGTTCCCGTCAGGTCCGGCGACGAGGGGTCGAGGAGCCCAGAGCCTCCGCAGACAAAGCTGAGTACGGCACAGTGGGGGAGTAGCCTGCGGCTCCAGAGCAGTGATAGTTGCTTGAACATGGGCATTCCCCGATACAGATGCGGCGCCAGGCGCTTCATAACTATAGGCGTAGCAGCCAGGACCTGCAATGCGAGCCGATGGCGATGCCGTCTTACGTGGGCCGTACCCTGGAAACTATCGAAGACGGAGTCCGATCTCGATGGGGAAGTACCAGAGCCACTCGGAATTGACGCTGGGCATCGTGATCGTCCGGACGCCCAGAAAGAGGGTGCTGTGCGACCAGCGTTTGATGGCACTCTCGATGCCGGCGTGGAAACTGAGGGCGATGACCGCGGGGGTCTTCTGCGTTGCAAACTGCTCGGCGGTGACTCTGTACAAACCGGTACCGGCGAGGAGCCTGACCCGTGGTTCGCCGTTCGATGACCGAGGGGTCATGACCAAACTCATGGATGCGCCGGTGAACTGGTGGTCGACTGGGGTCCTCTTTTCGGGTATCGGGAGCGCGAGTGTGCTTCCACCTCCGATGTTCACAGCCCTTGCAATATCGAACTCAAGGCCGAGGGTGGGGGTCAGGGGCCCTCCCACACCAAGCCGGAGGCTTGGAATGAGGCGGCCGACGTAGGTGGCATTGCCGGTGGCGTGACCTACACCCGCCGCACCAGTAATTCTGAATCGACGCGCGGCGGATTGCGCTGTCAGAAGCGCGGGGATGACGGCCGCCATCAAGAATCCAAGAGCAAGGAACCTCGGATAACACCGGATCAGGCGTGTTCCATTTTCTCGAGCGAAGGATAGGCACAATCGGAAACCTTGGTGGGCTCCTACACTCTTACGCATTGAATGCTCCCTTATGAGCAATTGTCGGTGTTGTTCGGGTCGTAAGTGATTGTCTTGAGGTAGGCGGTTTGCTTGCCATTGTTGTCAACGACAACGACCCAAAGCTGCCCGCCGCTGGTAGGAACCGTCCCTGTAATATATGAATCGGTGCCGCTGAACAATCCACTCCATGTATAGCTGACGATCGGCCCTGAACCACTCACCTCCGCAGACCAATAGCCACAACCTGCAGTATTGGGACCCACAACAGACGGACCATTGATAGTCAAATTGAAGCTGCCCGACGCACCTACGTACCAAAGGACATTGCTTCTTGCCGACTTTTGGCTGCCATTCACCGCGTAGATGTAGTACTTAATCTTGCTGCTCGTTGTTGGTTCCGTTCCTCCGGTGTATTGAAGCACGTTGGCATTACCATCACTGAAACTGGTCGAGGTCACCGTTCCAATCAACACTTGCCCCGAAGGATTGTCCTTGAAAATATTATACCGCGTCGCCCCAGAGACCGCCGCCCAACTCATGGAAGGGTAGTAGACCGTGATCCCTCCCGAAAGAGAAGGCGTTGACAGGACAGCAGGGGCCAACGGATCGAGAGCCCCCAAGTCGGTAACAATCCGATCCCACTTGCTGAAAAAACTTCGAAAGGGAGGTCCATTCACTTTGTGCTGAATGATGCCGTTAAGCTTCACGACATCGGTATTGACATTGATGCCATCTCCATAGGGAGTGAATACCGGTGAACCGCTGTCACCTCCGTCAACATACATACTGGATTCATATGTGCACAACGTCCTCCGGGTGTTAGGCCATCCATGAGACTCGACATCCTTGCAAGTGTGGGTGATTTGCCCCCACGTCCATCCGGTGGTTCTTCCAACCTTGTGGACGTACTGTCCGCCAACCAACTGGTCGTTGTCAACTGCGTCAACCATGAAATATGGTCTACTGGTGTCTGGGATCATTGAACCACTCCCATATCCAGGAGCAGCCCAACTTTGCGTTCGCACAATCAGGCCTTTAGCAGAAGGGATGGTTGACGCAATCTGGTAGAAACTTGCGTCACTCCTCCGACATTCGTCCAGCGTCAGAAAACCACACCCCCACCCGGCAGGGTCCAAGTACTCGCTTCCGACCTGCCGGTAATCCCATGGCTGGTACATCGGCCCGGAGTCCAGCCCCCAGAAATCTTCCGAGCAATGTGATACGGTAACCAGCCCCCGCACCGAGCCTGCGTCCGCAACAATGCCAAGGGTACACTGCTTGACATTCGATTCGATATGAATTCCTCCAGCAAGAGTGTCCCAGAACACCCTATCGCCAATGCTAGTACCTGCAAACATCGACAACGCCGCTGGACGGGGAGACCTCGCAGGGAGCGTTGCTGCCTCCGGATCTTCGACTTGATAGATGATCGCAGATGTATCGATGCCAAGTGCCGCGAGTTGGGACGGGAGGCTCGCGCGAAGCGAAGCTGCGGCTGACTTTGAAAGACCAATTTCCACTCGGTTTGTAACTTCCGCCAAGTCGAGTGTTGTTACTCCGCGCACCTGTGTGAACACCTCGTCAAAAATGATATCCCGCCACCGGGCAAGCTCACCGAACGTAAACTGTCCCTCCTGAATCAGGGAAGACTTTGTGTCGAGACGGGCGTCTGAAATGCCCTGAACGAACTCAGCAACAGCCGAACGCGCCAAAGCATCATCCCCGCGATCGCGAACGACGACAATCAATCGTCCCGCGCTATCGAAGTAGAACCCTGCCGAGCTTGGCGACTTCTCCGCCAAATCAGCAAAATGCTGCTCTTCGGGGCGAACCTTGCCGAGAGTGGGCTTGGGCGCATCCACCCTGGCAGAGGCCGTTGGATTGGGGGCGGCCAGCGGACGCTCCTCTCGGCACGCCGCAGCGAGCACGATCAGGGCAAAGAACGGGATGGCGCGCCAAAGAAATGGTGATGACCGAACGTGCAAGCCAAGGAACAGCATCTGAATGCCTCGCTAGGGTGACGGCGGAATGAACTGAGGGCGTGTTAGGCAGGAGCGTCACCCTGTGCCGCACGGGCATCACCGTTGGATGCACTTGACCCTTCGTTAAGAAGCCTAGCAGTTATGCGACCCGATGGGAACTGTGGAAACCCACAGTCCCAATACGAGAACCGCGCATAAGGCCATATGGTGTGGATGGAAACGCTACACTATCGTGACAAAGCGAGAAAAGTCTGCGGGTTGCACCTGACGACTGGGAGCAGGTCGCATACCTTGGAAAGCGCCCACCGGCACCAATCGTCAACAGGTAGGACTAGCCGTGCGTGACCTTCTGGTAGACCACCCTCCCCCCCACGACCGTCCTAACCACCTGCCCAGGCAGAGACGCCAGTACCCCCT
>JABFSM010000318.1 GCA_013140635.1 Gemmatimonadales bacterium
CTTCATGGCCGGCCCTCCCGCCCCGCGAGCTGCCGGAGGAAGCGCATGTCGCCTCCATAGAGCAGCCGGATGTCGGGAATGCCGTACCGCTGCTGTGCCGTCCGCCCCGGCCCCATGCCGAAGGCCCACCCGGTGTACCGCTCGGCGTCGATGCCGCAGTTCGTCAGCACGTTAGGATGCACCATGCCGCAGCCCAGGAGCTCCATCCAGCCGGTCTGTTTGCAGGCGGGGCAGCCGCTCCCGTAGCAGATCCGGCACTCGACGTCGAGCTCCGCGGAGGGCTCGGTGAAGGGAAAGTAGGAGGGCCGAAGGCGGACTTTGGTGCGGGGACCGAAGAAGCGGCGCGCGAAGTGGCTGAGCGTCGCTTTGAGATCGATGAAACCGATCCCCTCATCGATGGCAAGCCCCTCGAGCTGCAGGAACGCCGGCGCGTGAGAGGCGTCCCACGCATCGTTCCGGTAGACCATCCCCGGCACGACCACACGGTAGGGAGGGGGCCCCGATTGCATGACCCGGATCTGGACCGGTGACGTGTGGGTGCGCATCAGCACCTTCTCTCCCGGCCCCTGGGTCAGGTAGAGGGTGTCGTGCATGTCCATCGCCGGGTGATCGGCCGGAAAGTTGAGGGCGCCGAAGTTGTACCACTCCGTCTCCACTTCGGGCCCCACGGCCACGGCAAAGCCCAACTCGCGGAAGATCGCGACCATCTCCTCCAGCACGAGCGTGACCGGATGGAGTGCGCCGATCCAGCGGCCGCGCCCGGGCATCGTAAGGTCGGTGGATCGGTAGGTCGGTACGTCGGTGACGAGCGCAGCCTCGCGAGCGGCGAACGCCTCTTCGAATGCGGCCTTCACCCGGTTCGACTCGGCACCGAACCGCTTCCGCTCTTCCGGCGGCAAGGTCGCCAGAGCCTTCATCGTGGCGGTCAGCGCGCCCTGTTTCCGGCCCAGCACCGCAATCCGCTCCGCTTCGAGGCCGTCGCGGTCGAGCGTCGCGATGGCATCGAGGCGCGGCAGCAGCGCGTCGAGTTCGGGGTAGCCGGTGGGGTTCATTGGGTCGCTATTCGCTATGCGCTATTCGCTATTCGCTGCGCGCTATTCGCAAAACCCCCGCTACCGCAGAGGCGGCCGCGGGGGTCGGGGTATCGGCCGTCAGCGAATAGCCAATAGCGAATAGCAAATAGCGAGCAGCGCGCTACGCCGCCGCAGCCTTCGACTTGGCCAATTCCGCGATTCGCGCAAACGCATCGGCGTCGTGCACGGCCAGGTCGGCAAGCACCTTCCGGTTGATCTCGACGCCCGCCTTCTTGAGCCCCGCCATGAGGCGGCTATAGCTCAAGTCGTGCATCCGGGCGGCGGCGTTGATCCGGGTGATCCAGAGCGTCCGGAAGTCGCCCTTCTTCTTACGCCGGTCGCGATAGGCGTACGCCAGTCCGCGTTCGACGTTTTCCTTGGCGGCCTTGTAGAGCTTGCTGCGGGCCTGGAATCCGCCCTTGGCGGCCTCCATGATCTTCTTCTTGCGCGCGTGATGCGCGACACCATTCTTTACGCGAGGCATGGGGTCGGTCTCCTAGGCCTGAAGCAGGCGCCGGACGCGCGGGAAGTCGGCGGAACTCACCAGAGCGGGCTTTCCGAGGCGGTTTTTCCGCTTGCGCGTCTTCTTGGTCAGGATGTGCCGCTTGTTGGCCCGGTGGCGTTTGATCTTCCCGGAACCGGTGAGCGTGAAGCGCTTCATCGCGGCGCGCTTCGTTTTCATTTTGGGCATAGCGTTCTCCTCGTCAGTTCGGCCCGCGCTACTTCGGCGCGATTACCATGGTCATGTTGCGCCCTTCGAGCCGGGCGTCGAACTCGATCTTCCCGATATCGGCGAGCGCGGCGGCCACCCGGTCGAGCACCGCCTTGCCGAGATCGATCCGCGCCATTTGCCGGCCGCGGAACATCATCGTCACCTTCACTTTGTCGCCCTGCTGCAGGAACTCGCGCATGTGGCGCGTCTTGAAATCGAAGTCATGGTCGTCGATACCGGGGCGGAACTTCACCTCTTTGATATCGATGACATGCTGCTTCTTCTTCGCGGCCCGCGCCGCCTTCGCCTCCTCGAACTTGTACTTCCCGTAGTCCATGATCTTGACCACGGGGGGGCGGGCGGTCGGGGCGACCTCGACCAAGTCGAGCCCCCGCTCTTCCGCCGCCGCGAGGGCTTCCTCGATCGGCAACACCCCCAACTGCTCTCCAGAGTCGGAGATGACCCGCACTGGGCTGATTCGGATCATCCGGTTGATGCGGGTCCGGCGCTCGCGCTCGTTTGTGCTCAGTGGCAGACCTCCCATCGGTGCGAAAAAGAAAACACCCCGCGTGGCGGGGTGTTCCGGACTGCTCTCGTCGGCCGAAGCGCGACCCAAGGGCAATTCTGGAACCCGGTCGCCAAACCTTCAGCTCAGGGTGGAGGGCCTGTGGCCCTCGCTTTCAAGTGGGCCAAGCATAATCAGTTACCTGATCGGGGTCAACTACCGTCACTCCCCCTTCGTCAGGGCCCACGGCTCTCCTTGACGGTCTAGGGGGAGAGGAATAGATTCACCTAAATCCTTTAGGTGAATGCCATCTTGCAAGCAGCGCACCCAGCTCGATCATGACCGGCCAAACTCTCCCGCTCCGCTTGGCAGCATCGGTGTGCGCAATCCTCCTTGGCATGACGACCCTCCACGCTCAAACGCCACGAGACAGCGCTACCGGAGCGAATACACTCGATAGCCTCCTGCGCGTGCACAGCCACGCGGTGTCCCAACGCGGCGGGACCTTCACCGGGCCCGGCGTGGAGTTCCTTCTCGGCCAGCTCCGCGATGCCCAATTCGTCGCCCTCGGCGAGCGGCATGGCATTGCGGAGATCCCTCAGTTTGCGGGCTGGCTCCTGGACACACTGGCCCGCCGACATGGTTTTCGCTTCCTCGCCGCAGAGAACGGGCCTGCCACGCTCGAGGTCCTGCGACGGAAGGGTGCTACCCGACGACACGATTCATTGCAGGCCTTCGTGCGCCGCTATCCGAACGCCCTGGAGTTCGGCGGTGACGAGGACCTCGCGCTCTACGCGCGGGCAGGCGGCCGACTGGAGCCGCTCGGGGGTGGGTTGTGGTTCCTGGATCAGGAATTTGGCGCGCTCCACCTCCTTGAATCCCTGCGGGGCAGGCCCGGCGTTACGGGAGAACGCGCCCGCCTGCTGGACTCCCTGATGAGTACGATGCGCGTCGACGAGAGCAAGGCAATCGATGTCGGGCGCCATTGGATGGGGGTAGCATCGCAACCCACTCCCTTTGCGCGTGCGGCGTCACAATTCGCGGCGGCCGGCGACACGGCGGGCGCGTCGGTGCTCCGGATGCTCGCCGAGTCGGCGCGGCTCTACGATCTCAACCGCCGCGCCGGCGCCGGAGAGCCTACCGGATTCGACGCGAACAACGACCGCGAAGAGCTGATGAAGCGAACGTTCTCCGCCTTCTACCGACGTGCGGCGCGGACCCAGCTTCCGCGAGCGATCGTCAAGCTAGGCTCCGCCCACCTCAACCGCGGCCAGGGCCCTTTCGGCCCGTTCACCGTCGGGAACCTGCTCTCCGAACTGGCCATTGCCAACGGGCTCCGCTCCTACCACGTGATGGTGCTGGCCCACAATGCCCGAGCCGACTCCCTGGCACCGTCACTCTGGGGCTGGGCCGCGATGCGCCCAATCGCGCTTGCCGCCCCCACCACGAGCGCCGTTCTGATCGACCTGCGCCCGCTCCGAGCGTATGCCTATGCAGGACGCCTCGGCCCGCTGCTGCCGGACCTCCGCCGCACAATCTATGGCTACGACGCTATGCTCGTGCTCGGCGGAGCGCACGAAGGACGCGAGGACATCATGCACGGCCGACGCTAGCCTCGGCGCCACCGTCGACCGTTTCAGACCTATAACATCTGATAGCGGCTTCCGACTTGTCCTGGCGCGTGGCGGTTGCCAACTGGCATTTCGCGCGGTAAGTCTCCCTCCGCGGCTCGAACGACCCGCGACACCAAGCACCCTCGATAGACACCGGACGGCAGAGCGACCGCGTCCCGATGCAGCAGCCCTCCAATCCTCAATCGCGTCCGGCCCCGTCGACCACCGATGGAGCCGCCGCGCCGCCGTTGCCGTCGCCGCTGCCTTCGATCGCGATGCCGAAGGGGGGAGGGGCGATCCGGGGCATCGGCGAGAAATTCGCCGCCAACCCGGTCACCGGCACGGCGTCGATCACGCTGCCATTCGCCGTGAGCCCGGGACGGGCTGGCTCCGGACCTGAACTCCTGCTCACCTATGACTCCGGCGCAGGGAACGGGCCGTTCGGCTTCGGCTGGTCGCTCAACCTGCCCCAGATCACCCGAAAGACGGACAAGGGCCTTCCGCAGTACCATGACGCCGACGAGTCGGACGACTACATCCTCTCCGGCGCCGAAGACCTGGTTCCCCTCCTCGACGCGAACGGGCTCCGCCATGCCGATACCGCGATGGCGCCGGGCTACACCGTCTGCCGATATCGTCCACGCGTCGAAGGGCTGTTCGCCCGGATCGAGCGGTGGACTCGCGACGCCGACGGCGACGTTCACTGGCGTTCCTTTTCCAAGGACAACGTCCTGACGCTTTACGGCGTTGACGACGATTCCCGTATCGCCGACCCAGTGGACACTCGGCGGGTCTTCACCTGGCTGATCAGCGAGACACGCGACGGTAAGGGCAACGGAATCGTCTACGGCTACAAACGGGAGGATGGAGTCGGCGCCGATCTTTCCCAAGTACATCAGCGCAATCGCGGGGCGCTCGACGACCCGCGCCGCACGACGAACCGCTATCTCAAGCGCATTCGCTACGGCAACCGGGAGCCGCTCCTCGATCCGGCCACCGGACGGCGGCCTCGCCGGGTGACGGCGCAAGAGATCGCGGATGCCCGCTGGATGTTCGAAGTCGTGCTGGACTACGGCGAGCACGATTCCGGCGCCCCGATGCCCGCCGATCCCGGTGCGTGGGCCCATCGTGCGGACGCCTTCTCGGCCTATCGCGCCGGCTTCGAGATACGCACGGCACGTCTCTGCCGTCGCGTGCTCATGTTCCATCACTTTGCCCACGAAGAGAATGTCGGCGACGATTGTCTGGTTCGCTCGACCGACTTCACCTACTCTCACGAAATCGACCCCGCCGACCCGCGCAACCCGACCTATACCTTCCTGCGGGCCGTCACGCACACCGGCTATCGCCGCAAGGGCGCCGGTTACGACAAGCGCAGTCTCCCACCGGTCGAGTACCACTACAGCCAGCCGACGATCCAGGATGCGGTCCATGAGGTGGATCCGGCGAACCTCCCGAATCTGCCGATCGGCGTCGACGGCACGGCCTACCAGTGGACCGATCTGCACGGCGAGGGCATTCCCGGCATCTTGACCGAGCAGGTGGACGCATGGCTCTACCAGCGCAACATCAGTCCGATCGGCGCCCAGCCCCTAGAATTCGCTCCGGTCGAGCTCGTCGCTTCGAAGCCGAACCTCGTTCTCGCTGGCGGTCAGGCGCAGCTCATGGACCTGGCGGGTGACGGCGATCTCGACGCCGTCGTGCTGGGCGGCCCGATGCCCGGCCTCTACGAGCACCAGGGCGCGGAAGGCTGGGGGCCATTCCGGCCCTTCGCCTCGCGGCTGAATCGCGATCTCCACGACCCGAACCTCAAGTTCATCGATCTCGACGGGAACGGCCGAGCCGACCTGCTGATCAGCGAGGACGACGCATTCGTCTGGCACCCCTCGCTCGGCGAGGCGGGCTTCGGCTCGGCCAACCGCGTCGCCCAGGCGCTCGATGAAGAAGAGGGCCCCCGGCTCGTCTTTGCCGACGGCACCGAGTCGGTCTACCTGGCGGATCTGAGCGGCGACGGTCTCACGGATATCGCGCGGATTCGGAACGGCGAGGTCTGCTACTGGCCGAATCTCGGATACGGCCGCTTCGGCGCCAAGATCACGATGGACGACGCCCCCCATTTCGACCGACCCGACCAATTCGATCAGCGCCGCCTCCGGCTCGCCGACATCGACGGAACCGGCACCACCGATCTCATCTACCTGCACCAGGACGGCATTCGCCTCTATTTCAATCAGTCGGGCAATCGCTGGAGCGCGCCGCGCCGGCTCGCCGCCTCGCCGCGCGTGGACGACGTGGTCAGCATCGTGCCGGTCGACCTCAGGGGCAACGGCACGACCTGCCTCGTCTGGTCCTCTTCCCTTCCCGCCGATGTGGAACGGCCGATGCGGTATGTCGACCTCATGGGCGGGCAGAAGCCGCATTTGCTTACCAAGACCGTGAACAATCTCGGCGCGGAAACCCGAGTGACGTACGCGTCGTCCACCAAGTTCTATTTGCAAGACAAGTACGCCGGCCGGCCATGGATCACTCGGCTGCCCTTTCCGGTTCAGGTCGTCGAGCGGGTCGAGACGTTCGATGCGATCAGCCGCAATCGCTTCGTGACGCGGTATGCCTACCACCACGGTTATTTCGACGGCGAAGAACGAGAGTTCCGCGGGTTCGGGATGGTCGAACAGCTGGATACCGAAGAGCTTGCCGCCCTCACGGGGAACGGCGCCCTTCCTCCGGCGTCCAACGTGGACGGCGCCTCCCACGTGCCGCCGGTGCTGACCAAGACCTGGTATCACACCGGCATCGCGTTGGGCCGCGATCACGTGTCGGATTTCTTCGCTGGGCTCCTCGACGCCACCGATACGGGCGAGTACTACCGCGAGCAGGGACTGACCGATCTGGAGGCTCGATCGCTCCTCCTTCCCGACACGGCGCTTCCGGGCGGCCTTTCGCCCGAAGAGGAACGGGAAGCATGCCGCGCGTTGAAGGGAGGGATGCTGCGTCAGGAGGTGTACGCCCGGGACGGCACGCCGAAGGCGGCCCACCCGTATAGCGTCCTCGAACAGACCTTCGCCGTCGCCATGGTGCAGCCGCGCGGCGAGAATCGCCATGCGGTCTTCTTTGCGCATCCGCTCGAAGCGATCACCTACCATTACGAACGCGATCTGGTCGTTCCGGCCGACCCGCGCACCCAGCACGCGCTCACTCTGGAAGTGGACCCATTCGGCAATGTGCTGAAGGAAGCGACTATCGGCTATGGCCGCCGACAGCCCGACGCCACGCTCCCTCTGCCAAGCGATCGGGATCGTCAGACCCGATCGCTTGTCACGTACACGGAGAGCCGGGTCAGCAATTCGATCGATGACACGGCCGCCCTTCCCGATGACTACCGCGCACCGGTCCCCTGCGAAGCGACCACCTACGAGTTGACCGGGTATACCCCGAGCGGCTCGTCGGGCCGCTACCAGGGCGCAGACTTCGTGCAAGCCGCGGGGAATGGCCTGACCGGCATCTTCGATACGGAGATTCCGTACGAGGGCCAGGCCACCAACGGCCGGCAGCGCCGGCTGATCGAGCAGGTGCGCACCCTCTACCGGCCGGACGATTTGGGAAGCGGCCCAAACGATCCGTTGGCTTTGCTATCGCTGGGAACCGTGGAGCCTCTGGCCCTCCCCGGCGATAGCTTCAAGCTCGCATTCACCTCCGGCCTGATCACGCAGGTCTTCCAGCGCGGCGGTCAGCCGTTGCTGCCGAATCCGGCCGCTGTGCTTGGCGGCCAGGGTGCCGACCGTGGCGGGTACCAACAGAGCCAGCAACTCAAGGCCGACGGAAGATTCCCCGCCACCGATCCAGATGATCGTTGGTGGACCTCGGCCGGCCGCACCCTGCTATCTCCCGACGCCGCCCATACCGCCGCGGAGGAGTTGGCGTACGCGCAGCGCCATTTCTTCTTGCCGCACCGCTTTCGCGATCCGTTTCATGGGAACCTGGTTCCGACCGAGAACGCGATTCTCTACGACACCCACGACCTGCTGCTCCTCGAAGCCCGTGATACGATAGGCAATCAGATCACGGCGGGAGAGCGGCAGCCCAATGGCACCCTCGATCCCGCAAAGCCCGGCAACGACTATCGGGTGCTTAAGCCTCGGCGGGTCATGGATCCGAACCGGAATCGCACCGAAATTGCCTTCGACCTCCTCGGCATGGTCGTGGGCACCGCGGTGATGGGAAAGCCGGAGGAGAATTTGGGCGACTCGCTTGCCGGTTTCGCGCCCGACTTGGCCGAATCGGTGCTGCTCGCGCACCTCGCCGACCCGCTGGCCGATCCGCATGCCATCCTGGGCCGGGCTACGATGCGCGCCGTCCCCGACTTTTTTGCCTACTACCGCACCAGGCACCTACCCGACCCGCAGCCGGCCACGACCTATACGCTGACCCGGGAAACCCATGACGCCGACGTGCCGATCGGCGAGACGACTCGAGTCCAGCACAGCTTCTCCTATTCGGATGGCTTCGCTCGCGAGATCCAAAAGAAGATGCAGGCCGAGCCGGAGCGGATCAACGGTGTGGTCGGGCCGCCGCGGTGGGTCGGCAGCGGCTGGACGATCTTCAACAACAAGGGAAAGCCGGTCCGTCAGTACGAGCCCTTCTTCAGTCCGACCCATCGCTTCGAATTCGGCATGCAGGTAGGTGTCAGCCCGATCCTGTTCTACGATCCTGCCGATCGCACGGTGGCGACGTTACACCCAAATGCCACCTACGAAAAGACGCTGTTCAGCCCCTGGCATCAGGCAACCTGGGACGTCAACGACACGGTGACGGACGATCCCCGGACCGATCCGGATGTCAGCGGCTACACCGCCGCGTACTTCGCCGCGCTCCCGCCGAGTCCACCGGCTCCCACGTGGCAAACCTGGTACGTCCAACGCCAGGGCGGTGCCCGGGGTCCGGAGGAGCAGGCGGCGGCAGCCCGGGCCTCCGCTCATGCCCATACGCCGACACTCGGCCATTTCGACGCGCTTGGCCGCCCGTTCCTCACTATTGCTCACAACAAGGTCGTTTGCCCTGGCCACCTTCGGGACGGCACCGACGAGAAGTACCACACCCGCGTGGACCTGGATATCGAGGGCAACCGGCGTGTGGTGCGGGACGCCATCCTGCAGGGAGGCGATCAGCAGGGCCGGATCGTCCTGCGCTGCGCGTATGACCTCCTCGGCAACCGGCTATGCCAGCGCAGCATGGAGGCTGGAGCCCGCTGGACGCTTCGCGACGTGGCTGGCAGGCCGATCCGCGCCTGGGATTCCCGCGGTCACCTGATCCGGACGGAATACGATTCTCTACGCCGACCGATCCGGGCGTTCGTCACGGGAGCCGATCCGGCCAACCCGAACGTGGAGCTGCTGACTGAGCGGCTGGTCTACGGCGAGCAGCATCCTAATCCATCGTCAATGAACCTCCGCGGCCAGCTCTACCTACACCTCGATCAGGCCGGCCTCGTTGCCAACGAGGTCTACGACTTCAAAGGTTCGCCCCAACGCGCCTCTCGCCGGCTGACCGGCGGCACGCAGTATCGGCAAGCCGTCGACTGGCGCGCGGTCGATGCGGATCATGTCGCCCTGCCGCCCGACGCTATGGCCCCGCTTGATCCGGCTGCCTTGGATGCAGCGCTTGCCCCACGATTGGAGGCGGACGCCTACGCAAGCGAGACGATTCGGGACGCGCTCAAACGCCCGATCTTGTTGACGACGCCGCACACGCCGGCGATGCGGGCCAGTACCATTCGCCCGAGCTACAATGAGGCCAATCTCCTCGATCGCGTCGAGGCCAACCTGCGCGGCGCACTGGCCGGCGGCCAGCCGGTCTGGACCCTCTTCGTCGCGAACATCGACTACAACGCCAAGGGCCAGCGCCTCACGGCTGACTTCGGCAATCTGGCCAGCACGACATACGACTACGACCCACTCACGTCTCGGCTCACCCATCTTGCGACGCGCCGTAACCCTATCATCTTTCCGGGTGACTGTCCGCAGCCCCCAGCCGCCAACTGGCCGGGATGCCAGGTACAGAATCTCTACTACTTCTACGATCCCGTCGGGAACATCACCGGCATCCGCGACGATGCGCAGCAAACCGTTTATTTCCGCAACAAGCGCGTCGATCCGAACGCCGAATACGTCTACGACGCCCTCTACCGACTGATCCAGGCCACCGGCCGCGAGCATCTCGGCCAGATCGGTGGCGCACCGATCCCGCACTCTTCCACCGATGCGCCGCGCGTCCGGGTTGCCTGGTCTGCCAACGACGGCAATGCGATAGGCACGTACATCGAGCGGTATGTGTACGATGCCGTCGGCAACTTCCAGGAAATGCGGCATCTCGGCACCGATCCGGCCCACCCCGGCTGGACCCGAACCTATGCGTACGGTGAGTCGAGCCTCCTCGAGGATGGTACCGGAGGCACTCAACTCAAAACGAACAACCGCCTGAGCAGCACGACAGTGGGCGCCAACAATCCGCCCCTAGAGCCCTACCGCTATGATGCACACGGCAACATGGTTCGCATGCCTCACCTCGCGGGTGCGGACCCGGCTCCGAACATGGACTGGGGGTATCGGGATCAGTTGCGCGCGACCGCCGTAAGCGGCGACGGGACCGCACACCATGTGTACGACGGCGCCGGCGTCAGAGTGCGGAAGGTGTGGGAGAGAACGGCGGGCACTGTTGAAGAGCGCATCTACTTTGGCGGCTTCGAGATCTTTCGCCGGACCCAGGGGGCGGCGCGGCTGGAGCGGGAAACGCTCCATCTGATGGACGACAAGCAGCGGATCGCGTCAGTGGAGACGCGGACTCTCGATACGGCGGGCACCGATCCCGCCCCGTCTCAGCTCTTCCGGTACCAGTACGACAACCACCTCGGTTCGGCAAGCCTGGAGTTGGACGAACAGGCGCGGATCGTCTCCTACGAGGAATATACGCCTTACGGAAGCACTTCATACCAGGCGGTGCGCAGTCTCACCGAGACCCCCAAGCGGTATCGGTACACCGGCAAGGAGCGAGAGGAGGAGAGCGGGCTCTACTACCACGGGGCCCGGCACTACGCGCCGTGGCTGGCCCGATGGACGAGCGCGGACCCGGCCTTGTTCAACTTGTTTGCGACAGAGCCCGATGGGAGCGCGTCCGGCCACCTCTCGCTCAACCCGTATGAAGGGATGGCCAGCAACCCGATTACCTACGTGGATCTCGACGGCCGCCAGGACACGGGTTATACGCGCTATTTGGACCGGCAGTTCGCCACCGCCGAGGGGGCGCACAAGACACTCGAGGCTCACCGGCAGATGGGCGCCGCGGTGCTTAAAGTTCTCGCACAGCCCAGAGTCGTCGGAACGATTCAGACAGTTGGCGGAGGCGTGGAACTGGTTGGCGCGGGCGCGCTGTTACTGACGCCCGAGCCGACGATGGCCACGAAGGTGGCAGGCGTGGCTCTCGGAGCGCACGGCGTCGATACCTTTCAGACTGGCCTCCGAACGCTATGGACCGGCGAGGTCAAACAGTCGGTAACCCATGGCGCGGGCGCCGCGGTCGCGACGGCGGCAGGGGCGTCGCCGGAAACGGCGCACTGGGTCGGCGTCGGGGCCGATATCCTGATGTCCGTGGGTCCCGCCACCGTCGGAGCGTTGAGCCGCACCGGCGTAACGGTCGCTACCGAGACCGCCGCGGGGGCCGGCGTCACCGAGGCCGCGCTTCAATCCGGTGACGATGCCGCGGGCGCCCTGTTCCGCGGCACGTCGGAGGGCTTTCCCGGTAGCTCCGGCCTTCAACGCGTAGGGGTCACCCCCACCTCGACCGACCCCCTCGTCGCGACGGTCTTCGGAACCGAGTCCCAAAACTACGGCAAAGGCGTCGTTCAAATCGCGACGGCGGCCGATCTGGAAGGAGTCACCTTATCGCAGGGCAACGTACTCGCCGCGCTTGAGAAAGAAGTGGCGGTCGAGCTCTTACCGTTGCAGTTCGCCGAGCGCGCCGGCGCGCAGATTACCGCCGCAGAGGCGCGGGGCATTCTCGAACGGATGGGGCACGTCTTGCCGGGCCAGATTCGCGGGCCGGCAGGAGTGAGCCAAGTGCTGGGAACCACTCCTCGCCTGACCCCAGACGAAATCAAATTGTTCGTTCAAGAGGCGCGCCTCATTTCCGCGGCGCGATGACTATGACTCGAGAAGCATTTGAGGTCGCGGCCGCCACCCAGGAAGGCCCGCGCGCATGGCAGGTGGCCGGTCGCGCATATCAGGATATCCACCTGCACGACGTGCTGGCGACCGCAGCAGCCCCGGACGAGGGCCTTCGAGTCGTTCGTATCGTCACGTACAACAAGAGTACCGACCTCCTGTCGGCCATGATGACCGGCACGGTGACGCTCCACGGGGACCTGCGCCTGGACGAGACATTGCCCCGGTTTCTGTATGTCGCACGCGAGTAGCGGCCACTGCCTTACCTGACGCGCCTAGCTGGAAGGGAAACCCAATGAAGACCCCGATTCTTCCCGTCGCCCCGGGCGAGACATCCCCGAATGTCGCGCTACTGCACAAGACGCTCGCGGCCTTCGGCTTGCCGGTAGCGGCCGCCGAGGCGGCAGCGCGCACGGCGGGGAAAGACACCCGCGCGCAGGTACGTGCCCTCCAGAAACGGCTGAACGTTCCCATCGACGACGCCACGCTGGTGGACGATGCGACCGCCGCCGCCGTCGGCCGAGCGTTGAAGGAGCAGGGGCTGACCTCCGCCAGCCGCTCCTTTACCATGACCGGCCCGGTCCGGCAGAGCGACGGCTCCGCCGCCCGCTGGCAGCGGCTCATGGCCTTCGATCTCGACGTGCACGCCGTGGGGGTCTATCGCGAAATCGCCACGGTGGTGGAGCTCGAGAAGCATGGCGGCTTCACCCCTCTTGCCCCGGTGCAAAGCGACGGCCGCGGCCAGTATCGCCTGACGTTCTACGACTGGCAGGCGCCTCGGGGAGAGCGGAAGAAAGCTGCCGTCGTCGTCTACGCGATCGACGAGGAGCGCCGAGGAGCCCGCATCGTCGGGCGCTCGCGCCTGGTCCATCTCGAGGAGTACGCCGAAAGCGGGCTGGTGCGCGGGCTGGCGGTCACCGTCACTCGCGCGCAAACGGCCACGGAGTACGACCGGCTCATGAGCTCGCTGGCGGCGTTCCACAAGGAGAACGGGACGACGATGGCCGGCCTGAGTGCGTCCCGCGACCAGCTCGCGTTCGCCGCGGCGGAATTGGGGATCGAGCGCGCCCGGCTCCATGTGGCTGCGGCCGGCGAACTGCTCGGCGCCGGCAAGGCGGGCAAACGTGCCCATGAGCTGCTCTACGGCATCGGCCGACGAGGGGTCCGGCTGACCTGGCAGGTCCTGCACGACAAGTCGGACGAAGAACTCGCCTTGGCCCTTGAGAGCGCCGCAGAGACCAAGATCATTGGCGCGGTGGACGAGAAAGAGCGCGCGACCTTCCTCAAGGCCCTTCGAGACCGGGCCGTGAGCGAGGTGCTGGGGCAAAAGCCCACCGGCGGGAACGATTCTCCCACCGAGCTCCTGGCCCGCGTCCTGCCCAAGGAGAGCCAGCGCATTCAGTTTCTGAATGCCGTCGCGACCTTCCGCGGCAACGACTATCGCGATTTCTGGGAGAAACATCTCCTCGACCAGGCGGAGTTCAAGGCCGACCCTGCCCTAGCGTCGACCCTGCTCATGACTCAGCGGCTCTCGCATCTCACCGCGAATCACCACGCGCTCGTCACCGAGCTGCAGGTGACCAGAACAATCGCCTCGGTCGGCGACCTGTTGGCGCTCACCGCCGGCGACTGGCTCGCGATCGTGAAGAAAACCGGAGTGCCCGCGTCGTTTCCTCAAGGGAGCGACCCCGCCGCCGCCCACCGCGAGTACGCGCAGGCGATGGAAGGGATCGTCAACGCCACCTTCCCCACCGAGCGGATCGGCCGCATGGTGGCGAGCAACGCGCTGCCGATCGCGGCCACCGCCGTCGCTGCCGGGCTGGCGAAATTCTTCCAGCAGAACCCGGACTTCGACATCGCCACGTCGCGGGTGCATCAGTTCGACCAGCAAATCGGGCGCGCCGCGGGGCGCGAGGCGGCCGCCGTCAAGGCGGAGCTCCAGACGGTCCAGCGGGTCTTTCAGGTGAGCCCGAGCCCCGAGGTGCTCGCAGCGCTCCTCAAGGAGAATCTCCGCTCCGCGCACGCGATCGCCTCGATTCCCCGCAAGAGCTTCCTCAAGGCGTATGGCACGGCGCTCGGCGGCATGGAAGCCGCCTATCTGGTGCACCAACGGTCGGAGCACATCGCGACCAAGGCGGAGCTCAGTGCCCTGCACATGATGGAGTACTCCCACGGCGAACTGCCCGCCTCCATCATGGACGACGCGCAGTACCAGTTGGCGACGAAGGCGCTGCAGAACCAGGTGCCGAACTATTCCCAGCTCTTCGGCCGTCCCGACATCTGCGAGTGCGAGCACTGCCGCTCGGTCTACAGCGCCGCGGCCTACCTGGTCGATCTCCTGCGGTTCCTCTGGCGCGGCCCGGCGAATGCCGACGGCAAGACGCCGCTCGACCTCCTGGCGGCGCGCCGTCCCGACCTGCTCACCTTGCCGCTCACCTGCGAGAATACGAATACGCTCATCCCGTACATCGATCTCGCCAACGAAGTCATGGAGTACTACACCGTCCATGATTCGCTGACGGCCTACACGGGCTATGACACCGGCGAGGCGACGGCCGACGATCTTCGGGCGAGCCCCCAGAATCTGGACCTCGACGCCTATCGCAAGCTCAAAGACGTCAAGTACCCGTTCAGCCTGCCCTATCATCAGCCGCTGGACGTCATCCGGACCTATAGCGACCACCTCAAGGTGAGCCGCTACGAAGCGCTCGACGCGATGAATCCGGTGCCGTCCGCGACGACCGCGACGGCGTTGGCCGCCGAAGCGCTCCGGATTTCACAGGAGGAATACCAGGTCCTGACCGGTACGGCCTTTGACGGGACCGCCGATGCCACACCGCTGCACGCCTACTTCGGCTACACTTCCTCGGCCGGCCTGGCCGCCCTCAACGCCGTTCCGGAGTTTCTGCGCCGGGCCGGCGTTAAGTATGTCGAGCTGGTCGAGTTGATCAATACCAGCTTCCTCAATCCCTTCCAGGGCGCCCTGGCGTTTCTCCAGAAGTTCGCCTCCTACACCTCCCTGGACGCCAACACGCTCTACGCCCGGCTCGGACAGATCGAGGCCGGGACGCTCGTACCGGCCAACGATCCCGAGATCGCCGCGGGGCTCGCGGCATACAACGGCGCCCAGGGCACCAGTATCACCTCCGCCCATTTCGCCCAATGGGTGGCCGACCACCTCGGCGAGTTCCGCCAGGTCATCACCCTCTACGAGCCGCAGTCGCAATGCGCGCTGGACACGACTGCCCTCCGCACCATCGAGAGCATCTATAGCGGCGCGGCGACCTCGGGGATCAGCGACGCGCGGTGGTCGGCGATCCATCGCTTCATCCGTCTCTGGCGAAAGCTGGGCTGGACGATTCACGAGACGGATGTGATGCTCGGGGCGCTCGGCGCAACCGACATCACCGCGGCGACGATCGCCACATTGGAGTCGGTGTCGTTGCTCAAGACGGCCACGAAGCTGGCGCCCGACCGCCTTGCGGTCGCGTGGGGCAGCATCGACATCTACGGGAAGAGCTCGCTCTATCAGAAGCTCTTCCTCACCAAGGCCGTCCAGCAGGCGGACACCGCCTTCCTCGCAGATGCCTGGGGGAACTACCTGCAAGACGGCACCGAGGTCCTCGCCGACCATCAATCGGCCATCCTCGCCGCCTTTCGGATCCGGGAGGAGGATCTCACCGCGATCCTCTCCGTCGCCCAAGTGATCGACGGCGGCAATCCTCGGCCGCTCGACCTCGCGACCGACACCCTGAATCTCGCGCACCTGAGCGTGATCTACCGATATGCAATGGTGGCAAAAGCGCTGAAGTGGCGCATTGCCGATCTCTGCACGCTGATCGACCTCTTCGGGATCTCACCCTTCAGCCTCTGGGACGTGCAGCAGCAGCGCTTCACCTCCATCGACCCGAACGAGACGTACGAGCTGTACCGTTTGGCGGATGCGGTCAAGAAGGCGGGGTTCAAGACGCCGGTCCTCCAGTACATCCTGCAAGGAACACTGCCACTCGACTCCCGCATCGGCCTCGATCCGGCCAAGAGTCTTCGCACCGCCAAGGCGATCCGCGAAGCGTTCGGCACGATCGAGAAGGGCCATCCCGATACGCCGCCCGCGCCGCTCATCGCGGAGATCCTCACCGGCGAGCTGGCCCTGACCTTTCAGCCCGACATCGTCGCCCGGTTCATGGGGATTCTGGACGGTTCGGCAACCTTCCAGGCGATGGCCAACGCGAACCTGACGGTGGTCATTCCCGACGCCCTCGCGCCCAAGTACGCCTACGTCAAGGGAAGCGGTCGACTCACCTGCACCGGCATCATGTCGGACAGCGAACGGGCGACGCTTTCGACCCTGGCCAATGCCGACCAGAGTTTCGTCGACGCCGTCACCGCCCTCCATACGGCGCCCGAAGCATTCATCGCTGCGAACTTTGCGGGGGTGTTCACCGACCTGCCCGCGACCTATCTCGCGCTCCTTGATCGGCCCGCACCGGCCCAGCCGACACCGCTCGAGGACCGCTACGCTTATGCCTACAACCGTTTTGTGCCGATCCTCAAAGCGAGACTGCGACGGGACGCGATCGTCCAGCATGTCGCGTCGTTGATCGGCCTCGGCGACGAGGCCACGTCGCTGCTCATCGCGCAAGACGTCGACGCTCTCATCGCCGATTTGTCGATCGAGGGATTCTCCGCCACCTACTACAGCGACGCCACCTGGACGGCCGCCGCGCTATCCCGCACCGACACGACGGTCGACTTCGCCTGGAAAGCGACGGCGCCCGCGCCCGCAGTGCCGGCCGACAATTTCAGCGTCCGGTGGGAGGCCTATCTGGCCGCGCCTGCTAGCGGCGAGTACACGCTGCGCGTCGACGTGGCCGAAGCCGATGATCTCTTTCGGCTCTATATGGACGGCGTGCTGATCCTCGAAAAGATGGCCGGCGACGTCACCACCTCGTGGGATGTGGTGACGACGCTCAACGCCGCGCAAATGCATCTCCTCCGGTTCGACTATGCCGAAACCGCGCAGAACGCCACCGCCCGGCTGCAGTGGCTGACGACCACGGCGGCACCCGAGGTCGTCCCCGCCTCGGTGGCCTATCCGGCCGCGATCCTCGACGCTTTTACGGCGCGGGCCACGCGCTATCATCGCGCCGCCAAGTTTATCATGGGCTTCGGCCTGACCACCACCGAGTTGAATCACCTGCTCACCTGGGCCGCCGATTTCGGCAACATCGACTTCCAAGCCCTCACGCCGGCGGACTGGCGGCGGGTCAATGCTCTCGTCGCCCTGCGGAAGACGGTTCCCCAGGCGCAGGCGTTGCTCACCGATCTCTTTCTGGCGGCGAACACGACCACGCCTCCGCCGACCCTCGTGGACCTCAAGGCCCTGCTCAACAAGGCCACGGCCTGGGACACGGTCAGTCTGGACTTTCTCGTGGATACGCAGTTTGCCCTGGGCGTGGCGGACTTCAAGAACGAGATCGCGCTGGTACGGCTGGCGGCGGTGATGCAGATCGCGACGCGCACCGGGCTCTCCGCCGAGACGATCGCCGAGTGGGGCACTCCGTCGACCGATTTCGACGAGCTCAACGCCACCGCGCTGCTTCTGAAGGATACCGTCAAAGCCAAGTATGAGGACGCGGACTGGGTGACGCTGGCCGGCAAGTTGAGCAATGCCATTCGCAAGCACCAACAGGAGGCGCTCGTCGCTTACCTCCTGACCCGGCCCGCCATCCAGACCTGGGGGGCCACGGACGCCGACGGCCTGTTCGAGTATTTCCTCATCGACGTGCAGATGGGCGCCTGCATGGACACCTCGCGCGTCGTGCAGGCCAATGCGGCGATTCAAATGTTCGTCAACCGGTGCCTGCTCAACCTGGAGAGCGACACGTCGACCGGCGTCGAGAAGGGCGTCTCGCCCGACGCGATCGATCGTGACCGCTGGGAGTGGGTCCAGTACTATCGGGTATGGGAGGCAAACCGTAAGGTGTTCCTCTACCCGGAGAACTGGCTCGAGCCGGAATGGCGCAACGATCGCAGCGAGTTCTTCAAGGAGCTCGAGGGCTACCTGGTACAGAACGACATCACCGACCGGAGCGTCGAGGCGGCGTTCCGCGGCTACCTGGGACGGCTCAACGAGGTGGCGCACCTCGAAGTATGCGGCTTGCACCGCGAGAGCTACGACGACGGAGCGCTCAAGTATCTCCACGTGTTCGCGCGGACACATAACGCGCCATATACCTTCTTCTACCGGCGCTGGAACGAATACCGCAAGTGGAGTCCGTGGGAGCGGTTGCCGGTCGACATCCGCTCCGTGGACAAGGGCAACAACAGCGGGGTGCATCTGATTCCCGTCGTCTGGAAGAAGCGGCTCTTCCTCTTCTGGCCCGAATTCGTCGAGGTCAAGGATCCCCCGGAGAGTGATAGCACCCGGTCTGCGGAGGAGATGTCCGGCGACAGCGTCTCCTCGCTGCAGGCGTCGACTTGGTGGGAGATTCACTTGGCGTGGAGCGAATGCCAAGACGGCAAGTGGAGCCCGAAGCAGGTCTCGAAGGAAGTCATCAGGCAGCTCGTCGGGACCGTGACGTCCAGTGAAGCCCGCCTCCGCTGGATCTACACCATCGACAAGGCCACCCAGGAGCTCCAGATCGTCTCCCACTGCGAATTCGACGGAGGGTGGGCCGAGCTGGGGACGTTCGTCCTCTCCGACATTACATCAAAGGTCGAGCTGGGAATGTCGCCCATCAGCGTCCTCTCGGAGTGGAACGGGTACGGCGTCGCCTTCATGAACTTTGCCCGCACGGCGACCCTGGAGTTGGCGGACGATCTGTATTTGAAGAATGTCAGCAAGCACCGCGTCCTGGTAACGCCCACGCGCGAAGACTACACGCCTAAGCTCGACTCTCCGTTCTTTTTCAGCGATCAATACCGGTCCTACTTCGTTCGTCCGGTGGACATCAAGATCCCCCAGAAGGGGAAGTATCCGGAGAAGTATCCGCCGGAGTTTTTCGATCCGATCGTCAAGATCCACGTTCCGATCGACATCCCACCGGTCGACTTCGACTCCCGGCCGCCGGAGTTGGTCCGCGGTGGCGGCGGCGATCCAGCACCGGACTGGCTGACCGGCAGGCCCTCCGGCGCTCCGGTCGGCGCGGCAATGATGATGACCGCGCCGATGACAATGGCAGCGGCCCCGATGGCGATGGCCGCGGTCCCGGCGGCCGCCGCACCGCCGATCGCCACCTCATCCAAGTACGCCGTGGAGAAGTCGAGCTCCCCGACGGCCTTTGGCGGCGTTGGGAGTAAGTATTGGCAATTCACGCGGCCGGACCACGGACTCGAGTTCCACACCTTCTATCATCCGTATTCGAGCGAATACGTCAAGCGGCTCAATCAACTGGACATTCCGGGCCTCCTGGCGAGCGATACGACCCTCCCCTCCGACGAGGGGGCCACTTTCGTCGGGGTCTACAATCCGAACTTTGCGTCCGACCTGGTGCAGAAGCCCGCCGATTTCCCGAAGCGGACCTACTACAAGGAGAACGTCTGCTTCGACCCGTACGGCGCCAACAGCCAGTACAATTGGGAGCTTTTCTTCCACGCGCCGTTGTACATCGCCACCCGGCTCAGTAAGAACGGCAAATTCTCGGAGGCGATGAACTGGTTCCACTACATCTTCGACCCGACGACCGATGAGATGCCGGGTCCCGGCGAATCGGAGATGTCGCGCTACTGGAAGGTGCTCCCCTTCAAGACGACGCCGACCGAGAGCCTCGAAGACTGGTTCCGGAGCCTCGGCCCAAACGGCGATCCGACGACGGAAAACGCGATCATCGCCGAGTGGCGTGACAACCCCTTCGATCCGCACCTCGTGGCCGCCAATCGCCCGCTGGCGTACATGAAGAATGTGGTGATCAAGTACGTCGAGAACCTGATCGCCTGGGGCGACTCGCTCTTCCGGCAATTCACCCGGGAGAGCGTGTACGAGGCGATGCAGATCTATGTGATCGCCAACCATATTCTCGGGCCCCGCCCCGAGTTCGTACCCAAACGCGGCGAGATCAAGGCCGAATCGTACGACAGCCTCAAAGACAAATGGGACGATTTCTCCAACGCGCTCGTGGCCCTGGAGAACATCTTTCCCTACAGCAGCGACGCCAGCATCAGCAGCTCATCCAGCGGCACCAGCCTCCTCGGTGTCGGGTCGGCGCTGTATTTCTGCATCCCAGCGAACGAGAAGCTGATCCAGCACTGGAACACCGTCGCCGATCGACTCTTCAAGATTCGCCACTGTCAGGACATCGACGGAGTCGAGCGCACCCTCGCGCTCTTCGCGCCGCCGATCGACCCGGCCGCGCTGATTCAGGCCGCTTCGCAGGGTTTAAGCCTCGGCAGCATCCTCGCCGACTTGAGCAGCCCGCCGCCGCTCTATCGGTTCACCTACTTGATCCAGAAAGCGAACGAGTTCTGCGCCGATGTCCGGGGGCTCGGCTCCGCCCTCCTCGCCGCGCTCGAGAAGAAGGACGGTGAAGAGCTAAGCCGCCTCCGGGCCTCTCACGAAACCCAGATGCTCGAGCTGATGACGGCCGTGAAAGAGCGTCAGATCCTCGAGGCCCGCGCCAACAAAGAGAACCTCGACAAGTCGCGCCTCACGGCGTCGGTCCGTTTCCAGCACTACCTCAAACTGCTCGGCAACAGCGCAGCGCCGCCCCCACCGGCCCCGGCCCTCTCAACCACGTTGAACGCCGAGAGCACCCTCCCGGCCGATACCGCCGTATCGACCGTGGTGACCGACGTCGACGAGGCTCTTGTCGATAGCGCCGAGGCCGGCGTCAAGCTCATCGCCAAAGAACAGGAGGACATGACGAAGAGCGAGGAGGCGAGAAAGTCTACGGGCACCGCTTCGATGATCGACGCCATCGGCGGCCTGATGAACTTCATTCCCGGCTTCTCGGGGAACATCGAGCCGTTCGGCATCGGGATGACGATCAGCTATGGCGGCTCGAACATCGCCGGCGGCATGTCCGGCATTGCCCGCTTCTTCCATGGCGATGCGAGCGACGCCAGCAGCAAGGCGGCGATGGCCGGCAAGATGGCGTCGTTCATCCGGCGGGAGCAGGATTGGACGCTGCAGGCCAATCTCGCCGCGCGAGAGATCGTCCAGCTCGACAAGCAGATCGTCTCGGCGGAGATCCGCATTCAGTCCGCCGTGAAGGAGCTCGAGAATCACAACCGCGCGATCGAGAACGCCAAGGCGGTCGAGCTCTTCCTGCAGGGCAAGTTCACCAACCAGGAGCTGTACCAGTGGATGAAGGAACAGCTCTTCGCGGTCTACAAGCAGGGGTATAACCTCGCGTACGACATGGCCAAGAAGGCCGAAAAGGCCTACAAGTACGAGATCGGCGACGAGCTGGCCAGCTTTATCCAGTACGGCTATTGGGACAATGCCCGGCAGGGACTGGTGAGCGGCGAGAAACTACAGCTGGCGCTCCGCCAGATGGAGAACGCCTATCTGGAGGACAACCGCCGCGAGCTGGAACTCACCAAGAGCATCTCGCTCGCCCGGGTAAGCCCGCATGCCCTCCTCGAGCTGCGCGAAACCGGAAGATGCTACGTCTCGATTCCAGAGGAGCTGTTCGACTTCGATTTCCGGGGTCACTACTTCCGTCGCATCAAATCGGTCCGCCTGTCGATTCCCTGCGTCGCCGGTCCGTACACTTCGGTGAGCTGCACCCTCCGGCTCCTCAACAACACCATCCGCATCAACACGGAGCCGAATCAGGCGGGCGCCTACGAGCACGAGAACGACGCCGGCGTCTGGCTCGATGACACTCGCTTCCGCACCAACCACCCGCCGGTGACGGCGATCGCGACCAGCACCGCGCAGGGCGATTCCGGCACCTTCGAATTCAACTTTCGCGATGAGCGCTACTTGCCGTTCGAACTCGCGGGGGCGATCAGCGAGTGGCAACTCGAGCTCTCAACCGAGAAAGAGCTCCGCCCATTCGACTATGCCACGATCGCCGACGCCATCCTTCATGTCGGCTATACGGCGCGCGAAAGCGGAGGGCAGTTCAAGGAGTCGGCGGCGACCCACCTCCGGGAGTTCCTGGAAAACGCCGCGGACCTCACGGAGCAGCCGTTGCAACAGATGTTCAGCATGCGGCACGACTTCCCCACCGAATGGCACCGCTTCCTGCATCCCGCTGCGGCCGGCGCCGACCAGAGCCTCAACGTCACGCTGGGCGACGAGCGCTTCCCCTTCCTGGCCAGGGGTCGTGACGTCATCGTCGATCAGATCGCGCTGGTCGCCAGATGCGCGCAGGCCACCGGCTACCACGCCACCTTGTCGTACGTCGACTTTGGCGGCGCTCGAGTGACCTCGACCGAGATCTCCATGCCGGAGAACGACACATACGGCGGCCTCAACGCCGCTACGGTCAAGCTCACCGATGCGGGGCTGGTGCTCGACGAACTCGACATCGGGCAGGAGATTCGTTTGAGGCTGCGGCGGGACGCGGCGGCGGATTTCAGGAGCCTCGCCACCAACCCCGACGAGGCGCAGGACCTTTACGTAGTGATACACTACAAACTGCAGGACAAATAGTAAAGAGGGTGTGACGACCAACGGTACGTGAGCCGAGCATCACCGGGGAAGAGGCCGAAACCGTGGAATTCGAATCGGCTTCTCCGCCGCCGGCAAGAACCGGATATCACGGATGCCGGTCGTTTCTCGCACTTGGATAATCGCCTCTCGATCGGCCTGTCCGCGGTAGACGCTGACCCCGGCAATGGTCATTCCGTCCCGGAGGCCGGCGCGATCCGCCGGCCCGCCGGCCCGCACCGCCACCACCGTGCGTTGGCGGAGTGACGCGTCCAAGTCGAAGCCGGGGTCGAACGGCAGGTAGTCGACCGAGTCCTGCACGAATACCGGCCCGAGCGCATCCGGGGGCACCACTAGGGGCGAGGCACCGCCATGCCACCGGCGCAGCGTATCGGCCGCCCCAGAGCCGGCCACCGACCGCACCGCCGCGACGATAACGCTATCGGTGAGCCTCGCGGCGCCGGTTCGCTTGAGCACCTCGCGCACCACCGCGTCGATACCCACTCGGCGGCGGCTTCCACGCCGCAGTTCGCGATCGAAGGCGAGAGCGAGGAGCCGGCCGCGCTGGTATGGAAGCCGATTGGCGACGCCATTGGTCCAGTAGTCGCGGGTGACGGCGGCGGCCGACGAGTCACGATAGGTGGATGTGGTGTAGTCCCGTAACACCGAGCTGGTGCGCGCGGCGTACGCGCTGTCGGTGATCAGGCGCGCGTCGTGGAGCAGCCGGTCGGCGTAGTAGTCGTTGACTCCCTCCGTGAACCACTTGAGCGCCCCCTCGAGCCCATCCGCCGGCACGGTCCGCCCGCCGATCCACTCATGAAACGACTCATGGGAAACGAGCGCCAGCATGTCGGCGTCGATCGCATGCAGCGTATCGGCATCCAGCATCATCGCGTCGGTGTATCGGGTCCCCCCCAAGGTGCCCCGATTGCTCGGCGCCAGCGCCACCAGGTAGCTTGGAAAACGGTCGTCGCTCCAGAATGCGCGCTGGGCGGCCACGACGCCGCCCATTGCCGCGGCAAAGGTCGAGTCCGCGAAGGGAAAATGGCCGCGGACGAAGACGTGCACCGGCCGGTTGCGTACCTCCACCGAGCGGAGGCGCCACTCTCCGCCCACGAACAGCGCGTTGCGCAGCCCACCCCGCGTGGTCCGGACCTGCTGGCGCCGCTCGATCCCGAAACTCGAGCCGAAGGCGGCGCCGGCGGGGAGCGACGTCGCGTCCAGCGATACGACGAGCGAGTCTCCCTCCCCC
>JABFSM010000205.1 GCA_013140635.1 Gemmatimonadales bacterium
CGAAGAGGTGCTCAACCTGCGGGCGATGACCGAGCTTGGCGTGCCCGGCGGCAAGGGGCTTCCCGGCGGCGGGTAAGCCGCCGCGTCAGGGCGGGGCGGGGTCGCGAATCGCGGGGCGCTTCCCCAAGAAGGCGAAGTCGATCAAGGACCACTGCGCCACGACGCTTCGCTCCGGTGTCTCGTGTCTCGACTCGCTGCAGTTGACCAGATACTCATACAGCAATGTGGGAGCCACCTGCGTGTACAGCACACTGCAGACTCCCGAGCGAAACCCCCGCTTGGCGGGCTTGATGTTGACGAGCCGAGCCTCGGCGCGCAGCAGCAGCATGCTGGACGAATCGATCACCAGCGAGCCGGCCCAGTCCGGCTCTTTCACCCGCGCGTTCGGCGCGAAGTCGATCCGATAGCCGGGGAATCCCTCGACGCTGTCCCGCCCGGCGTACCAGAAACAGTGGTGCTTTCGGAATTCGGCGCGGACGATGTCGGAGGCGGTGAAGAAATTGACCTCCTCCTGCCGGCTCCGCCGTTCCAGGACCCTGCCTTTGCGATAGCCGTCGGAGCTGCGGCTGTCATAACGCATCGTGTCCACCCGCCGGTCGCCGCTCGGGAGCCCATCGTCGAGGATGCGGGTCACCCGCTGAAAGGTCCCGAGGGACGGATAGGACTTCTCGAGCGCCAGCAGCCGCTCGGCGTTCTTGAGCGCCTCGTCGATGATCGAACTCCCCTCGCCGGCGCCGGAGATCGCATCCACCCCGGTGCAGACGTTGCCGGTGACCAGGATCTCAGGGAGCACGACGGCCTGCCGGGCAAGCCGGATGACGAGCCCAGGCATGCCGGGCGCGGCGGTGCCCTTCGTATCTACCTGAAGCACGAGTGTGAGCGGGCGGTAGCCGATCTGCAGAACCCGAATGGTCGCGTGGCCGCCGCTGAATCCGGGGAGCGAAAAACGCCCCGCTTCCGTGGCAAAGACCCGGTCCTCGGTGCCGGTCCGAACCACCAGCGCAAAGCCAACCGGTTCGCCGGTCGCGCTGTCGCGCACGGTACCGCTCAAGAGGCCCCCGGGGGCAACGACCGGGACCGCCGTCTGGGCCTGGGCCATCGAACCGAGGAGCACCGTGGCAAGCGCGCCTACGGCAACGACGCGAGGAATTGGCATCGGTCTATTGTACTTGAAAAAGGGGCGCTTGTCCCCCTCCCGCCGCAGGGGGATATTCCAGCCATGCGCGTCACCACCTGGACCGAGTACAGCCTGATCATCGCCCTCCACCTGGCCAAGCGAGGCGGCGCCGGGGGTGGGCCGATCGCCGCGCGGGAGTTGGCTCAGGTGGAGCGCCTTCCCGCCGATTACGTCGAGCAGATTCTGCTCAGGCTTCGGCGCGCCGGGCTGGTCGAGAGCGTCCGGGGGGCGCGTGGCGGGTACTACCTTTCCCGCGATCCCGGCGAGATCACCGTGCGAGACGTGATGACCGCCTCCGAGCACCAAACCTTCGAAATCAACTGCGAAAGCCACCCCGTGGACGCGGAGCGTTGCTCTCCCACCTCGGCCTGTTCGATTCGCCCGATATGGCACGCTCTGCAGCGCCGGGTTGACGATCTGCTCTCCAGCATTTCCCTCGCCGACCTGCTCAAGGAACAGCCGACGCCCGAGCTCGTGCCGCTCACGTCGATCGCCATCTGAGAGGCGACCGGCCCCCCCGCCCGTCGCGAACCCGTTGCCCCTCTCCTCGCTCGAACTCATCCGCTACGCCCGGCACCTGACCCTTCCCGAGGTCGGCATGGCGGGACAGGAACGGCTGCGGCAGGCCCGCGTGCTGTTGATCGGTGCGGGAGGACTCGGCTCGCCGGCGGCACTCTACCTGGCCGCCGCGGGCATCGGCACCCTCGGCATCGTCGATGCCGACCGGGTCGACCTCACCAACCTCCAGCGCCAGGTGTTGCATGGCACCGGGGCCGTCGACATGCCGAAGACCGAGTCGGCTGCGGTTCGCCTGCACGATCTCAACCCGCACGTCGATCTTCGGCTCCATTCGGTTCGGCTCACGTCGCAGAACGCCCGCGAGATCGTCGGCGGGTACGACATTGCGGTGGATGGAAGCGACAATTTTCCGACTCGGTACCTGGTCAACGATGCGTCGGTGTTGCTCGGGAAGCCCTATGTGTATGGGAGCATCTTCCGGTTCGACGGGCAGGTTTCCCTCTTTGGCGCACCGGGCGCCCCCTGCTACCGGTGTCTCTTCGCGGAACCGCCGCCCCCCGACCTCGTTCCCAACTGCGCCGAAGCCGGAGTGTTGGGCGTCCTTCCCGGGATTGTCGGCACCCTCCAGGCGCTCGAGGCGATCAAGTGGATTCTGGGAGCCGGTGAGTCGCTCGCGGGACGGCTCATCCTCTTCGACGCGCTCCGGCTTCGTTTTCGCGAACTGGCGGTGGTTCGGGATCCTGGCTGCGCCGTTTGCGGCGATCGCCCGACGGTCACCGAGCTCATCGACTACGAGGCGTATTGCGGCGTCGGCGCGGATACCACGGGTGCGGAATCCGAAATCTCCGTCGCCGAGTTGGCCCGGCCGACCGACCGAGGGGCGACTCGGACGGTGGTTGACGTTCGCGAGGACTGGGAGTGGGAAATCGCCCGAATTCCGGGCAGCCGGTTGGTGCCCTTGAGCCAACTTCCAGGCCGGCTCGGGGAACTCGACCCTCGGGCCGAGATTGTCACCGTTTGCCATCACGGCCAGCGTTCCCTCACCGCGCAACGCCTCCTGCAGGGCGCGGGATTTCGGGCCAGAAGTCTGGCTGGGGGGATCGATGCTTGGGCCGCGGAGGTGGATCGGGGGATGGCAAGATACTGATCTCGCTACTTGCTATTCGCTATTCGCCAACGACCTTTAGCGAATAGCGAATAGCGAATAGCGAATAGCGAATAGCGAATAGCGAATAGCGAATAGCGAATAGCGAATAGCGAATAGCGAATAGCGAATAGCGACCTACATGCCGAAGGGGGGACTCGAACCCCCACGGGCTTGCGCCCACTGCGCCCTGAACGCAGCGCGTCTACCAGTTCCACCACTCCGGCGTCGGGCGAAAAGCTAGGCCCCCCTCCATGCCCGGTCAAGCGTTCCGTTGCTCTCCACTTTCAGGCGACCTATCTTCCGCTCTGAGAGTCACTTATGAGCGAAAAGCGCCCCCCAGCTCAAGAAAAACCTCGGATCTCCGTGGCACGGAATCCGCGGGCATCTTACGACTACCACTTCCTCGACCAGTGGGAAGCGGGGATCGTGCTCACCGGCACCGAGGTCAAGAGCCTCCGGAATGGGAAGGCTTCCATCAAGGAGGCGTATGCACTGGTCCGGAACGGGGAGGTCTGGCTCGAGGGGATGCACATCACCCCTTACGAGCAGGGCAATCGCTGGAACCCGGCCCCGGTGCGCACCCGCAAACTCTTGATGCACAAGCGGGAAATCATGCGGCTCGTCGGTGGGGTCGAACAGAAGGGGTTCACTATCGTGCCGCTCGAACTCTACTTCTCGAAGGGCAAGGCCAAGGTGGCGCTCGCGCTCGCCAAGGGAAAGAAGACCCATGACCGCCGAGAAGACATCAAGCGACGTATGGCCGAACGAGAAATGTCGCGCGCGCTGAAAGTCCGATGATGATTGCCGGGATCCTCCTCGCCGCCCTCGTCCTGCCCAAGGCGCCCATGACGGTCGTGATCCAGACCGTTCGGGGCGAAGCGCGGGTGCCGGTGCGGTGGGACCAGTCGTTCGGGCCGGTATTGCCGGCTCCCCAGTTGCTCGCGGCTCTCGGCGCCGAAGCGCGTATCGGCGCCGGATGGGCCGAGGTGACGGTGGGCCCGCAGGTCTTCCGGTTTCTGCTCGGTGCGCCGCTCTATCAGTTGGATGGGACGCTGCGCCCGCTGGCGGGCTCGGCCTCCCTTCGGCGCGACACCCTCGAATTGCCGATTCAGTTCGTCTCCGAAATGCTCCCCAGGGCCTTCGGCCGGCGGTTTCGGTACGATGCCCGCGCCGCGAGGCTCGTGGATAACGCACCCGCGCCGGCAGCCGCGCTGGCCGCGGCCAAGCCCGCCGCGGATCCGAACCGGCTTCCTAACGGTCTCCGGAAGGGCCACGTCGTCACCATCGACGCGGGGCATGGGGGCGTCGATCCCGGCAACCCCGGGATCTTCTTCCCCAACGGGCTCAAGGAAAAAGACGTCACCTTACAGCTCAGCCGGCTGCTTCGGGACGAGCTGCGCGAGCGCGGGGTCAAGGTGGTGATGACCCGCGCCCGCGACACCCTCATCGACATCCGCGACCGCGGCGCCTACTGCACCGAAGAGTGCGATCTCTTCCTCAGCATCCACGTCAACTCCCTGCCCAAGCGCCCGGGCTACACCCGGGTGCGCGGCTTCGAGACGTACTATCTCGCGGAAGCGAAGACCGAGGACGCGGCGCGGGTGGCGCGGATGGAAAACGAGGCGATCCGCTTCGAGGACCCCAAGAACGCCGAAGAACAGCTCAACGGACTCGACTTCATCATGAAGGACCTCCAGCTCAACGAACATCTGCGGGAGGCGGTGCGCGCGGCGGAGCTGGTGCAGTCGTACCTCCAGGAGTCCCATACCGGTCCCGACAAAGGCGTCAAAC
This sequence comes from Gemmatimonadales bacterium, assembly GCA_013140635.1. Lineage (GTDB taxonomy): Bacteria > Gemmatimonadota > Gemmatimonadetes > Gemmatimonadales > GWC2-71-9 > JABFSM01. Next base: position 4,635 of record JABFSM010000205.1, read on the forward strand.
AGGGCAATCTCATCGTCCTCAATACCGCCCGGCGGCCCGCCATTCTGGTCGAGGTCGGATTCAGCACCAACCCGGAAGACGCCAAGCTGATGACCACCCGCGCCAGTCAGCTCAACCTGGTTTCCTCGCTCGCGGATGCGGTCGTGGCGTACCTCCTCGAATACGAGCGTAAGGTCGGGCAGGGCGCGGCAACGAGTGCGGGCGCCCGCGCGGGACAGAAGTGACGGTCGCACCGCTCGCCCGGACCCTGTTCGGCACCACCTTCCAAAATCCGATTCTCCTCGCCGCCGGCACCGCGGGGTTCGGACGCGAGCTTGCCGGCGTCATGGATCTCGACCGCCTCGGCGGCCTGATCACCAAGGCGGTCTCCCTCGCGCCCCGGCATGGGAATCCGCCGCCCCGGGTCGCGGAATTTCGCGGGGGGATGCTCAACTCGGTCGGCCTCGCGAATCCGGGGCTCGATCAGGTTCGTGCCCGAGAACTCCCTTGGCTCGCGGCACACCTCCGGTCCGCGAAGATCGTGGTGAACGTCGTCGGATTCACCGAATCGGAGTACGCTGAGGTAATCGCCGGGCTCGAGGACTGCCCTTCGATTGCCGCGTATGAGCTGAACCTCTCCTGTCCCAACACGAGCGCGGGAGGGGTGGAATTCGGCGCCGACCCGGGATCGGTGGGACGCATCGTCTCGAGATGCCGTGCCCTCACCAAACGGGCGATCATCGCCAAGCTCTCGCCGGTGTTGCCGGACATTCCCCACATCGCGACCGTGGCGGTGGAAGATGGCGCCGACGGGATCTCCCTGATCAACACGATTCCAGGGTACCTCTATGACGGTTCCGGGCCTCGGCTGGGGCAGGGGAACGGTGGGGTGAGCGGTCCTC
>JABFSM010000132.1 GCA_013140635.1 Gemmatimonadales bacterium
GCATTGCGCCGCGGCCATTCCGCAGCAGAAACCGCCCCGGTTGTCCGGGCCGCGGGAGGCCGCCGACCCCGCCGCCGCCGGAGCGGTGCTGGCCCTCGCGTATCCCGACCGCATTGCGCAGCTGCGGCCCGGACAACCGGGGCGGTTTCTGCTGCGGAATGGCCGCGGCGCAATGCTCTTGCCCGGGCAGACCCTGGCTCGTGAACCGTTTCTCGTCGTGGCGTCCCTCGACGACGCCGGCGCGGAAGGGCGAATCCTGGTGGCGGCACCTCTGGCCGAGACGGAACTGGCCCGGGTGGCGGAGGGTCATGTTGTGGAGGAGGAAGTGGTCGAATGGCGTTCGGTGCTTCGGGCCGTCACTGCCCGGCGGGTCAGCCGGCTGGGCGCGCTGATTCTGGCGGATCGCTCTCTCGGGACGCCCGATCCGGAGCGGGCTCTGCGCGCGGCGCTGGCGGGGATCCGGAAGGATGGACTGGCCGTCCTGCCCTGGAGCGACGCGGCCAACACCTTCCGCGCCCGCGTCCGGTTCCTGCACCGCGTGGACCCTTCCTGGCCGGACGTTTCGGACGAGGCGCTGCTCGCCACGCTCGAGGGGTGGCTCGGGCCACATCTTTACGGGCGCTGGCGCCGAAGCGAGCTCGAGCGACTCGATCTGGCGCCGATTCTGGGAGCGCTGATCCCCCGAAACCGCCGGAACGATCTCGACCGCGAGGCTCCGGAGCGCATTACGGTGCCGAGCGGTTCGCAAATTGTCGTGAACTACGCCGATCCGGCCGGGCCGGTCCTGGCGGTCCGGCTACAGGAGCTCTTCGGGCAGAGGGAGTCGCCGCGGATCGCCGGAGGGCGCGTACCGCTGACGCTGCACCTGCTGTCGCCCGCCTATCGGCCGGTGCAGGTGACGCAGGATCTGGCCGGCTTCTGGGCGACCGCCTATTTCGAGGTGCGGAAGGAGCTGCGGGGCCGGTACCCCAAACACCACTGGCCGGAGAATCCCCTCGAGGCCGAGGCGGTGCGCGGACCGAAGCGGCGCCGACCCTAACCATCCCCCCGGAGCACGATCGCCGGATCGACGCGCGCGGCGCGCCGCGCCGGAATCCAGGAGGCGAGCACCGACACCCCTACGATCGCGGCTCCGGTGGCCGCCAGCGTCAGCGGGTCGGTCGGCGCCACGCCGTAAAGGAGGTCGCCGAGCCATTGCGCCGCGAGCAGCGCGCCCGTAAAGCCGAAGACCAACCCCACGCCGACATACCGGAGCCCGCCGCGCAGGACGAGGCGGATGATCGATCCGTCCGTCGCGCCGATGGCCCGGCGCACCCCCAACTCCCGGTGACGCTGCGTGACGCCATACGCCAGCACCCCATAGAGCCCGACCGACGCGAGGATCAACGCCAGGCCGCCGAGGAGCGAGAGGAGCTGCATCGGGTAGCGCCGGCCGGCCACCGAGTCGTGCACCCGATCGGCAAGAGTCGCGAGATCGGTCACCGGAAGCCCCCGGTCGATCGCCGCCACATCGCCGCGAAGAGCCGGTCCAAGCGCCGTTAGATCGCCGACGGCTCGGACGATGACATTGGCCGAGCCGCTCTGGTATTGGTCGAGTGAGAAATACAACGACGGTCGCGACTCGGCGTCGAGCCCGTCGGTTCGAACATCTCCGACCACGCCGACGATCGTGAAAGCGGAGTCGGGGTCGTCCCATGACACTTTCACGTGCCGCCCGATGACCGCGCCACCCGGCGCCACCAATTCGGCAAAGACGCTGCTGACGACGACCGAATGAAGCCCGTCGGCGCGGTCCTCGGGCCCGAACGTCCGGCCGCGAAGCACCGGTATCCCCATGGCGGCGAAGTACTCGCCGCTCACCTGATTGACTTGGGTGACCGGTTCTTGTCCCGGGGCCGGAGCCGGCTCACCCACCACCGCAAAACTCGTTGCCGGCTGAATAGCGCGGAGGGGAAGCGAAGTGCTGAGTCCGACCACCTTCACCTGCGGATGCCCGGCGATCCGCCGCACGAGTTCCCGATAGAATGCGGTGCGCTGCGGCGCCTCGGGATAGTCCCGGTCCGGGAGGTTCACCGCGAACGTGATCGCCCCCGCCGCGTCGATGCCCGGGGCCTGCGCCAAGACGTGCCGGAGAGAACGAATGGTGAGCCCCGCTCCGGTGAGCAGGACGAAGCTGAGCGCGACCTGGGCCGCGACCAGGCTGCCGCGGAGCCCGCCGGCCTTCGGGTTCGGGTCGCCGCCACGTCCATTCAGCACGCCCCGAAGCTTTCCGTCCCGCACGACGACTGCGGGCGCGAGCCCGAAGATCAGCCCCGCCAGCCCCGTCACGAGCCCGGCGAACGCCAAGACCCGCAGATCGACGCCGACCTCGTCGAGCCGGGGAATCTGGGCGATCTGCGCCGCCACCAGCATCCGGACGCCCGCGGCCGCCACCGCCACTCCAAGAACGCCGCCTAACGTCGCCAGGACGAGACCTTCGACCAGCCACTGACGGATGACCTGGCCGCGCGAGGCGCCGAGGGCGGCCCGGAGGGCCAGCTCGCCGCGCCGCGCGATGGCCTGCCCGAGGTGCAGGTTGGCCACGTTGGCGCAGGCGACCAGCAGGACGAATCCGATGGCGCCCGCCAGGAGCCAAAGCACCGGCCGCGCCCCGCCCGTCACCTGCTCGGCGAGCGGCACCGCCAGCGCGCTCCACCCGGTATTGAAGTCGGGAAACTCGCGGCCCAGGTCCCGCGCGATGGCCGCGAGCTCGGTCGAAGCTCCGGACGGGGTCGCCCCCGGCGCGAGACGGCCGATCGCCATCACCCAGCGTCCCCTTGGCACTCTGAGTTCGGAGCGCATGGGGAACGGCACCCAGTAGCTCTCGTCGCCGAGAAAGCGGAAGCCCTGCGGCATGACCCCGACGACGACCGCGGGCCCTTCACGGAGCCGAACCGGCCGGCCGACGATGGCGGGGTCGCCCGCGAACCGCCGCTGCCAGAGCGGGTGGCTGATGACCAGGGCGCGGGGGGCCCCCCGAACCGTGTCCTCGGCCACGAATCCGCGTCCGAGCGCCGGCGCGGCATCGAGAATCGCGAACATGTTCGTGCTGACGGCGCGGCCTACGAGCTCCTCGGCGGGATCGTCGGCGAGGGTGGCACTCGACCACGTGTAGAGCGCCACGTCCTGCAGGGCGCGGCTTCGGTCGCGCCAGTTGAGCGCGTTCGCGGGCGAGATGACGGTCTGGCCGGCCGGCCGCGTGTGCCGCTTCTCCAGCAGCGCCATCAGGCGGCCCGACTCGCGGTACGGCAGGGGACGGAGCAGCACCGGATCGAGCACGCTCCAGAAGGCGGTGGTGGCCCCGATCCCGAGTGCAAGGGTGACGATCGACGCGAACGCGAAGGCGGGCCGGTGCCGGAGCGCCCGCCGCGCATAACGGAGATCGCGGAGCAAACCTTCGAGCCAGGAGAATTCCCAGACCGCCCGCGACGCCTCGCCCAGCTGGGCTTGGTTGCCGAGTCGCCGGCGGGCGGCCGCGCTGGCCTCTTCGGGTGAGGCGCCGGCATGCCGGGCCTCGTCGGCCGCCATGGCTTCGTGAAAGCGGAGCTCGTCTTGCAGGTCCGCCTCGAACCGGCGCGGGCGGAGGACATGGAGCACGCGGCGGAGGAAGGTTCGCAAGGCGGTCGTCATGCCGGCCGCACCACGCTCCGGACCGCGGCGACCAGCTGGTCGAATGCCGAGAGCTCACGGGCCAACTGGCGGCGGCCGCCGCGGCTCAACTCGTAGTACCGGGCTCGGCGCCCGGTGGGGGTGATCCGCCACTCGGCGGTGAGCCAGCCCTTGAGTTTGAGGCGCTGTAGGGCGGGGTAGAGCGAACCTTCCTCCACCTTGAGCGCATCGGCCGAGAGGCGCCCGATGTGCTGGGCGATCCCGTAGCCGTGCATCGGCTGGACCGAGAGCGTCTTGAGGATCAGGAGGTCGAGCGTTCCGGGGAGGATATCGACCCGAAGCGGATCACGCGGCGCAGGCATAGTCACCATATCCATAGTCAATCTATGTATAACGAAACTACCCGCGGCGGCCCGGTGGGTCAAGGTTGGACGGAGACCGGGAGCGCGCTGTTCGGGACCGAGACCGGAGCGATCAAACACCCCGCAACCGTTGCGACTCGGAAGGCGTCGTATGTTTAGAGAAGCAGACCAAGACCCCCCTCCAGCCTCGCCTTACCCCGGAGTCTGAGATGCGATTCGGCGACGAGCTTCGCACCGACGTGGTCCACGCCTTTCGGAGCCTCCGTCGCACGCCCCGCTTCGGGCTCGTGGTGGTGGCCCTCCTCGGACTCGGCCTGACTGCCGGCGCCACCCTCTTCGGCCTGGTCGACCGGATGCTGCTCCGGCCGCCGCCCGGCGTGGCCGACCCCGGCCGGATCGCGCGGCTCGGGCTGCTCGAAACCCGGCGCATTCCGCCTTTCGGCACCTTCGTCTCGACCGGCCTGGCGTGGATCGACTACACCGCATTGCTCGAGAACGCCCGGACCCTCGACGGCGCGGCCACGTATTTCTCCACTTCGTTGAGTTTTGGCCGCGGAGAAAACGCCCGGTCGGTCGCGGTCACGGCGGCGAGCGCCTCGTATTTCCCGGTGCTCGGCGTGGTGCCCCGTCTCGGGCGGTTTTTCTCGACCGCCGAGGACAGCCGCGGAGCCGGCGAAGGGACCTGCGTGCTGAGCTACGGGTTCTGGCAGCGGGAGTTCAGCGGCCGGCCCGACGTCCTGGGACGAAGCCTTCTGCTCGGGAGCCGGACCTACACCGTGGTCGGCGTCGCCCCCGAAGGATTCAACGGGATCGATCTCAATGCGGTGGACCTCTGGACCCCGATCATGGTCACCGCCCCGGACTTGATGGGCAGCGACGAGCAGCTCTGGACCACCGACGGTTCCCATTGGGTGCGCATCATCGGCCGGCTTCGGGCCGGGGTCTCGCACGCGCTCGCGGAGGACGACGCGACGCGTGCCTATCGCACGTTCACCACCCGGGGACGCGACCGGGAGCTCAAGGCGCGCGCCGTGTGGGAGCCGGTGCAGAGTGCTCGGGGCTCGAACCGTTCACCCCGGGTGCAGATCGCGAAGTGGCTGGCCGGCGGGTCCGCGGGCCTGCTGCTGCTGATTTGCGCGAACCTCGTCAACCTCTTCCTGGCCCGGAACCTGAGCCGGGCCCGCGAAACGGCGGTGCGCCTGGCGGTCGGCGGGAACCGCTTCCGGCTCTTCCGGTTTCAGCTCGTAGAGAGCGGCATTCTCGCCGCGGGCTCGGGGGGGGTGGCGCTCCTTGGCGTCGCATGGATGGGCGGGGCGGCACGCTCGATGCTCGTACCCGGCAATACGTGGGTCGGGTCGTCACTCGATTTTCGCGTCGCAGCGGTGGCGGTCGGTCTCGCGCTGAGTATCGGCGCGTTCGTCGCCGCGCTGGGGACGTGGCACGCCGGCCGCCTCGACCCCGCCC
>JABFSM010000338.1 GCA_013140635.1 Gemmatimonadales bacterium
GCCCCGCCCTCCCCGAAGAGCGCCACCGCATCCTCGATTTCCCTTCGCACCCGAGGCCAGCTCATCCTAACCTTGGCCTCTTCCGGCGCGAGCCACGAGAACGCATCGTGTTCCCCGGAAAGCCGCACCAGCGCCCCCGGCTCCACCACCGCCACGAAGACCGGAATCAGCACCACCTCATTGGTGGCGTGCCGATAAAAGCTCTCCATCCGGCTCAGGTTGTAGAACCGGATCGGCGTCAGGCCGGCCTCCTCGCTCACCTCCCGGAGTGCCGTGGCCACCGGGGTCTCTCCATCGTCGATATGCCCGTGGACCCCCTCCCAGGAGCCTGGAGAGCGCCCTGCGGCGCTCCGCCTGAGGCAAAGCACCTGCAACGCCCCTCCCTCGCCCCGGAGGACGAGCACATCGACATAGGCCACGCGGATGGGGATGGTCATGGGGACTCGGATTGCTTCGGGCCCTACGGGCTCTCGCAATGACAGTGTCGAATGGGCCCTCGTAATGACAGAAGAGATTGCTTCGGCGGCTCCGCCGCCTCGCAATGACCTACGAACGCCGCCGGCCCAGCGCCCCTTCGAGCCGAGCGGCCAGCGCCTTGGCGCGGAACGGCTTGGTGAGAAAATCGTCGGCGCCTAACTCAAGCACCCGCACCTCATTGTCCTCGTCACCCTTGGCGGTGAGCACGATGATGGGGATCTGCCTGGTCGACGGTCGAGAGCGAAGCTGGCTGAGGACGGAGTAACCGTCGATGCCCGGCAAATTGAGATCGAGCAGCACGATATCCGGCGCATGCCGGTCGACCTCGTCGAGCGCCTGGGCGCCGTCCCGCGCCTCGACCACCGTATACCCCTGGCGTTCGAGCAGATCGCGCATGACCCGCCGCAGCTGATCTTCATCGTCCACCAGGAGCACCAGCGCCCCCTTCCGGGTGAGCTCCGCCCGCGCCGGCGGCAGATCCTCCAATAGCTCGAACGCCGGCGACAGCTCGATATGCGGCGTGGCCATCTCCCGCGGCGCACCGGCCGGAGGGGCGGTCATCGTGACTTGGATCGGGCGGGCCGGCGCATCGTCATCATCCGCCGGACGCCTCGGGCGCCGGGGCCGGCGCTCACGGTCGTCCTCCTCGTCGTCATAACGTGGCGCACCAGGCCGCCCTCCCTGCCCATTGTCCTCGCGCGGCGGCTCCGTGACCCGCAGGAGCTCGTCCACCGACGTCTCGCCCCCCTGCACATGCTTGATGCCGCTCTCGAAGAGCGACTTCATCCCGCCGGCCCGCGCCGCCACGGCGATCTGATCGGCGGTGGCGCCGCGGCCGATGAGGCGCTCCAGCTCCGGCGTCATCACCAGGATTTCCACGATGCCGAACCGGCCCCGGTATCCGGTCATAGCGCACTCGGAGCAGCCGACCGCCTGGTAGAGCGTCACGGCACTCGGCGGGAGATACTTCCTGATCCGCTCCGGAAGGGGATCGCTCTGGGGAATCTTGCAATGCGGACAGAGCCGCCGAAGAAGCCGCTGCGCCAGAATACCCCGCAGCGCGGAGGCGATCTTGTACGCCTCCATTCCCATATCGACGAGCCGAGTCACCGTATTCGGGGCGTCGTTCGTGTGCAGCGTCGAGAGCACGAGGTGGCCGGTGAGCGATGCCTGCACCGCGATTTGCGAGGTCTCGACGTCGCGGATTTCGCCGATGAGGACGACGTCGGGATCTTGCCGCAGGATCGAGCGGAGCGCGCTCGCGAACGTCAGGCCCGCCTTTTCGTTGACCTGTACCTGCACGATGTTGGCGCCGAGCCGGTATTCGACCGGATCCTCCACTGTGACGATGTTCACCCCCTCGCCCTGCACCTGCCGGAGCGCGGCGTAGAGGGTCGTCGTCTTGCCGGAGCCGGTGGGGCCGGTGACCAGGATAATCCCCTCTTTGTTCTGCAGCAGCTTCGACATGGTGCCGCGCTCGTCTTCCGAAAGGCCCAGCGCGTCGAGGGAGAGCACCGTCGACTTCTGATTCAGAATCCGGATGACCAGCTTTTCGCCGAGCGAAGCGGGAAGGGTCGAGACTCGAAGATCGACCGGGCTCCCATTCACCGCCACGCGGCAACGCCCATCCTGAGGCCGGAGCCGGTCGGCGATGTCCATTCCCGACATGATCTTGACCCGAGAGACCAGCGGAATGCCCGCCGAGCGCGGGATCTTCATGACCTGCCGAAGAACGCCGTCGATCCGGTAGCGAACCGTAACGCCCCCATCGCCCGGCTCGACGTGGATGTCGCTGGCCCGGCTGGTGATCCCGTCCGCGATCAGCGTGTCGACCAGCTTGATGATCGGCCGCTGCTGCGCCTCCTCCGCACTCGCGTTGTATTCGTCCGGCTCGTCGGAGAGCTGGGTGACCTGGGCGTCTTCACTGATCCCGGAGAGGAGCTTCGAGACCACATCCTCGGGACGATAGAGCTCGTCGAGCCGCTCACGGATTTTCGTGGGCGGGAAGAGCGACATCCGGACCTCTCGCCCGGTCGCGAAGGCCAGCATCTTTTCCGCGTCCATGTCGAACGGATTGGCGGTGGCGACTTCGAGATAGGAATCGGTGATCCGGAGGGGGAGAACGTTGTACTTGCGGACGACTTGCTCCGGCACCTGTTCCTGCACCCTCGGGTCGAGGGCGGCCATATCGGCCACCTGCATTCGGAAGCGAAGGGAGACGGCGGTGAGGATTTGATCGTCGGTGAGGAGCCGGCGGGCGACGAGCGCTTCCCAGAGCGAGGTGCCGGTGCCGCCGTCCTTCCGCAGCGCGACGATCTGCTCCTCAGGGACGAGGCTGGAAAGCGTAGGGACCAGCCACTCGTCACTAAAGGCCATAGTTCCAATCTAGGCGGGCGAGGGTAACGGGGGCTAGAGGATTGGCCACCATTCCGGCGCAATATCGGCCGTAATCCGGATTGTGGCGCTCCCGCGCAGCACCGTGGCGATTTCGATGCGGATCAGCTGTTGCACCAGCTCGATGGCCACCCCCGCCACCGGACGGGCTCCGTTGCTCGAACCCCATGTTAACCCATCGATGGCGCCCCCCGCCCATCCAATCCCCACGAATGGGGCGAGAATCGCGCGCCGCCCCGTCCCGGCGAACGGTCCGAGGCCGATCTGCGGCACCGGCACACCTAGCCGCCACTCCAGCTGCGCCGTAAAGACCCGCCTTCCACCGTAGCCGCGAAATCGTTCAGCCGGGAGGGTACCGCGGCCGCCGATCGCAAAGCTCCGCGCCCTGGGAAGGCCGCTGGTGGCGATTCCGGCCACGGTCCGAAGCCGGAGGTGTCCGAGAACGACCGGGACGATGCCGTCGCTCCGGAACGATGCCCGGAAATAGTCCGTTTCTCCGGTGCCACCCTCGAGCGCGAGCGATCCCTTGATGTCACCCCGGTCGACCGCCCCCCGCGCCGCCAGTGACAGGACCATCCGTCCGAGGAAGTAGGAACCGCTGCCGAGGTCGGGATTGGGCCGATAGGACTCGCTGATAGGGCTTGCCCGGGTCTCGACACTCGAACTCCGCTCCCACCGAGCCGCCAGATCGACCGCCCAGCGGTGATCGAGCTGCCGCCGGAACCCGACCCCGACCTCCTCGCCGAGGATGTAGTCGCCGAGGTCGATCCCGCGCTCCTGGGAAAGAAGAGAATTGACCGCCCCGCTCACCACCGGCTCGTCGCCGAAGTCGCGAACGATCCGGCGGGCGTCCATCGTGAGCTGGTTGTCGCCGCGGGTGAGCCCCGCCAGGAACGAGGCGGTGAACCGGTGGTCGGAGAGACCGTATCCGAACGAGCCGCGAAGTTCGAAACCGCGATCGAACCGGCGTCCAACCCCGATGCCGAATGCCAAACCCTGGACGCGGTTCACCCGCACGAGGTCGCTCACCCCGGTCGTGCCGAACCGGGTGCGCGGAATACCCGACAACACCGTCTTTGCCGCCAGATCCTCCGCCGCCCGCTTGAGCTGATCGAACTCGCGCCGGTCGAAAGGGTCGACCGCGTCGACGGCACCCCGCAGCGGCGTCTTCCACCGAACGGTGTCTGGCACCGGCGCCGTGAGACCGCCGTATTCGGGGGCATTGCGCAACTCGGCCGGAATCCCGATGTCGAAATCGTACTCCTCGATTTCCCACTGGCCGCGGATGATCGACCGCGCCGGGAACTCGAAGACCGAGGAGCGGCGGCGGATTTCGATATGCTGCCGGTAGGGCAGCCACCAGCGCCCCTCCCAGAGCGACTGCTCGAGTACCACCGAGATGTCTTCCAGCTCGGTGTCGCGATAGGCGGCGGGGGTAAAGGTGAATTCGAACCGGACGAGAGCGGCGGTGCGGCGCTCCAGATAGAGGCGGCCGGCAACGAGGGGGCGGGCCAGATCCTTCGGCTTGACCTGCACGCCCAGCACCTCGATCGGCCCTTTCTGGGTCCGCAAGGTGATCGTGTCGCTCAGCGCGAAGTCGTATTCATCGAGGCCCTCGACCGAGAGGGGGTGGATCGCGTCCCGTACCTCGTCCCCTTCGCCGATCCGAATCAGCGGCCCGAAGTTGTTGGTGATGATGCCGAGGTGATCGCGATGATACCCGGTCGTGCTCGGGAAGAAGGTCCCGTCGCGCCAGGCTGTGATCCGCTGCTTGCTCTGGTCCGGAGCTTCCCAATACACTTCCACATCCAACTCATCCGCCTTGGCCAGCCGCGGCGGATCGGGAAACCCTCGGCCGAACTGGATCAGGTAGGTCACGAATCCGTGCGCGCGGCTGCCGTGGCGGCGTAGTCCGGTATCGGAGACCGGCGATTCGCGGAGCAGAATGGCGCGCCGAATCAACTCGCGGACCGGAGCATCGTTCCAGGTCTGGGCCGCGAGCGGCCCCGGGAGGAGCAGCAAGAGGATGACGCCGAATGCGCGCTTCATGATGATGGCATCAATTAGCGGGAGCCGCGCTGTCGGAGCAAGCGTGGCCGCGGCGCTGTTGCTGGCCTGCGGTCCACCCAAAGGGGTGGCCTCAGGGGCGCCGGCCGCGGTACCCGAGGCCCCCGTGCCCGCGCCCCGACCGCTGAGCCAGGTCTTCGTGCTCGAGGCCGCGGGCGCCCAGCCCGACGACACCGTCCTTACGGTGAAGGCCGGGCACCCGCGCGTGGTGGTGCTCCGCCGTTCAGCGCCCGATTTCGGCCTCTTTGCGGAGCTCCTCCTCCCCGCCGACTCCGTCAGGGCGGCCGGAGCGACGAGCGACCTTCGGATCGCGCTTCGGCCCAGCCCCGGCACCTACGGGCTCGATCTCGAGCTCGACACGGCCGGCGCCCCCAGGTCGACTCTCGTGTTCAGCTACGGCGCCCATTTCGTGGCGCGCGCGCCCGCTACGGCAGCGACCTGGCCTTCGAACGGGCGCTCGGCATCGGGATGGTAAGCGCGGCCGGCATGGTGACCTTTCTTCCCACCACCCGCCCCGGGTCCGATA